>JAYUPJ010000112.1:0-21076 GCA_043760195.1 Sphingomonadales bacterium | reverse complement strand
TGCCGTTGATGGCGGGTGAGACCCATATTGTGCCGTTGATGGTCGGCGATCCTGTGAAAGCAAAGAAGATCAGCGACGTTTTGCTCGCGGAATACGGCATTTACGTGCAGCCGATCAATTACCCTACCGTTCCGCGCGGCACCGAACGATTGCGGTTTACGCCGGGGCCGGACCATAATGAAGCCATGATGCGCGGCTTGACCGACGCGTTGGTTGAGATTTGGGGCCGGATGGAATTGCAGCGCGCAAAGGCGGCTTAGGGCACTATTTTTGTCATTGCGAGCGAAGCGCGGCAATCCAGAGTGTTCGTGCGTCGCCAAGAGATTTCGTGCGCCGCACTGGATTGCCGCGTCGCTTCGCTCCTCGCAATGACGAATGATTTAGGAACGAGTGTATTGTTTAGAATTAGAACTTAGCCAGCCAATATCCGCGCAAACATTGCGGCGTCCACATTCCCGCCTGACAGGGTTACCAGCGTAACGCCGCTCACTTCGACTTTGCCAGCAATCACAGCAGCCAACGCCGCCGCGCCGCCGGGTTCGATCACCAAATGCAGCCGTTCAAACGCCAGCTTCATCGCGGCATGCACTTCTTGCTTGGTCACAACCACCCCAGAGACACCGCGTGCTCTCAGGATTTCAAAGTTGATCGGATATGTCTTGGGCGTCTGCAAGGCGTCGCACTCGGTGGGATAGGCCAGATCATCGACGGGCAATATCTCTCCGGCCAATAACGACCGGGTTACATCGTCCCAGCCTTCGGGTTCCACCGCGAATATCCGGGCGCCGGGGCAAGCGACAGCAAGCCCCGAAGAAAGCCCGCCGCCGCCGCAACACGCGATTATCTGAGTGGGCTCGCTTATGCCGCGCGCCGCAAGCTGCGTAATCGCCTCCAACCCCATCGTCCCCTGCCCTTCGATCACCCAAGGATCACCGAATGCATGCACCAACGTGCCGCCGGTTTTTGCAACCAAGTCCGCCGCTATCGCATCGCGCGATTCTGTGGCGCGCTCATAGGTCACCACCTCCGCCCCCAAGGCGCGGGTCGCGTCCAGTTTCATTTGCGGCGCGTTGCTGGGCATCACGATAATCGCCGATATGCCCAATCGCTTTGCCGCCCAAGCGACGCCCTGTGCATGATTGCCGCTAGATACACCGACAACGCCGCGCGCGCGTTCATCATCGGTCATGTCGCTCAACCGGTGCCACGCGCCCCTGATCTTGAACGCACCAATCGGCTGCAAACTCTCCGCCTTGCACCAGATTGTCCGGCCATCAATTTCCAGCGGCAATAAAGGCGTCGGCGGCAGTATCTCGGCGATTTTTGCCGCGGCCCGCTTTATCCCCTCCAAACTTGGCTTGCGATTTGGGTCATGCAAATGTTGTGCTGTCATGAATCCACTCTATATCGGCAACATCTGATTCACTAGCATTAAGGCAAAAATTGATGAGCAAGATTTTGGTAATTGGCGCGGGCGGTGTGGGATCGGTTGCGGTTCACAAAATGGCGATGAATGCTGACATATTTAGCCACATCAGCCTTGCCAGCCGGACCAAATCCAAATGCGACGCCATCGCTGCATCGGTTAAAGAGCGCACGGGCGCCCAAATCGACACCTACGCCCTGGACGCCGATGATGTCGCGGCGACCACCGCGTTACTAAACGAGATCAAGCCAGCGTTGGTCGTCAACCTCGCATTGCCCTATCAGGATCTCAACATCATGGATGCTTGCCTTGCCGCCCGTGTCAATTATATGGACACCGCGAATTACGAGCCGCTGGACGTGGCGAAGTTCGAATATCATTGGCAGTGGGCGTATCAGGAACGGTTCAAAGCGGCTGGTTTGACGGCGTTATTAGGCTCTGGTTTTGACCCCGGCGTGACCAGTGTATTTGCCACATACCTCAAGAAGCATCACTTCGACCGGATCGACACACTCGACATTCTGGATTGCAATGGCGGCGATCATGGCCAGGCATTTGCCACCAATTTCAACCCCGAGATTAACATTCGCGAAGTGACCGCCATCGCGCGCCACTGGGAAAATGGCGACTGGGTCGAAACTCCGCCAATGTCGGTAAAGCAAAGCTTTGACTTTGAAGCGGTCGGCCCGAAAAATATGTATCTGATGTACCATGAGGAAATCGAAAGTCTGAAGACGCATCTGCCAGAGATTAAACGCATCCGGTTCTGGATGACATTTGGCGATGCGTATATCACGCACCTTAATGTGCTTCAGGCGGTCGGCATGACGCGGATCGATCCGGTGATGTATGAAGGGCGCGAGATTATTCCGCTGCAATTTTTGAAAGCTGTGCTGCCCGAACCTGCGTCGCTGGGGCCGACAACCAAAGGCAAAACTAATATCGGCGACATTGCCACCGGCCTTGGTAAGGATGGCCGCGAAAAAACACTCTACATCAAGAACATCTGCGACCATGAGGAAGCCTATGCCGAAACCGGCAATCAAGCCGTAAGCTACACCACCGGCGTCCCGGCAATGATCGGCGCGGCAATGTTGCTGACCGCCAAATGGGCGGGAGCTGGCGTGTTTAACATCGAACAGTTTGATCCCGATCCATACATGGAAATGCTGAACGCGCATGGTTTACCGTGGACGGTTGAGGAATTGGATGGGACTTTGGCGTTTTAAGGGTTTTTTGTTTCGCGCAGAGGCGCAGAGTTTAGCAGAGATCGCAGAGGGGATGTTGTTGGTGAAAATTGATGAAATTAATGCAATCGTCATCGATGAAGCTATCACAATCCACCGTGAACTTGGGCCCGGTTTATTCGAAAATGTCTATGAAGTGGTTTTGGCCGGACGATTGGAAGCGCGTGGTTTGAAGGTTGAACGGCAAGTAGCCGTTCCTTTAATGTTTGACGGGCATTCATTTGAGGCTGCCTTTCGCATAGATATTCTTATTGAAGACCGCCTTGTTTTAGAAATTAAGGCAACCGAACAGTTGAGTAAGGCCCACGCGAAGCAACTACTCACATATTTGAGAATACTGAAACAGCCCGTAGGGCTGCTCCTAAATTTCTCCCAAACAACAATGAAGGAAGGTATCAGGAGGATGGTCAATGACCACAAACCAGAATAAATCTCTGCGGTCTCTGCTCCCTCTGCGCCTCTGCGCGAAACAAAAAATCGGAACATAAAAAATGGAAACCAAAGCAGGCGATCCCGGCGCATTCGCGCATTTTGACTTGAAGCGCACCGACAGCCCCGCGTTCGTTGTCGATGTGGCCGCGATCAGGCGAAATCTTGAGATTTTGGCTGATATCAAAACGCGCTCTGGTGCGAAAATATTGTGCGCGATGAAGGCGTTTTCGATGTGGGAACTCGCGCCCCTGATCGGCGAGTATCTCGACGGCGTCTGCGCCAGCGGGCTTTGGGAGGCGCGGCTGGCGCGGGACAAATATAGCGGTATTATCGAAACCTATTGCGCGGGATATAAGGCCGAAGACCTGCCCGAAATTCTCGATATGTCGGATCATATCGTGTTCAACAGCCCGGGGCAGCACGCCCGTTTCCGCGCGCTACTTGACGCCAGCGCCGCGCAGTTTGATGTCGGCCTGCGGATCAATCCCGAACATGCCGAGGGCGAGGTTGCCAAATACGACCCGTGCCAACCATCATCACGGCTGGGCTTTCCGGTTAGCCAGTTAAAACCCGAACATCTGGACGGCGTTTCAGGCCTGCATTTCCACACACTGTGCGAGCAAGATTTCGAACCGCTGCGCCGCACATGGGACGCCTTAAAGCCCCATATCGCGCCCTATTTTGCGCAGCTAGAATGGCTGAATTTCGGCGGCGGACACCACATCACCCGCGCCGATTACCAGCGCGATGAACTTGTCGAGTTTATCAAACAAGTCCGCGAAGAAACCGGCTGCATCATCTATCTCGAACCCGGCGAAGCGGTTGCGCTCGACGCCGGCATATTGGTCGGCGAAATCCTTGACGTGTTCGATAACGGCATGGCGGTCGGCATCACCGACATCAGCGCAACCTGCCACATGCCCGACGTGATCGAAGCACCATACCGCCCGGCGATGCTCGGCGAACGTGAAGACGGCCCCGCAATCCGCCTAGGCGGCCCCAGCTGCCTCGCAGGCGACATCATCGGCGATTACCGCCTGCCCGCCCCGGTGCAGCACGGCCAACGCTTCGCGTTCCTCGACCAAGCGCATTATTCCATGGTCAAAACCAACACCTTCAACGGCGTCCCGCTGCCCTCGATCTGGCTGTGGGACAGCGAGACCGACGAACTGCGCTGTGTGCGGAAATTTGAGTGGACGGAATTTCGGGATCGGTTGAGTTAGGCTCTAACTATAAGTCATTTTGCGCTGATTGGTTGTGCCATTTGTTTCAAAAAAGGAAAAAAGATAAAGAAGGAAAAAAGGGCGCATGTCCTAAATTTCATCGGCTAACTATCCTTCATAACTCTGATCTTATTTCCTTATTTCCCTTTTTTCCTTCTATGAAATAACTGGCAATATTTGTCAGCCAATTCACAAGGTACCGATATAAAAACACGAAAGAGAAGCGCAGGGTACAATTTCACAAATATTTTTGCGTCATTCACTTTACATTAAACCCCCTTCTGCATATACGCGCCCTTCCGCTGCCCCAGGGGGACTTCCAATAACCGCAAGGCAGCGTAGTTTCACTTTTTGGTTTAACGACATTGGGGGTCCCTTGAATTGCACGAATTTCCTGACGCATTAGCTGTTGTCCGCGCGCTTCGCCCGGATGAACCTATCACGCTTCTTCGCCCGCATGCCGCGGCGCGCGCTGCCCGCTTCTTTGCCGAGAAGTTTCCGGGCAAGTCGCTCTACGCCGTAAAGGCCAATCCATCGCCGTCGCTGCTGCAGGTTTTGTGGGACAGCGGCATCACCCATTATGACGTTGCGTCGCTGGGTGAAGTGCGGCTGGTGCACAAATTCCTGCCCGATGCCACATTGTGTTTTATGCACCCGGTCAAATCGGAACGCGCGATTGCGCAGGCATATCACAATCACGGCGTGCGGATATTTTCGCTGGATAGCCTTGAAGAACTCGACAAGATCGCCCGCGCCACCGCCAAAGACGGCGTTGCGGCAACCGACCTTGAACTGTGCGTCCGTATTCAGGTGTCGTCCGAACACGCCAAGCTAAGCCTTGCGGCCAAATTCGGTGCCATCCATTCCGAAGTCGCCGACCTGCTGCGCGCCACCCGCCAAGTCGCCGACAGCCTGGGTATTTGCTTCCACGTAGGCAGCCAAGCAATGACGCCAGCGGCCTATTCCGAAGCGATGGAGCATGTCCGCGCCGCAATTGTCGAGGCATCGGTGACCGTTGACGTGGTCGATGTCGGCGGCGGTTTCCCGTCGGTTTATCCCGGCATGGAACCTCCTCCGCTGGAATCCTATTTCGAAGCTATCTATCGCTGTTTCGAAGACCTGCCGATCAGTTACTCGGCTGAGCTTTGGTGCGAGCCGGGCCGCGCCCTGTGCGCCGAATACGCATCGTTGCTGGTCAAGGTCGAAAAGCGCCGCGGTAACGAGCTGTTCATCAATGACGGCGCCTATGGCGCGTTGTTTGATGCCGCGCATGTCGACTGGCGCTTTCCGGTCGCATTACAACGCAGCGAAACCAGCATTGGCACGCAAATGGAACAGTTCGCCTTTTACGGGCCGACCTGCGACGATATGGATTATATGGCCGGACCGTTTGTGTTGCCCAGCGATATTGCCGCAGGCGACTATATCGAAATCGGCATGCTCGGCGCGTATGGTTGCGCGATGCGGACCGAGTTTAACGGCTTTGGCGACGTTGACACGATCACCGTGGGCGATGCGCCGATGGCAACGCTTTACGCCGCGTTGGCCGCCAATGATGATCCGGTGGAACGCACCGCAAAAGGCGCATCGGCGCTCTAAGTTGCGTTTGACAATCTAAACATGATCACGCACATTCCCTCCTGTAACAAACGGGAGGGAATGTTATATGGGCAACAGCCTACTTTTACCCGCAGCGGCAATGGTGCTTTGGACCATGATCGTTTTGCTGTGGCTTACTTATGCGCGGTTTTCATCGCTTGCAAAAATCAAGCATCAACTGCCGCCCACGCCCGCGGGTGTTCGCGGCGCGGATTTTGAAAATTTGCTGCCCGAAAGCGCGCGCTGGGCATCGCATAATTACACACATCTGCTTGAACAACCGACGATTTTCTATCCGGCTGTCATCATTCTGCACTTGACCGGGGCCAATACCGAAATGAATATCGCGCTGGCGTGGGGCTATGTGGCGATCCGCATTGTGCACAGCCTGTGGCAACTGACCATCAATAAAATTCCGGTCCGGATAGCGCTTTTCTCGCTATCGTCGATATGCCTGCTGGCATTGTCGGTCCACGCGGTTATCGCCGCAGCGAACATCTAATTTCATAACAAGAGGGGAATAATAATGAACAGCGAAATTCTGCAGCCCGTTGTCGCATTGGCAGCGTGGACGATGATCATGTGGCTATGGATGTACGCCACCCGCCTGCCCGCAATGGGCAAGGTCGAAGGGCTGGACACCAAAAACTGGGTCGGCGGCGTCGGCGGTGATCTGGATAAAGTCTTGCCGGGAAAAATCCAATGGATAGCGCATAATTACAACCACCTGCATGAAGCACCTACTGTGTTTTATGCGGTATCAATCGTACTCGCTTTGGTGGGTGCAGGCGACGGATTTAACGCCAATCTCGCATGGATCTACGTCGCGCTGCGCGTGACACACAGCCTGGTACAAGCATTATGGAACCGCGTCATGGTGCGCTTCATACTGTTCGCGCTGTCCAGCATCGCGCTGATCATGCTAACCGCCCACGCCGCGTTTGAGGTGTTTTGAGGGATTGCGTATATTTGATGAGGTGATTGGAATTTGGGGGCACAATGCATAAAGGCACCGCTTGACGTTGCAGCAGCAGACTAATTTGTATTGTGTCTCCAGACCTCGTGGTTCGCCCCGCAGCAGGCTTCACCGGCGCAACCTATTTCGATTACACCGTAACCCACGTGCGCGGCGATGTGGAACAAGGCCGGGCCTATATCCGCGTTAGGTAGAATTGCGGCGAAGCGGGGAGGTTAAGCGTTCAGGGCAGATTCGGGGACGCGAATTTCGGTGTTAATTATTAACGGGTTGCGGCTTGCGTCGCTGGCGAATTGATGGCACTTATTCGCAATTGAATACGTAGTTGCTTCTAATTCGTGGCGCGTTCGAGGATTACCAGATCCGCAAGCTGGCTGCGGAAGTCCTGACGTTTAAACAATGACGATGCGGACAAAGCAATATGCGTGACGATGTAAGTTAGTTCTTTTTGGAATTCAGCGGTGCCGTTGTTTTGCACTTTGCCACCAATGTGCCCCAAACCATCAACGTCGTGGGCGTTCGGCACGGTCGAAGATCCGATATGTACGAATTGCTCGCTCAATCGACCATAGGTTTGCTCATCCATAGGAACTGCAATCTTACCTTGCTTTTCAATCGCTATGCGGACGTGCACTGCTGAAAAGCGCTTCTTCCGACATTTTTCTTCTAGGCCACTCCAATCGTCAAATGAATGGGGGTTTAACAGAAAGAGTGCGAACAAATTGGCAATTTCGCCAATGTTTCTCACCAAGCTAAGCGCCTCGTCATGAAAGCCAGCAGCATCAATCATAATGCCTGAAACTGCTTGGTTTAAAGCCCGCCCCAACAAACTTTCTAAACGATGATCGCCCATTCGGCACCTACTTCGGCAAGTCGACAAATCGAAAATAATTTCGATGGCTCGGTTGAGAATTAGATTATCGCCAATCGATGAGGCGACGCGAGCCTTTAAGAGCCGCTCTTGGGCTAAAGCGGCAGCAAAGAAGTCTTGCATTACAACGTCATATTCAACATAGTCGTAACTCCCGAGTAAAATGACGGCGCGATCATTCTTTGACACACAATGTTAGAAAAAGTTCATTCTGGACCGCCCGTGAGCGCGGCTTCGCATTGAGATATTGTCCGAACAAAAATTTGCTTTGCTTCTGCAATGTCGATTGTTTTTGATGGTCTTGTGTCCAACGTGTCAATCATCTCAGCCAACGTTTTGTAGTAATCTAGCCCAGTTGCAGCAGCTGCTCGACACTCAAAAGGACGATCTGGTCCCGCGCTGAAAGCACGTAAGCACTCATTCTTGGCATTTATCGCTGCTCGATAAGCCGCAATTTGCCCCTCCTGATCCAACTGATACTGCACAACTCCGTCGGCTTCCTTGCATGTCTCTAGATCTTTTGAGACCGCAACCATGTCCCATTTGATAGGTTTGGCAACCGTTGCCGCTTTTCTCTCTTGGCCGGGTGTGCTTGGTTTCGGCGGCGCATTTAACATAACGATCACGAAACCGATTAAGCCGGTTATGAGCCAACCTGCAGCTGCAATTCGATTTGGCATTTTCAGATGCACAAACGGTTTGAAAAGTCCGATTGCTCCCAAAGCCATAACAGCCAGACAAACCATAGCCAAAGAAAAGCTAAAAATAAACACTGTTCCCCCTCCATTGGGGTTCGTGCTTTCACTAGTACCCAAGCACATCTAATTACACAGAAATTTCGGGAACACAAGGAGTTCCAGAAAATTCCGGTAGTGAGTTTCGGAGTTCCGGGTCCACGATACTAATTAGCCTGTTGGCCATCGGCAATCTCACTCGACTATCCTGCCATTGCTCTGCGCCTCTGCGAAACTCTGCGGGCTCTGCGTGACATATTTTGTTCGCGCAGAGCTCGCTGAGGTCGCAGGGTTTTTGGGGTTATGCGTGACCGGGACGCTGGCTGATGCTGTTGGACGCGATGGGCTCCATCCTGCGCTGGAGCGGCGTGGTGTTTGTTTTTTGAGTTTCGCGGGCACGATATTTGTGAGTTCTGGGAATTATAGAGATGCGCCACGCTGCATCCTTTTGTCTTTTGAACTTTGCGGCTTTTATGAACCGGGGCACGCGCAAGATGGCAATTCGCTTAACGAGATTGGTTTCACGCAAAGGACGCGAGGATTTTCGACAGGGATCGCTACGAACTTCTATTTGCCGTCATTGCGAACGAAGTGCGGCAATCCAGTGTTACCGTGCCCCGCTCTGGATTGCCGCGTCGCTTCGCTTCTCGCAATGACGAAAAAACTATGCTATATAAATACGCTACCGCACAAATTCGCCGACCATTTCGATATGCGATGACCAGCGGAATTGCCCGACCGGCCATATCCGGCGCAGCTGGTACCCGCCTGCGATCAATGCCTTGGCATCGCGGGCAAAACTGGACGGGTTGCAGCTGACATAGGCAATTTTTGCTACGGTTGACTGCGCAAGTTGCTCAGCTTGCTCTTTTGCGCCTGCGCGCGGAGGATCGATGATGACCGCGCCGAATTTGTTCAGTTCCGCAGGCGACAAAGCACGGCGGAACAGGTCGCGGTGTTCGGTGAAAACCGATAACCCTGCGCGTTCACTCGCCGATTTCAGCGCCGCGATGGGCTCGCGGTCGGCCTCTGCGGCATAGAATTTGCGGTCCTTGGCCAGTGCGAGCGTGAAAGTGCCAAGGCCAGCAAAAAGGTCCGCGACGGCTTTGGCTTCGCCGATAATATCGCTGACCGCGCCGATCAATACGGCCTCGCCATCGTGCGTTGCCTGCACAAAACCATAGGGCGGGTATGCGACCGCGACGCCGCTGAATGTGACGGTGACGGGTTCGGGTTCCCAGAATGTGACGGGGCCATACCCTTCGTCGAGCGATAGCCGGGCCAACCCGTGCAGCGCGGCAAAGGCGGACATTGCTTCATGGCTGTCCAGATCATTGGCGATCCAGTTTTCGATCAGCACATCAACGCCCTGATCCACCAGAGCCAGCTTTATCTGCACCTGACGCGCGCGGTTCAGGCGCGGGGCGAGCAGATCGCGAAGCGGCTGGAGCAATGCAAACAGCTGCGGCACCATGACGTCACATTGGTTCAGGTCGATGATTCTGTGGCTTTTTTCGGTGCTGAAACCCAGATGAAAACTCTTGCCCGCCCATGCCGAACGGACCGCAACGCGGCGGCGCGCATGCGGCGGCGACAGGTGGACGGGCATCATGGTTTCGGGCTTTATCCCCTGCGTCGCCAGCGCATGCAGGACGCGGTCAGTGACGAATTGCTCCAGATGTTGCTGATCAATATGCTGCAATTGGCACCCGCCGCATAACGGGAAATGCTGGCACGGCGGGTCGGCATGGTGGGGACCATGGATAAGTCCGCCGGACGGATCGAGGCGGTCACCGGGCGCGGCATGCGCGATGTATTGGCCATCGGCAGTTACGCCATCGCCGCGCGCAGCAACGCGGATTATTATGTTATTATCAGTCATTGCGCCGCCTTGCCCTGTGACGGCCAATCAATCAACCGGCGACTTGTCCTTTGGTGCTTCACCCCCGGTTATTGCAGGGGTTTCGGTGGCCGCAGTTTGCGCCGGGCTATCGGATTTTATCTGCGCCGGTAACCGGTAAAGATCATCCCCGGACGACAATTCAATCGTTCCATTGTTCAGAATTTTGATGCCCGTCTTGTCCGCACCTTCAGCCGCGGCCAATCCTCTGCCATCTGTTAGGACTTTGAAACGGCGAAAGCCCCCGTCGGGATGCCGAATGACCAAAATCTGCCCAGCGGGGCCAGCAATCCTTTCGGTGTCACATGTGCGCGCAAACTTGTCACCGCCTGCCAACGCGCATTCTATCTTGCCGTCATTGGTCTCGGCCGATGCTTCCTCAGGGTCGGCACTTCCTGCCGACGGCGCGTCAGACTTGTTACAAGCGGCTAGCAACGCCGATCCGCACAGGATCAACGCATATTTAGATATCTGCATAGCAATGCCGCTCATTCTTTCCTCCTGGATGGGTAACCGCGCCTTTATAGGCTGGCCCGACATTCTGTGCATAGCGCCATAATGCGCCTGCCCCATAATTGGTCAATCTGGGCGTCCATAATTTACGGCGCGCGGCAAGCGTATTCTCATCGACTTCCAGATCAATGACACCCAATTCCGCATCGATATTGATGATGTCGCCTTCTTCGATAAGTCCGATAGGGCCGCCGTCAGCGGCTTCGGGGCCGACATGGCCAATGCAAAACCCGCGCGTTGCCCCGGAAAACCGGCCATCGGTAATCAACGCGACTTTCTCGCCCATGCCTTGGCCGTACAGCGCGGCGGTGGTCGAGAGCATTTCACGCATACCTGGGCCGCCCTTGGGTCCTTCGTACCGGATCACGACGACCGAGCCTTCTTTGATTTGCCTTTTTTCAACAGCTTCGAATGCGTCTTCTTCACAATCAAAAACTTGCGCGGGCCCCCGAAATTGTAAGCGGTCCATGCCCGCAACCTTTACAATCGCACCATCAGGGGCAAGTGAACCGCGCAGCCCGACAACACCGCCGGTTGGTGACAAGGGCTTGTTGGCCGCGTGGATAACCTTTTGATCGGGATTCCAAGTGATTTCGTCAATATTCTCACCCAATGTCTTACCCGTAACAGTCATGCAATCGCCGTGCAGCATCCCTTCACCGAGCAGGGATTTCATCAGCATATAAACACCGCCCGCATCATACATATCCTTTGCAACATAGTTGCCGCCGGGTTTAAGATCAGCCATATACGGCGTGGTCTTGAAAATCTCGGCGACGTCGAACAAATCCATATCAATGCCCGCTTCGTGTGCCATCGCCGGTAAGTGCAAAGCCCCGTTGGTCGAACCGCCGGTCGCCGCAACGATCCGCGCAGCATTTTCAAAAGCTTCACGGGTACATATATCACGAGGTCTGATGTTCTTTGCGATCAGCTCCATAACTTGCACGCCCGCCGCATGGGCGACTTGGTCGCGCGTGCTATAGGGTGCAGGTGCCATGTTTGAATTGGGCATGGACAGGCCAATTGCCTCGGCCACGCACGCCATCGTGTTAGCGGTATATTGCCCGCCGCACGCGCCGTGCCCGGGACAAGCGGCTTTCTCCAGCTCGTGGACTTCGGACAGCGGGCATGCACCTGCTGCATATTTTCCGACAATTTCAAAGACATCGACAACTGTGACGTCCTTGCCCTTGTACCGACCCGGCAGTATCGATCCGCCATAGACAAAGATCGAAGGCACATTCAGCCGCAACATCGCCATCATCATCCCGGGCAGTGACTTATCGCAGCCAGCGAAGCCTAAAAGCGCATCATAACCATGGCCCCGAACGCTAAGTTCGACTGAATCTGCGATAACTTCGCGGCTTACCAGTGAGGATTTCATGCCCTGATGGCCCATCGCAATGCCGTCGGTCACGGTAATCGTATTGAAACGGCGCGGCATTCCGCCGCCCTGCTCCACTCCGGCGCGGGCAATATCGGCCTGATGGTCAAGCGTCGTGTTGCATGGCGCGCTGTCGTTGCCTGCGGACGCAATGCCGACGAAGGGCCGGGAAATTTCCTCTTCGGTCAAACCCATGGCGTAATAATAGCTGCGATGCGGTGCGCGTTCTGGCCCGACCGAAACATGGCGGCTGGGTAGGATTGATTTGTCAAAAATGTTTGTCATTTGATTGCTCCGTAACTCGCGCGCAGTTTATTCATTTTGCGCCGCGACGCCAAGCGTTTCTGATACATTCGTGCATAAATCAGCCAATAGTGCGGCAAATCTTGCCTGCCCCGCGTTGTCCGCAACCATATCCTGCCTCATCTCAATGCCCAAATAGGCCAAATTATTGCCTTCACCGTGCGTGTTCATCGTCGCATTCAACAATTTGCCAGAATATGGCAACTGATCCCCGACATTTAGCCCGGCATCGCGCAAATTGGGAATTGCAATTCGCGCGGCGCGGTCATCTTCATTATACAAAACACCGATTTCCCAAGGCCGCACTTCTTCCCGCTTGCTCTCCAATTGCGGCGTAAAGCTATGCAGTGAAAGTAACAGTGACGGTCGCGTTTTGGCAATTAACCCTGACAAAGCATGATGATACGGGGTATAATATTGATCTAGCCTTGCTTGCCGATCTAATTCACTCAAACCATTTGCCAATATTTGGATGCCATCGCTGGAATGCGGGATAACGGTGTCTTCGTGGGCATAGCGGTTCAAATCCACCACCAATCTGGAAACACCGCCCAATATTGCAGCAAAGCCCGCCTGTTGGGCCATCAACGCGGCAACCGGCTGCACGCCTATGTCCCACGCAATATGGCGCTGCAGCGACACTGTGTCCAATCCCAGTTGGATATCGTCAGGCACGCGATTGGAGGCATGATCGCCCACAATCAAGATGCCGCCAGCAACCGGTTCGCCCACGATTATATAGGGCTTGGTCACCGAAGCCGCCCCTGCATGAACCACCAATCCGGGTGCTGGCTTTGCATGGCTATTCGCGCAGTACTGCATTTTATATCGTCTGAAAACAACGCGAAACATGTCGCTCCCGAACCCGACATCCGCGCCAAAACCGGTGTATGTTCGGAAAGCGAATTTAGGATCGCCGCTATTTCAGGACAGAATCTGATCGCGGCATTCTGCAAGTCGTTTCGGCCATTCAAGACAATGTTGACAATATCATCGTCAACAAATCCGCCTTTATCCGCGCCGTCCCACGCAGCGAAGACCGCGCTCGTTGCAACTGGCTTATTCGGGTTCACCAACAAAACATTCATGTTATTCAGAACATTAGGATCGATCACTGATAAACAAGTTCCGATCCCCTGCCCCAGCGAAAGTTGGCTGGAAACGCAGGCCGGAATGTCTGCGCCCAGCGGCGCAAGTAGCTCGGCCAGTTGATCAAGGCTCGCATTGATATGCCACAATCTGTTGAGCAATCTGGCAATGGCTGCGGCATCGGCAGATCCGCCGCCAATGCCCGAAGCAACCGGTAGCATTTTGTTCAAATGAATTGCTGCGCCCGCGCGACAGTTGAAATGGTCCTGCAACAAATGGGCAGCCTTGAGCACAAGGTTTTCTTCTCCGCTCGACAATCCTAGCGCAAACGGGCCTGTGATATCTAGGCTGAGCCTGTCCGAATGACTTGCCGACAGATGATCGCCGCCGTCTACAAAGGCAAAAATAGTGTCCAGTTCATGATAGCCATCGGACCGCCGGGCGCGAACGTGCAGAGCCAGATTGATTTTGGCATAAGCGACCTCGGAAATCTCGGCATCAAAGGGCATTTACGGCGCCGGCTTGCCGCCAGCGATATTGCCGTTTAGCCCCAATTCGATTTTGCGCTGCAACCGCGTTACCGCGTCGCTTTCTGCGCGGTATGCTGCGGTTTTCCACGCATATCGTGCGTCAACGCGGCGCCCTGCTTTCCAATACGCATCGCCCAAATGCTCGTTCATGACGGTGTCATTGCCGGATTGCTTGACTGCTTTTTCGAGCAGGCTAACCGCTTGCTCTATATTGCCGGTTAGAAAATATCCCCAACCCAGTGAATCAGCGATCGCGGGCGAATCTGGAGACAGTTGATAAGCGCGTTTTACCAGTTCCAGCGCGCCCGGAATATCTTCATTCCGTTCCAAAAGTGTAAACCCTAAATAATTGAAGATATAGGGGTTATTCGGATCAAGCGCACCTGCCTCTTGTAAGTGCACTCGTGCCTGGTTCCAATTGCCTTTTTTGTCGAGCGCGGTCGCCAGAAAAAACCGATAAAGCGCCTGTTTTCGCGGAGTGTCGTTCGCACGTTTGGATGCAATAACCAGTTCATTATACGCTTCCGCCGCCCGCACAAAATCGCCGTTTTCTTCCTGCATTTGCGCAACCAGCAACAACGCGCTGTTCGACGCAGGATTACTTTTGCGCCGCGACTGGGCCAATTCCAAAGCCGATTGCTTATTACCGTTTTTCAGACGGCTTTGAATTTTTTCCTGGATGGCTTGCGAACCATAAGGCGACGCCGGTTTGATGGTATCCAGCAACGAATAAGCCGCCTTGCCCTGTTTTGACCACAGCAGTGATTTGGCCAGCGCGAGCTTTGCCGGTTCGCTTTTCGGATCAAGCCAGTTTGCAATTCTTGCCATAATCAACGCTTGTTCAGGAACGTGTTGCTCAATCAAAGCCGCGCTCAGCCTAGTGTAAATGGTGGCAACGCCGTCTGACGCCTGCAAGCGGGCCTTCGGTTTAATGCCGCCATTGGCCAGCAAACCACCGGAGCCTTCCTCCAATCGTCCGGCAATCAATGAACTGGCGTATTCGGCTTCGTTGTTGGCCGCATAATACGGCGCAGCGCGGAGCACCAGATCGCGCGCGAATTCATTCTCGACGTTTCTAAAACTGTTCAAAAGCGGCTTGGCGGCGGCAAGACTACCGCTCGCCAATTCTAGATATGCGACCTGATCGCTTGAATAATAATGCAAAATCGGGTTGATCCGCGCATCAACAGTTGCAAAACCATGCGGCTTGCCTTGTGCGACATTCAACCAGCTTTTGAGTATGGGACCGACAAAGCCGAAATTGCTCTTCGCCTCAAGCTCGGCGATCGCGATTTCTGCATTTCGCCAGTCACGTTTTTTGAAATAGTCGGCAAACAGCAACAACGGCGCAGTTGCATCGGTTTCGTTGCGCAGTTCCAATGCCCGGACCGCCCGAACCGCGCTGGCCATATCCCCTTGCAGCATGGCGCTTTGATACAGCCGGTCGGCAATGGCAGGGCTGCCCGGTTCCGCATTGAACAATTGCAAATAAGATTTCAACGCATCTGCGCCGCGTTCATCAAATTCGGCAAGCCGCGCCGCGACATACCGGTCCATATTGGCATCCTCGCTTGCCGCAGCGGACGCCGGTGACGCAATGCCAACGGACAGTATGGCAGCCGCAGACGCCCAGAGGTACCGAAGGCGGGCCGTACTACATGTTCGGATAGTTAGGGCCACCGCCGCCCTCCGGAGTTACCCAATTGATGTTCTGGTTGGGGTCTTTGATGTCGCAAGTTTTGCAATGGACACAGTTTTGCGAGTTGATCTGTAACCGGGCGTCCTGCCCTTCTTCTTCGATCCATTCGTAAACGCCGGCGGGGCAATACCGAGCTGACGGCCCGGCAAACTCCATGAATTCGCTGCGCAGTTGCAGGTCGGTATCTTTAACCTGCAGATGGATCGGTTGGTCCTCTGCGTGGTTCGTGTTGGAAAGGAACACCGACGATAGCCGGTCAAAACTGAACACGCCGTCGGGCTTTGGATATTCAATCGGCTGCGCTGCATTCTTTTTCTTCAACGCTTTGTAATCTGGATGTTGCTTCATGGTGACGGGCCAACGCAGCCCAAGGTTTTCGCACCACATTGCTGCGTTTGATAGCACAGTTCCGATTGTGTTGCCGAACTTTTCTATGAGCGGAAGCACATTACGCACCATTCTCAACTCTTTGTAAATCCAGCTTTGTTCGTATGCCTGCTGGTAACCCGACAGCACGTCAAACTCGCGCCCAGCGGCCAATGCTTCGACCACCGCGTCTGCGGCCAACATGCCAGACTTCATCGAAGTGTGCGTTCCTTTGATCCGCGGCACGTTGAGAAAGCCAGCACTGCAGCCGATTAATACGCCGCCAGGAAATGCCAATTTCGGCACGGATTGGAATCCGCCATCGCTGATCGCCCGTGCGCCATAAGAAACGCGCTTACCGCCGGTCAGTATCTTCTTGATTTCCGGATGGGTTTTCCAACGCTGCAACTCTTCAAACGGCGACAAATGCGGATTGGCATAATTGAGCCACACCACAAATCCCAATGCCACTTGATTGTTGGCTTGGTGATACAGAAACGCGCCGCCATTGGCATCGGTTAGAGGCCAGCCTTGCGAATGGATAACCCGTCCTGCCGAATGTTGCTCCGCAGGAATGTCCCATAATTCCTTGATACCTATACCATAAACTTGCGGTTCACATTCTGCATCCAATTGAAAATTGGGTTTCAGTAGCTTGGTCAAATGCCCGCGCACGCCTTCGGCAAAGAATGTGTATTTCGCGTGCAATTCCATACCGCGCATATAATCCGGCTTGTGGCTGCCATCGCGCGCAATGCCCATGTCGCCCGTTGCCACGCCCTTAACCGAACCATCTTCATTGAACAATATTTCGGCAGCCGCAAAGCCGGGGAAAATTTCAACACCGAGATTTTCAGCCTGCCCGGCAAGCCAGCGGCACAGATTGCCTAACGAGCCGGTATAAGTCCCCTTATTGTGCATAAACCCGGGCATCAGGATGTGCGGAACATTGAACTTTCTCGACTTGGTCATGAACCAGTGCTGATTATCGTTCACCGGCGTTTCCGACATCGGGCAACCTTGATCGCGCCAATCAGGGATCAGCTCATCCAGCCCTTTGGGATCAACCACTGCGCCCGACAATATATGCGCGCCAACCTCGGAACCTTTTTCCAAGATACACACGCTTGTTTCAGGCGATTTTTGCTTGATGCGAATGGCGGCGGAAAGCCCCGCTGGTCCCGCTCCGACGATAACCACATCATAGGGCATTGATTCCCGATCACTCATCTCTATTAGTCCTTTGAATCACTTGTTGCCCGGTCTGCGACTGAATTTAGCTTATTTGTCATGCCAACCAATTGCCCCTCGCGTCAATGGGGACGGAACTAGAATATGGTCCAATTAGAAAAAAATATGCCGTTGGCGGCCACTTCTTATAGGGATTGGTGGTCAGCGGCAGGTGTGGATTATCTTGTAAATGCCGAACCGTTTAATTGGCTTGCCGAAGAGCCGGACGAACCGGAGAAGGCAAAGCCCGCCCTAAAGGCCGACGCCGGTCCATTGGTAGAACCGCAAATCGACAAACCTAAAGCGCCGTGGCCGGATCAAATGGATGAGCTTATTGCGCAAATTGCGCGAGGCGCGGCGCTGCCGGGCAATGATTTTGGCGGTCATTCTGCGGCGCCATCGGGAAATATGAAAGCGTCGCTGATGATCGTGACCGATATGCCGGACAGCGATGAAGTTGACCAACGGAGCCTGGGCAGCGGGAATTCGGGTAAGCTGCTCAGAAAGATGATCGCCGCAATCGGGTATCAGCTTGATGATTGTTACCTATCTGCGCTGGCATGCACCCGTCCCGCAGCCGGCGATTTACCCGAAAGCGACATTGCCGTTTTGGCAAACTTCATTTTACATCAAGTGAAAATTGTTCAGCCGCAAACTATTTTGATATTAGGCTCAATCGCTTGTCAGGCACTGTTGGACGCAGAATTGATGACAGCGCGCGGAAATTTACATTATATTAACCAAGATGGTCAAAAAGTGTTAGCAGTAACAACGTTTCATCCGCGAACTTTGCTAGCCCGGCCAATGTTAAAAGCGCAGGCTTGGAAAGATTTGCAGATGCTTATTCCAAAGGGTGCTGTGTGACATCAATTCGACTACTTGCCGTTTCAGCGATAATATTAACGTCTTCTTTCTCTTACCAAGCAAGCGCAACGACCAGCGAAACTGTGCGCGATGTCATCTTAACTGACGCTCCAAATGTTCTGAACGCGAAAGAGCGCAAGCAGTTCGCAGCGATCTATGCCGCGATCAAGGGCAGCCGATGGTCAGAGGCAGAACAGATGATCAATGCCGCATCCAGCGGCCCGATGAAGGCGATGGCACGCGCCGAGCTGTATTTGGCCCCGAATAGCCCCCGCGTCGAAGCGGCGCAATTGCAGGAATTGCTAACCCAGGCACCGTATCTTCCGCAAGCACCGCAGATTGAACGGATGGCAATTAAACGCGGCGCAGAAAACTTGCCTTCATTGCCTAGCACCCAGAATTTCTCTTTCTTTGGCTCCGCTCCGAAAAGAGATCTGCCGGAAAATAACAGCGATGTATCGTATCTTCGTGATCAAATTCAGTTGTTTATTCGCAACGATGACCCGGCCTCTGCGGAACGATTGGTGGAAAGCAACGCTTCGTCATTGTCGAATTCGGGTCTCGCCGAACTTAGATATCGGATCGCTTGGTCCTATTATATCGAAAATGACAATCTGAATTCCAAACGCGTGGCCGCAGCGGCGCGCGCGTTGGGCGGGGATTGGGGTGTTCAGGCGCAATGGGCTTATGCCATGGCAAGTTGGCGCTTGAAAGAATTTGATGCGGCCTTTGAAGGTTTTGATAATGTTTCCAAATATGCCGGAAACGATGATCTTCGCGCCGCCGGTTTGTTTTGGAGCGCGCGCGCCGCGATGGCGTTGAAAAAGCCAGCACAAATTCAACCGCGTTTGCAAAATGCGGCGCGCCTGCCAGAAACATTCTATGGTATCTTGGCGAGTGAAGCCCTCGGTATGGAGCCGATTGCCCGCAAACAGGCGCGGGTAAAAAAGTTGGATTGGAACGCGATAAAGAACGAAGAAAACATCCAGATCGCGGTCGGGCTCAACGAAATTGGCGAAGACCGGCTGGCTGACCAAACTATTCGTTATCAGGCGCGCATTGGCGATAGCCAGAAACACACCGACTTGGCGCAATTGGCTGGCGCGCTAAATCTGCCTTCGACACAATTGTGGTTGGGTCACTATGGCCCGGCAAACGGCAACAATGATGCGATGGCCCGCTATCCTAGCCCGAGCTGGGTGCCTACTGGTGGCTGGCGGGTGGATTCCTCTTTGGTGTTTGCCCACGCGCTGCAAGAATCTGCATTTCGTACCAGCGTCATCAGCTCTGCTGGCGCGCGCGGCTTGATGCAAGTCAGGCCGGGAACCGCTCAGGATATGGCGCGCGATCGTGGCTCTATCCTGAATGCGAGCGAACTCGACAGTCCGTCTGTAAACCTGGAATATGGCCAGTCTTACCTTGAAAAATTGCGCGATATGTCAGTTACCGGAGGATTGTTGCCGAAAGTGATAGCCGCTTACAATGCGGGGCCATCGCCAGTATCGCGTTGGAATACCGAGGTTCTGGATAACGGCGATCCATTGTTGTTTGTTGAATCAATTCCTTATTGGGAAACGCGCGGATATGTTGCCATTATCTTGCGTAACTATTGGATTTACGAAATGCGGAACGGCAAAAACGGCGGCAGCCTAACCGGGCTTGCGCAATATCTGTGGCCACGTTTTCCTGACAAAAAAGGCAGCTCGTCTGTCCGGGTAGCAGGGGGCCGCATTGCCGCTCGATGAAACCCGCCAGTTTAGGCCGATCAACATCGCCTTGCTAACCGTGTCCGACACCAGAACGGCAGAAAATGACACCAGCGGTAACCTATTGGCGGATCGCATCTCGCTCGCCGGGCATGCATTGGTTGACCGGCATATTGAGCGTGATGATCGCGACAAGATTGTCTCGCTGCTACATAACTGGATCGATAACGAAGAAATCGACTGCGTTCTGATCACTGGCGGGACCGGTTTGACCGGACGCGACATCACACCTGAAGCACTCGACCGCGTAAAGACCAAAGACATTCCCGGATTTGGCGAACTTTTCCGGTGGCTAAGTTTCGCTAGCATTGGCACTTCAACCATCCAGTCACGCGCATGTGCGGTATTGGCCCGGGGCACGTATATTTTTGCCCTACCCGGATCCAATGGCGCAGTGAAGGACGGCTGGGACCAGATTTTGGTGCACCAGCTCGATAGCCGTCACCGGCCTTGCAATTTTGTAGAATTGATGCCGCGGCTGCGGGAAATATAACCGAACAGATGTCCCTGTTTTGTGGCTTTGGTTCAGCTACGCAAAGCCGCCTTCCGCGATGCTGGTTGGCGCAAAGCGAATAAGACGGCTATCCAAAACAGCCGCTTGGCGGTTAATAACGGCGACCTTGTACTCCTGATCGGTGATCATTTCCAAAAACGATCCAGCGTGCGGATAACTTGCGATGAATGCAGTGTCCCAATGTTTGTCATTTGGTCCGGTAAGCATTGCCTCCATCGTCCCGCGCCAGATAACTGCGCCGCCGACACGCCGGAATATGGCTGCGCTCGCCCGGCCATATTCAGCATAAGCCTGTGCGCCTGACCAACTTTTGGCCTGATGTTCATGCCCGTCCGGATATTTGGCAAGCGCATTAAAGCGGACCAAATTGAGCATGCTGATTGGCGTGTCACGCGGCAGCGCCTTGA
>JAYUPJ010000111.1:0-7198 GCA_043760195.1 Sphingomonadales bacterium | reverse complement strand
CTGATCCGCGTCATCGACGGCGTCATAAAGAAAGGCCAGGAAATCCAGTTCATGGCCGCCGGCACCAAGCATCTGGTCGACCGCGTCGGCTGTATGCGACCAAAGTTGGAGATCCTGACAGAAATCGCGGCGGGCGAAGTTGGCATTATCACCGCCCAGATAAAAGAAGTCGCGCAAACCCGCGTGGGTGATACGATCACCGACGCCAAACGCCCCGCTGCGCAGGCGCTGCCCGGCTTCAAAGAAGTGCAGCCCGTGGTCTTCTGCGGCCTGTTCCCCACCGATGCTGCCGACTTTGAAAAGCTGCGCGAAAGTATCAGCAAACTGCGCCTCAACGACGCATCCTTCTCGTTCGAAACCGAAAGCAGCGCCGCCCTCGGCTTTGGCTTCCGCTGCGGCTTCCTTGGGCTCCTCCATCTGGAAATCATCCAGGAACGGCTGACCCGCGAGTTCGACCTCGACCTGATCACGACTGCGCCGTCTGTGGTCTATAAACTGCAACTCAGCCGCAGCAAAACCGAAGACGCGTGCGAGATGGAGCTGCACAACCCCGCCGACATGCCCGATATTAACCGCATCGCGGAAATTCAGGAGCCGTGGATCGAGGCGACCATCTATTGCCCCGACGAATATCTGGGCAGCATCCTAAAGCTGTGCCAAGACCGGCGCGGCGTGCAGAAACAGCTGACTTACGTGGGCGGCCGCGCGCAGATCGTCTATGACCTGCCGCTCAACGAAGTGGTGTTTGATTTTTACGACCGGCTGAAAAGCATATCGCGCGGCTATGCCAGCTTTGACTATCACCAGATCGGCCACCGCGAAGGCGACCTTGTCAAGATGACCATCTTGGTCAACGGCGACGCGGTCGACGCGCTGAGCATGATCGTCCACCGCGGTACCGCGGAAGCAAGAGGCCGCGGCATGTGCGAGCGGCTAAAAGACCTGATCCCGCGCCATCTATTCAAAATCCCCATCCAAGCAGCCATCGGCGGCAAGGTGATCGCCCGCGAAACGATTGCGGCCATGCGCAAGGACGTGACCGCAAAATGCTACGGCGGCGACATATCGCGCAAGAAGAAGCTGCTGGAAAAGCAGAAAAAGGGCAAGGCGCGGATGAGAGAATACGGGAATGTATCGATCCCTCAAGAAGCTTTCATTGCGGCGTTGAGGATGGGAGAGGAGTAGTAACGGCTAAGGCGTCGTTACAGAATTAGCGGGACGTTTTGCCGTCAAACCATAAAAGGACATCGATTGGTCGGAGTATCTATACGTTCCACCCATGCACGTATCTTTATCACCAAACTGATCATTCCGTCCTTCCAACTTTCCTTGCTCGACGGTCTTGCAAGTCTGCAATTGAAACGGGATTACAAGATTGTATTCCGCCGTTTCAGTGGATGCCGATCCGGCATCCGGCATGAATTCAAAAGCCATCAGTGTATCCGTTGATGCCTTGATAATCATTTCGCTGTTCCCATTATTGTTGGGATATGGGAGACAGGTTTTAGCCTGATACGATCCATCAGAATCATCAATCAGTGTAACGCATGCCTTTGGATCGCCGAGGCTAGTCAGCCCGACATTATGTGAATTGCCAAAATCTTTACCTCTAAACAACACCGTAACAATGACGCGTCCTGTCTTCGCAGATCGCGCCACATTTTTGACCGATGCACTGAAGAATTGCCCTTCAAATGTGCTGCCGTCCGTCTGCGCTAAGAGTGGCGCGGAGAGAATGGCAGCAGCCGTAACGGCAAGGCCTTTAAACCCTATGGATATAATCATCTGCGCTACCTCTTTCTTTTCAACTTTAGGATTTGCGACATTCGGTAAACGGTTGGAGTGCGATCCGGTTGCAAAATTCAATCAGATCGAATTCAAGCCGATCTTCTCCTACGGTGTAAACCAATGCATATTGCTGGTTTTTCTGCCAAGAAAACTGGCACGTAGCTCTGCCAATCCCGGAACAGAGAATAGTCTCTTTAAACGGCTTGCAGCGGGCATCGTAATCCTGACAGCCCTCAGTACCTTGAAGCTTTACCGGCTGCCATCCGTTTTTTATCATCGTAGTTCTGACAATTTGATAGGATGTGCCTAGTTTGAATTTTAGCACACTGGCCTTTGCTTTGCTTCTGACAGGTGTACGACTGACAGGTTCGGCGGTTGCAGGTAATGCATTGAGAGAGACAGTAGCCAACAATATGACAACTTTAGTAATATTATAAAGAGACATAATTCACTCCAAAATAATCACTCAAACGATTTGAATTTGTGTAGCTGTTATTCAAAGCTATCGCCCATAATTTCTTTACCGCTGCGCCACCATCCGAAGTATCTTCTACCTTCATGTCCAGCGCCCATTTTTACAATCGCGTACCAAGAACATGCTTTGTCATCAGCCAACGCCTCTTGGCGATAAACTCCAAACCAATCCGCTTCATTTCCGCTGGTAAAAAGATGCGATGAGCAAGAAGCTCCATTGTTGGTATTGCGATACCAAATTCGTCCGACGGCAGAATTTGGGTAAACATCAGGTCCAGCTAGCTCTATCATGATCGCTTGGTCACCAATTGTTTGCCGGTATTTCACTTTCTCACCAACAACCAAGCCTCCGTAGCCGGTTGATATTGTCGAACCAGCATCTCCGGCATCGGCAACATCATTTACGATATCAGATTCGCCTATAGGTAAATCAGCATATCCGCTGTCCAACATCAATGCCCCCGTCCGGTCATTCGCCGCAGAAGCTAGAAAATAACCCACGCCGCCTTTTGTGCGTTTGACTTCGGCATATCCGTTTGCCGTAACGCCAGCGACTGTAGTTTGGTCACCTGGGTTAAGGCGTGCGACCATCTCAGCACTTGCATCAGGTGCAGCAAGTAAGTCTGTGCCTTCCTCCACGTTCCATTTCATATCGGTGAATGTTTTGGCCAATTTGGGCGGTTCGATGGTCGCTAGATTAACGGCCCCAATAAAACCTGCGCCATCATCAAGTTTGAACCATTGCGATGTGCCATCTTCGCCGATTTGCATTACCCCTGAAACCGCTGTCCCGCGCATCATCTTATTCAGGATACTACTTCCCTTAGACGTCGGACGATCCCTCACATTGGCATCGGCAACGATAAACAACTGCGCCGGTTGGCCTGTAATCTGAGGGTCCGCCGCAGCAGTCTCGCAGCCCGGGTTCTCAACCGCCGAAGCAGCGTCCGCACAGCTATCGGTTTCAGGCTTGGGTTTGGCAAAAAAGTAGAATGCTCCGCCGAACAGCAGTGCAGCGGTAGCAATTCCGGCTATGATTTGAGGCATATATCGCTTCGCAAACGATGGAGGTGCAACCTCATAATCAACGGCTTCAGTGTCGATAGCAGTGGAGTCCACTGCAATGGTCGCCCCGCATTTTGTGCAGAACTTTACGTTAGGCCGAAGCTCCGCGCCGCAGTCGATACAAATCTGGGTCATTCGGGAGCTCCCGAAATCACGCTGCCACACTCGCCGCAGAAAACATCATCGGCTGTGTTTGCATGTCCGCACTCCGAACAAAAAAGCGTACCAATCTCCGCTACCGTTGGTTTCATGGCGGGCGGGACAACTGCGTTGGTCGCCGTTGACGAAACCGCCGATGATGATACTGCTACGACACCCTGCTCTTCGGCAAAACTATGGCTCGTCGAACCGTCCCCATCGTCAAGCTTTCCCATCAAGTCCCCTACGATCGCGGCACCTTCACCGGCCCGATATTTAAGCGCAAAGAATATAGCACCACCAAGCACTGGCCACAGCAATAGCGAACCTGCAAAACCGCTGCCTGCACTGAAAGGTGAAGTCCATATTTTGAAAATTGCAAAGGCGGAAAACGCGGCAATGCCCCATAATCCAAACTCGATCTTTTGGTTCAAATTGTCTGGAACATATCCATCCGGCGCACTCCGCGAGCTGCCGATGTAGAGCGCGGCGATACTAAAGACCGTTGGAGCCAGCGGGATATTATTGATAACTGGCATCAAATCAAAAATCGCTGATAGTAATGGAAACGCCACCAGCCAAACGCGGGAAATTCGGGCGCCGCGAATGAAAGCAAGGAACATGAGAACGGCGTAACAGCTGATGTGCCACCAGAATTGCACCGGCATTCCTCCAGCGCCGCTCGCCAATCCGTTCACCAGTAGCGAATTTGAACCAAAGTAAGGCAACACATAGGTCGGTATCAAGGTGACTGCGTAAGCGATGAAAAATCGAGCGCCTAGGCCAGATGGCATTTGCACAGGTGGAGGTGTTGGGGCCGCCGCAACTGTTTCAAGGCCGGGTTCGACACTTACTCGCGGGACAGGACTTATAGCGGAGGCTGGCGGGTTAGATTTAACCTCAGCCAGTGGAGTAACGGAAACGGGGGTAGCTTCGGCAATCCTGCTTGTAACGAAAATTTCCGAAGCTACCCCGTCATAAGGTTCAAAATCGACGATATCGCCGGATATAGGTGAACCGGCGGACGCCCAATCGCTTGTAGAAAACTTATATCGTTTCCCATCACTGGCCCGAATTACCCCAACTCCATTTGCGGAGTCGAAATTCAAAATACTGCCGTCCATTTAGATTAGCCCCCATGCCTCTCTCGAATTAAGAGAAACTAGCTTCATTTACTGAAGATACAACGGTAAAGTCATGTTACATTATGAACCACTTAAAACGACGCAAGCTTCAGCTTTGAAACCGAAAGCAGCGCGGCGCTCGGCTTTGGCTTTCGCTGCGGTTTCCTTGGCCTCCTCCATCTGGAAATCATCCAGGAACGCCTGACCCGCGAATTCGACCTAGACCTGATCACCACCGCGCCAAGCGTGGTCTATAAATTGCAGCTCAGCCGCAGCAAAACCGATCCTTCGACAGGCTCAGGAGCGTGCGAGATGGAGCTGCACAACCCCGCCGATCCTTCGACGGGCTCAGGACAGGCATGCAATTGCCGCATCCGACCGTCCTGAGCCTGTCGAAGGAGGCGACGATCTATTGCCCCGATGAATATCTGGGCAGCATATTAAAGCTATGCCAAGACCGGCGCGGCGTGCAGAAACAGCTGACCTATGTCGGCGGCCGCGCGCAGATCGTCTATGACCTGCCGCTCAACGAAGTGGTGTTCGATTTCTATGACCGGCTAAAAAGCATATCGCGCGGCTATGCCAGCTTTGACTATCACCAGATCGGCCACCGCGAAGGCGACCTTGTCAAGATGACCATCCTGGTCAACGGCGACGCGGTCGACGCGCTGAGCATGATCGTCCACCGCGGCACCGCAGAGGCCAGAGGCCGCGGCATGTGCGAGCGCCTAAAAGACCTGATCCCCCGCCATTTGTTCAAAATCCCCATCCAGGCAGCGATCGGCGGCAAAGTAATCGCGCGCGAGACGATCGCCGCGATGCGCAAAGACGTGACCGCCAAGTGTTATGGCGGCGACATCTCGCGCAAGAAGAAGCTGCTGGATAAACAGAAAAAGGGCAAGGCGCGGATGCGGGAATATGGCAATGTGAGCATCCCGCAGGAGGCGTTTATTGCGGCGCTGCGGATGGGGGAGGAGTAGCTTCCTCTGTTGCAAGTGACCCAGCGATTTATGCCAAGGTTTAATTAGAAAATATTTTCGCGTTTAATTAAGGGCTACCCTTGACTATCTACATCACTTCAGCTCTAACTTAAGGCTATCCTTAATTAGAGTGCGATATGAAACAGCAATTCAGGGCTGGCCGATATGTGAAGCAACCGAACCGCTATTCGGCATTCATGCCAGAACCGCTGCCCCCCATCCCAGAGCTTGCCTTCGATGGAGCGATGCAAACCATGTTGTCCAAGGCCGACCGTGCACTAGGCAGACTGGACGGATCAATCCAGACGCTGCCTGATCCCGACATGTTCGTCTTTATGTATGTCCGCAAAGAAGCAGTTCTTTCCAGCCAGATTGAGGGGACCCAATCATCGTTGAATGACTTGCTGGAGGCCGAAGCGGCCATTAACAACACGAGTAGGCCAAGCGATGTGGGCGAAGTGCTCAACTATGTGCGCGCCATGAATTATGGATTGGAGAGGTTAGAGGAGTTTCCAATCTCTGTTCGGCTCATTCGCGAGATTCACGAAAAACTGCTCCAAGGCGTTCGCGGCAATCATGCCATGCCGGGCGAGTTACGCCGAAGCCAAAACTGGATAGGCCCAGGTGGGTCAACACTCAATGATGCGATATATGTCCCGCCCCCACCGCATGAGGTGGAGCAGTTATTGTCTGACCTAGAAAAGTTCATCCATGCCGAAGGCGATATTCCTGCATTGATAAAGATTGGGATGATCCATGCTCAGTTTGAAACTATTCACCCGTTCCTTGACGGCAATGGTCGCGTCGGACGGCTGCTAATCGCATTTTATCTCTGCCAAAAGGAAATCCTGCTGAAGCCGGTGCTATACCTCTCGCACTGGTTTAAGCTGCACCGAACACGCTATTATGAGTTGCTACAAAATATCCGTGACCAAGGCGAATGGGAGGAATGGATCAAATTTTTCCTCGAAGGGGTTGCATCGGTCAGCCTTGAAGCGACCGAAACCGCGCGCGCTATTGTGGCGATGCGTGAGGATCACAGACGGATTATTACCGACCGATTTGGGCGTTCGGCGGGGAACGGCCTAAGGGTGTTGGAAAGCCTGTACACCCATCCCTTTATAGACACTGCCGCTGTGCGGGAGAGGCTAAACCTAAGCTTTCCAGCGGCTGCAGAGTTGATACAACGCTTTGTCGATGCCGAATTGCTGGTCGAAATTACCGGACGCGAACGGTATCGAGTGTACCAATATTTTCCATATGTGCGGCTGTTTTCAGATGTGGAGCGGTGAGTTTAGAGCTTTTGCAGCTATAACTGCAATTCTCGCATCTCGCAAATAGCTACTCACACCAGCGCATTTTTGTGATTTCAATAAAATGGAGTCATACGAATATACTCATTAAAAGACCGAAGTTGCGGCTCGAAGCCTGAAAGCCTGTAAGTCTCGTCCGCTTCGTATTGCTGCTGGCTTTCAAAGCCTCGGATTTTCATCGAATAATTTTCGCCATCGAGCCATTCAAGCTCCATGAGCCGCCCATTCGGCAATCGAATGATAACTGCGTCACATGGAGTCAGCTTAGTTAGATCAATTTCGTCCATTGGATATTCTCCTTACTTTCTAACAACAT
>JAYUPJ010000110.1:0-7218 GCA_043760195.1 Sphingomonadales bacterium | reverse complement strand
ATACTCGGCTTTGAAACGCCCAACGAGGTCTTTGCTAGACTGGTCGCACAGGCTCAAGCTGATGGCGACAAGTGTTGCGCTTCAGCTTGACACCGTCCCGAAGCTATCCAAGAATATTGACAAAGCGAAGCGCACTGTTCAATTAATTCAAACGCTGCAGAGGGGATTACTTTAGTGCACTGTCACCGTAACGCCGACATTAGCTTTTACAATTTTATTTCAAACATAATTTATTAAAAATATACTTAGTGTTAGATCCTGGCAATATAGGTACCGACCTTTTTGAAACATACTGTATATCTGATTTACCTTTTTTGTTGTAATCGGCCCAATATTCGATTGAATATGAATCTGTTGAGCAATAGATATTCTGCTTGATTAAGGATTATCTTAGATTTGATTTTTTGTTTTTTTGATCATCGATAATTGACCAAAACTGTTTCCCTAATTTTATGCCATTGGTATCGACAATTTGTTTAATTGAATTTGTGTCATAATATGCATCACTAGAAAATCTAATCCAATTTTCTCCGTTTGCTGATAATTCTGTAGGTAAGTGTTTGGGTAGCGGGTTGCTTAGCCTTTGCGGCCTAACAGTTGAAGGCGGATTAACAACGACATTATTATCCTCCTTATCCTTGACGGGTGTTTCTTTTTTTGCCGCTTCATCACCAATATAATTGAAATTAATTCCTGAAATCCCTCTATTGTCTTTTGTTAGCCACAAAATTTCATCGGGCGAAGCACTTGTCGCAAAAACAACCGCATTTTCTTGCAGATTTAGCAGCGCCAGATAGTTGCCTATAAGTGCGTTTGCTACACCTGATTCCTCCAATTTTCCATTTATATTACGGTAACTAGCGTGAAATCCAACGTTGCCTTCAGTATTAAGATACCTTTGGGAGCCCGCGACCCAAATAAGCGCGCAAGAGGAAACACAGTCTGCTCTGTCAATAAAAGTACTATAGCCAGCAATTCTGATAATTTTTCCAATTTCTAGTGCCGGGAGCAGTTCACCGCCTTCGCTTTCCAATACAATAATGGCTTCTTTGTGCTCAATTGAAACTTGGCGAAACTTATCTAAATCGCTAGATACTATGGGTCCTTTTATGTAAATAAATGACATCTTATCAGTAGCTTTTACAGTAATTTCAGCCGCTTCTGCCATAACAGCTAGCATGGACAAGAAAAAAGCAGACATGAATTTTAACTGCCACATGTTCAAAACTCCAAATATTGCTCAGCAAAATATTGTAATAACATTAAACCTATTAAAAAAACGTGTTTGCATTACGAAAAGTCATGAGAGATCGGGAAAGACTGATTTTTGAGTTACGGTGACGTTGCGTAATTGATGTAGCCACTCTCCTGCTTAATACGGAATCACCCGTTAGGGGTTCCACAGGAGGAGAGTGACCATGAGTATATTTGCAGGATTAGATGTATCCGACAAGACTACACATATTTGTGTGGTGGACAGCGACGGCGTGGTTTTGCGCCGCGATGTGGTGGCGAGCGACCCGGATGTTCTGGCCAAGTGGCTGGGCAAGCATGCCAAGAATGTGGCGCGGGTGGTTTTGGAGACGGGGCCGTTGTCGACCTTTTGAGTTACGGTGACAGTGCACTTAATTATTAGACCTATGCGGTTATTGAAGGTAAATTTCATCTCATTCTAGGCCTGCGCTTCAGCGCCGTGAAATATAATCCGGCCGGGTTTGCCGCCCGGCGGTGACTAAACAGATACTCGCACAAAGGCACGAAGGCACGAATGGGTAAATAGGGGAGGGTAAAGGGGGCGTGAAGGCGCTTGCGGGGGATACGCTTATCCAAGCCTCTCTGCGAAACTCTGCGCACTCCGCGTGAAATAATTTTGTTCGCGCAGAGGCGCAGAGGCGCAGAGGCGCAGAGGGGTGAGATTTGATAGGCCGTGCTTGCATTTGCACGCAGAGAAAATAATATGACGCCGCGCCGGGCCTCCTCTTTTTCTTCGTGTCTTCGTGTCTTCGTGTGAAATAAATGGCAAGATATTAGGGCGCAAAGCAGGGTCGCGGTGATGGGGCTGACCTAAATTTCTGGCGTTGTCCCGTAATAGATACAGCCGGTCTTGCGGATCGATGGATCCTGAAACAAGTTCAGGATGACGTCGTTCTATCTTTCTATCGGTCTATCGTTCTATCTAAGTTCCATCGTTCTATACAATATCACCCGCGCCAAATCGCTTGCAATGTAGGATTTGTTTTGGGATCGAAGGCATGCCTGCTTTTTGGGGCGGGCTCTTTGACATGGTTAGGCAGCTTTTCTTCACCATCACAGGCGCCGGCGCAGGCACCGTCGCAGACACCATCGTATCGCCATTTGCGGCGGTATTTGTAGGCATATTTTGGCCTGCGGAAAAAACCGGCGTAATGGCGATGTTGGAAACTATATTACGCCGGACTGCTGATAAATGTCAAAATAGGCGTCAACCTTGTCAACTAGGTGTCAACTTGGGTGTTTTGGGGGCGCGGCGGGGTCCAGATTTTGGCCGCCATTTTGTCCTACTTTTTGGCTCGGTTTCGATCCGGAAATCGCGATATCAAATGGTTCCCCGATAAGGATTCGAACCTCAATAGACAGAGTCAGAGTCTGTAGTCTTACCGTTAGACGATCGGGGAATGTATCTGGCGCAGTAATCCTGGTCGCAGCCTGTGTCAATCGCGGCGCGCCGCGCCGGAATTGTGGGTTTGCAATAAAGTTGAAATCTTAACTGTCTGCGCGTAACGTCGCCGCTAAGTACCGGCGGAATTTTTTCGTTCCGGATAAAACATAAGAAATGAGTACGGTCATGGGCGAACCTGTCGCACCATCGCCGCAAAACAGTCGCGGCGGAAAACGGCGAAGCCGGCCCCGCCGTAACAATGCGGCAAGTAACGCCGGTCAACCCCGGCAAGACGCAGCGGCGAATGCTGCTGTTGCCGCTATTCCCAGCGGCGGTAAAGCGCCGCAAGGCCGCGGTTTCAGCAACAGTAACGGCGGCGGAAATGGCGTGGGCAATGGAGGCGTGCGCGGCAATTGGATCGGCAGGACGGCTTATGCCGCGCTCGATCTTGGCACCAACAATTGCCGGTTGCTAATCGCGCGCGCGGGCGGCGATGGATTTACTGTGGTCGATGCTTTTTCCCGCGTTGTCCGGCTGGGGGAGGGCCTGAACAGCACCGGACGGATGAGCGACGAAGCGATGGACCGCGCGGTCGATGCATTGGCGGTCTGCGCCGATAAGCTAAAGCGGCGTAACGTCACATTGGCCCGTTCGGTCGCGACCGAGGCGTGCCGGCAAGCGGCCAATGGCGCGCAATTTATCGAACGGGTGCGGCTGGAAACCGGTATCATGCTGGACATCATCAGCCCAAAGGAAGAGGCGCGGTTGGCGGTCATGGGATGCCACGCTTTATTGGAAGCGGGCCAAGGCCCGGCGTTGATATTTGATATTGGCGGCGGCTCAACTGAATTGGTTTTGGTATCAACTGACGGTTCGGTTCCAGAAATACTCGATTGGATCAGCGTACCTTGGGGCGTTGTCTCGCTGACCGAAAGCGAGCAATTCGATCAGGAAGACGCAGCCGCGCGGCAAGCGGGATACGCCCAAATGCGGCAGAAAGTGCATGCCAGCTTTTCCGCCTTTGCGGCGCGCTTGCCTGACAATCCGGGTGACCGGCGGTTGCTTGGTACATCGGGAACGGTTACGACATTGGCGAGTGTACATCTGGGGCTGAAACATTATGACCGGCGGCAGGTGGACGGACTGCATTTGCCATCGAGCGCAATGCGGGCAATCAGCCAGAATTTGGCCAATTTGGCGCCAGCCGGGCGCGCCGAGTTTCCCACGATTGGCCATGAACGCGCTGATCTGGTGGTGGCGGGATGTGCGATATTGGAAGCCATCCTCGACATTTGGCCGGGCGAGAGATTGGGTATTGCGGACCGCGGCATCCGCGAAGGGATATTGCGGGCATTAATGGCCAGCGATGCCAAAACGAAGAAACGGCGGTAAGACAATGGCAAAAACTCCATTTGGCGGCAAGACATCGAACCGGTCACTGGCGGGCAAGCAGCGCGTGAAAACCGCAAAACGCCGGACGCCGCAATCGACGCGCTGGTTGGAACGCCAGCTCAACGATCCCTATGTGAAAATGGCGCAGGCAGAGGGATATCGCAGCCGCGCCGCGTTCAAGCTGATCGAGCTGGACGAGAAATTCCATTTCCTGCGCGGTTGCAAGGCGGTTGCCGACTTGGGCGTTGCGCCGGGCGGCTGGGCTCAGGTTGTGCGCCGCGTCATGCCAAAAGCCGCCATTGTCGGCATCGACTTGCTGCCCGTTGAACCGATCGCAGGGGTCACCTTGTTCGAGATGGACTTTATGGCCGATGCGGCTCCGGCGGCGTTGATTGATGCACTCGGTTCGCAGCCTGATCTGATTATTTCGGACATGGCGGCAAACACCGTCGGGCATAAACAAACCGACCATTTGCGCACAATGGCTCTGGTGGAGGCCGCCGCCCATTTCGCGGTTGAACATCTGGCGCAAGGCGGAACGTTTGTTTCAAAAGCCTTTGCGGGCGGGACCGACGGAGAATTGCTGCAGATATTGAAGGCGAATTTTACGACGGTGAAACACGCCAAACCGCCCGCCAGCCGCAAGGGTTCGGTTGAATGGTATGTCGTGGCGATGGGCCGGAAGTAACCCGCTCTGGCCGTGGATTGATGCGCAGTTAGGCCACCGATGAGGACGGCGAAACGGTGAAGTCAGGATGCCTTGCGCGCCGCAGCCACTGCTTGCTTTAGCCGGTCATATCCTTGCGCGCCCTCCAAAATCTGGTCACCGATGACAAATGTTGGCGCGCCGTTAACGCCCAATTTCTGGATCATGGCCAAATTGGCATCAACCTCTGCTTTGGCTTCGGGCGATGCGGTAAAGTCTTGTGCAATTGCGATGTCGATCCCGGCAATTTGGGCCGCCTTTTTGATGCTGTTCTCGCTGGGCTTTTCGCCGCTGAACATGGCTTTGTGAAAGGCAGCATGCTTGCCTTGTTTGGCAGCAGCCAGCGCCCATAAGGCAGCAACGCGGCTGGATTGCCCAAGTATCGGAACCTCGCGGTAGATCAGTTTGATATTCTTGTCGGACTGTACCAGCCTTTCCACATCGGCAACCGACGAACGGCAATAGCCGCAATTGTAATCGGTGAATTCAACCACCGTGACATCGCCGTTCGGGTTGCCGGCAACGTCGCCTGCAAACGCCTTGGTCAAAGCGGGACCCACGCTGGCCACGCGTCCGCCCAATTCACGGTTTTGCAATATGGCAACGGCTTCGGTGATGATTTCGGGATTTTCCAAAATATAGGCGCGGACGATTGCTTCGGTTGCCTTGCGGTCGGCGCTGTTCATGCCTGCGGCTGTGATTGCGGCATCGGCCTGCTGCGATGCGGTTGTATCTGCATCCTCGCCAGCCGAACCCTGCGACATGAAGATATATGTTCCGGCTATTCCAAGCAGAAATCCGCCGATAAGCAGGAGGTATAGGGGTAAGCGTCTGCTTCGTTCGGTTTGCGTCATTCAACCCGACTATAGAAAGAGGGCGAGCTCTGCAATCGCCGCTTTCGGTTCTTTTTCAGTTTTTCAACTTGCGCCTGGGCAACCAAATTTACGTCTTGGGCGCGGATCCAGTCCGGCGAATATTCTGGCAATCCAGCCATCGCGGTTTGCGCATTGGGTAGCGCAAATTGCGGCGCACCCTCCATCAAATAACGTTCGGCGCTGGCCAACGCAGCCCGCGCGGGATCACCGCGGCGTTCATACACGACGCCAAGTTGATACCAGGCAAACGGATTTTGGTTGTCCTTGTTCACCGCCGCTTTCAACACACGCTCGGCCTCTTCCAAATTTCCTTTGTCTTCGCTTTCAATCAGCGCGTGGCCCAGTATTCCGGCGATCAACGGCTGGTTGTTGGTGAGCAGCGTCGCTTGGCGCAGCGGCGCTACGGCATCCTGGGGACGTCCGGATTCGAGTAATATCTGCCCATAAAGTTCGAGGAAATACGGGTCATTGGGGGCGTCAGCCAATAAGCTTTGGGACTCGCTCAACGCCTTTGCGGGATAGGCCGATTTATGCCACGCATACGCCCGCGCATATCGTGCCGACACGCTTTTGTCGCTTTCGGGGTAGTTGCGTAACGTGATTGCGGGTTCGGCAATGAAGCCGCGCAGCTTGGCTTTGACCCGCATAAAATCGGATTGCCATTTGCTGTTGGCGGGTGCGTCCCACGCCGGATCGACGCTATAGGTATCTTGCAAAACCGCAATACGTTCGCCGGAAAGCGGGTGTGTGCGATTGTAACTGTCTTCTTGCGGGATGCCGAGCCGGAATTCAAAATTCTGCAATTTTTTGAAGAATGCAATCGAACCTTTTCCGGTGATACCGGCGCTGGCCAAATATTTTGCGCCAGATGCGTCGGCGACGCCTTCCTGACCGCGGGTATAAGCCAGCAGCTTGCCATAAGCAGCGGTTTGCCCGGCTGATAATATCGCGGCTCCGGTTTCACCAGCGCCTGCTGCAATTGCCGCTCCGGCAAGGATTAGGCTGACGATGCTGATGCCGGTAGCCGGGGCAAGCCCTTCGTTAAAACGAACGGCATGTCCGCCAACGACATGACCCAGCTCGTGCGAGATGACGCCTTGCACTTCGTTCGCAGTGTCTGCGGCTTCGATCAGGCCGGTGTGAATATAAACGGCCTGACCGCCTGCCACAAATGCGTTGATGGATTTGTCGTTGATCAGGACGATATCGACATTCTTTGGATCCAAGCCAGCCGCTATAATCAGCGGTTCTGAAATCTCGTCAAAGAACGCCTCGGTTTCGGCATCGCGCAGAATGGATTGTGCCATCGCGGGTTGGCAGCAAAGCACCGACACAAGCATGACCGAGAGAATTGCGCTCAGCGAACGCGGTTTGGACTTAATCATCGTTACTGGATGCGCCAACCAAGCTGAACGCGCAATGAAGAAATTACGTTCAAAAAAGAACCCCGCTTTCACCAAAGAAAGCGGGGTTCCAAATTATACCAACTCATACGGTTTGGCCAAATAGTTTAGCCACCAAATAGTTCAACCAAACGTGCGTTGCCACCAACCTGAACGTCCCGCGCCGTCGGGCTTTTCGCCCTGAGCGGCATCATTCGACGCGGC
>JAYUPJ010000109.1:0-7267 GCA_043760195.1 Sphingomonadales bacterium | reverse complement strand
ACCCTGTGCCGGGCATTCCTGCAGCGCGAGGGCCATCATGTCGAAGCGATGCGGTTGCTTGCCGAAATCGGTCTGCGCTTTAACGCCTATGACGATGCCGAATTTTTGCTGGAATCGGCGAAGGAGTTGGAGCCTGACAATGTTAGCGCCCATTATGATTACGCCAAGGTGCTGAGAAAACGGCAGAAGTTTGAACAGTCTCTTGCGGCTGCCACCGAACTGCGCGCCAAGGAGCCTGGCAATCCAGAATTTGAAATGCTCTATGCCAATGAGAATCTGGCTGTCGGCAATTTTGATGAAGCGATGGACACATACCGCGCCTTGCTCGAAGCAATGCCGGACAATCCGGGCATCAACCTCACTTATGGGCATGCGCTCAAGACGGTGGGCCGGCAGGACGAGGCGATTGCCGCCTATCAGCGGGCGTATCAAGTGCGGCGCGACTGCGGCGATGCGTTCTGGAGCCTTGCCAACCTCAAGACGTACCGTTTTTCTGATGCCGAACTGGCGCAAATGAGTGAGCAGGAAAGTTCGCCCGCGATTGCGCTCTCCGACCGTTACCATCTGTGCTTCGCGCTGGGCAAGGCGTTGGAGGATCGCGGGGATTATCAGGACTCGTTCGGCTATTACGAACGCGGCAACCGGCTAAAACGCGAGGAGTTGAAATATGATCCGCAGCGTTTGGAAGATGAAATGCAGCGGCAGCGCGCGCATGTATCCGCAGATTTGCTCGACCATTTCAAAGACGCAGGATGCCCGGCCGCCGATCCGATCTTTATCGTTGGCCTGCCGCGTGCCGGATCGACGTTGCTTGAGCAGATTCTCGCTTCGCACAGCCAGGTCGAGGGCACGATGGAGCTGCCCAACATATTGGCGCTGTCGCACCGCCTCGATCACCGCAAAATGCGAAGCGAAGAGCCGGAATATCCGGCCAACTTGGACGAATTGACTGCTGACGAACTGACCGAATTCGGCGAGGCTTTCATTCGCGATACGCGCATCTATCGCAAAACCGGCACGCCGTTCTTCATTGATAAGATGCCCAACAACTTTCGCCACATCGGCTTGATCCACATGATCCTGCCCAATGCCAAGATCATCGATGCCCGGCGAGAAGCGATGAGTTGTTGTTTCAGCGGCTTCAAACAATTGTTCGCAGAGGGGCAAGAGTTTACCTACGGGCTTGAGGAAATTGGCCGCTATTACAGCGATTATGTCAGACTGATGGACCACTGGGACACCGTTCTGCCGGGCAAAATCTTGCGCGTCCGCTACGAAGAGGTCGTCGCGGATCTTGAAACACAAGTGCGCCGGTTGCTGGATTTCTGCGGGCTGCCGTTCGAGGAGGCTTGTGTTAACTTCCACGAAACCGAACGCGCCGTCCGCACCGCCAGTTCGGAGCAAGTGCGGCAACCGATTTTCAAAAGCGGCGTCGATCAATGGGAGAATTTTTCGCCCTATCTTGATCCGTTGCGCAAAATATTAGGGCCAGAACTGGCCCAATCCGGAGGGGAATGAAAATGGCGAGTAAAGCATCAGAAGGGCCAATTGACGCCGACAGCGTGGCATCAATGGGGCGGCGCTGGTATGTGCTGATCATCATGACGCTGGTTTACACGATCAGCATCGCGGATCGTTATGTCCTGTCAACTGTGCTGGGCCCCATCGCCAAGGAGTTCAATCTGTCCGACACAGAGACGGCGTGGCTCGGTATCCCGCTCGCGCTATTCTATGTCACGATGGGTATTCCGCTTTCCTGGTTGTGTGATCGTACCAATCGCACCAGATTGCTCGCAGCTTCGGTTGCGGTCTGGTCAGCCGCGACGGCGATTACTGGCTACACAAAGGGCTATTTTGACTTGCTGCTCGCGCGCGTTGGCGTTGGCGTTGGCGAGGCGGGAGGTACGCCCGCCTGCAATTCGATCATTGCCGATTATTTTCCCGCAGACCGGCGCTCGATGGCGATGACTATTTTCGCACTCGGCGGGTCGCTCGGCGCGTGGCTCGGTTCGAGTTTTGCCGGTTCGGTCTCGGCTGAACAGGGCTGGCGGGCGGCGTTTTTGGTGCTCGGCATTCCCGGCATTGTGCTCGCACTGACCATCTTGGTGACGATCAAGGAACCGAAGCGCGGACAATTGGACACCGTTTCGGCGGAAGAAGCACCGTCCGTAATGGAAACGCTCAAGTTCCTCTGGTCGCAAAAGGCAGTGCGCCACACCTTTGCGGCCAGCGGGCTTTCTGCCTTTTGGGGGTGGGGCCTTATGTGGTTCACTCCGCTCTTCATGCAGCGGACCTACGGCCTAGATGAAGCCGCTTCGGGAAGCATATTGGGCAGCATCTATCTTTGGGGCGGCGTCGGTGCGACGTTGATCACGGCGTATCTCGTTGCCCGTCCTTCATTCAAAGACCCTCGCAGAATCGCTCGCCTGCTTGCGATTTATACCGGACTCGCGACGATCCCGTCATTCTTCGCTTATTGGACGAATGACTTAGGTACAGCCACAGTCATGTGGTGGCTCTTTATTCCGGCCATCTATTTCTACATCGGCCCTTCATTCGCGCTGTGCCAAAATTTGGCACCAGCCAGAATGCGTTCCATGGCGGTAGCGATTACATTGCTGATTGCCAACGTCCTCAATCTGATCGTCGCGCCCATGTTTGTTGGTGCCATCAGCGATTTCGTTGCAGGGCCAGCCGGGGCGGACGCCGCATCGCTGCGCATTGCCCAGCTCGTGCTGGCACCAACCGGTCTTTGGGCGGCATGGCATTATTGGCGCGTTGAAAAATACATCATTGAAGATCAGAAGAGAGCCGTCGGCTATGTCTAATTCCCCCCTTAAATCGTACATAAATGGCAAATGGGTCGCGCCTGCGACGTCAACAGCCACCGTCGAAGCGGTCAATCCAGCGACCGAAGAAGTGTGCGCGATTGTTGCTGTTTGCGGGCATGACGATATTGATATGGCTGTCAAAGCTGCGCGCGCGGCATTTGATGGCTATTTCGCCACGACGTTGGACGAACGGATTGCACTTACGGAAAAGTTGATCACTATTTTCGAACGGCGCTACGACGAAATGGTGACGGCCATTTCCACAGAAATGGGTGCACCCTATGACTTGTCTTTCGACGCACAGGCCGAAAGCGGTCCTGGCCATTTGCGTGCAACAATTCGGGCGGCGCGCGAAATGGCGTGGGAATATGAAGTCGGCGTAGATGGTGTGGTTGTCCATGAACCCATCGGTGTGTGCGTGCTGATCACACCATGGAACTGGCCGATCAATCAGATTGTGTGCAAGGCTGGACCTGCGCTGATCGCGGGTTGCACGATGGTACTGAAACCGAGTGAAATAGCGCCGCTTTCGGCACAACTTTTTGCCGAAATGGTCGATGAGGCAGGGTTCCCCAAAGGCGTGTTTAACATGGTCCACGGGACCGGAGCGGCCATAGGCGAAACGCTCACGAGCCACCCTGAAGTCGACATGATTTCGTTTACCGGATCGACGCGTGCCGGTGTGCAAATTGCGAAGACGGCCGCCGATACGGTCAAGCGCGTGGCGCAAGAGCTGGGCGGCAAATCTGCCAATATCGTCTTTGCTGATGCAGGGCTGGAGGCGGCGGTTACACGCGGCGTCCTCCATTGCTTTAGCAATACCGGCCAGTCGTGCAACGCGCCGACACGCATGCTCGTTGAGCAATCGGTTTACGATGAGGCCGTCGCCATCGCCGCGCGCGTCGCCAAAGGCGTGAAGCTCGGCGATCCTAGGGAAAAGGGATCGCATTACGGCCCCGTTGTCAGCAAAGCGCATTTTGACAAAATACAAGGGCTGATCCAGGTCGGTATCGACGAAGGCGCGACGCTTGTTGTAGGCGGTACGGGCAGGGCAGACGGATTTGATCGCGGCTATTATGTGAAGCCAACAATCTTTGCGGGCGTCCACAACAAGATGCGGATTGCACAGGAAGAAGTATTTGGACCGGTGCTTGTGATGATACCGTTCAAAGATGAGGCCGATGCCATCGCCATTGCCAATGACTCGCCCTACGGCCTATATGCCTATGTCCAGACTAATGACATGCAGCGGGCGCGCCGCATTTCGCGGGCGATGCGCGCGGGCGGGGTAAGCATCAACGGCACCAGCCAGGATTATATGGCGCCCTTTGGCGGTTATAAGCAATCAGGCAATGGCCGCGAATATGGCGAGTTTGGCTTGCGCGATTTCCTTGAGATCAAATCGATCAGCGGGTTTCGCACCCCGTGAAACTGACTGATATCAAGACCTTTGTTGTCGGCAATCCGCCACCTCATTTCGGCGGACGTTATTTTGTCTTTGTAAAGCTGACAACAGATACCGGTGTGTCCGGCATAGGTGAGGCATATTGCGTTCCGTTTGAACCACATTTGGTGGCCAAGATGATCGAGGATGTGTTTGCGCGCTATGCGGCGGGCAATGATCCGCACGACATCGAAACACTATGGCGGCGGGTTTATTCGAGCGGCTTTACCCAGCATCCCGACCTGACATTGATGGGCGTGCTGTCTGCGCTCGAAATGGCGTGCTGGGATATCATCGGTAAGGAAGCGAACAAGCCGGTGTATAAATTGCTTGGCGGGCAAGTGCATGAACGGCTGCGCGCATATACCTATATTTATCCGCGCCCGGGTGATCAAGCGGACGTCTATCATGACCCCGATCTTGCGGCGGAGCGGGCGGCGGAATATTTGGCGCAGGGCTTTACGGCATTGAAATTTGATCCGGCAGGGCCCTATTCGGCGTTTGACGGGCGCCAATTGTCGCTTGAAGCACTCGATTTGTCGGAGCGATTTGCCAAGAAATTGCGCGAAGCGGTGGGCATGAAAGCAGATTTGCTGTTTGGCACCCATGGCCAGATGACAGCCGCCGGTGCCATCCGGCTTGCAAAGCGGTTGGAGCCTTATGATCCGCTTTGGTTGGAAGAACCCGTCCCGCCCGATGCGCCCGAAGAAATGGCAAAAGTCGCACGCGCCACCAGCATACCGATTGCGACCGGCGAACGGCTGACCACCAAATATGATTTTGCACGGCTTTTAAATGCCGGAGCGGCGGCAATATTGCAGATGAATTTGGGACGTGTGGGCGGTATCCTTGAGGCCAAGAAAATTGCCGGAATGGCCGAAGTCTATCATGCCCAGATCGCGCCGCATCTTTATTGCGGCCCTATCGTTGGCGCGGCCAATATTCAACTCGCGACCTGCACACCCAATTTCCTGATCCTAGAGAGTATTGAAACCTGGGGCGGTTTTCATACCGAAATTTTGAAGACACCAATCCAGTTTGAAGACGGCCATGTCATACCGCCGACAGCGCCTGGTTTAGGCGTTGAGTTGAATGAAGAGGTGGCGCTTGCGAACCCGTATACCGGGAACATGCTGCACCTTGAAATGACTCAGCACCCCGTTCGCTGATAGCACACAGCAATGGATCAATTTGACTATGTGATTGTTGGCGCGGGTACAGCTGGCTGCGTTCTTGCCAATCGGCTGTCTGCCGATGGAAAATCTACAGTATTGCTTCTCGAAGCCGGAGGTTCGGACCGAACAGTCTGGATACAGTTGCCTATTGGCTATGGCCGCACTTTTTTTGATCGGCGTATCAACTGGATGTACGATACAGAATTGGTTCCGGGACTGAACGGGCGTTCCAGCTATTGGCCGCGCGGCAGGGTGATTGGGGGATCGGGTTCAATCAATGCCATGGTCCATGTTCGCGGACAAAGGCACGATTTTGATGATTGGCAGGCACTCGGAAATTCTGGCTGGGGTTGGGAAGATGTGCTGCCCTATTTCATCAAGTCAGAGGACCATGATCTTGGCGCAAGCCCGTATCACGGTCAAGGCGGCCCGCAGCATGTGACCGACATTAGCCAAAAGGCGCATCCATTGTGCCAGACTTTTATTGAGTCCGGCCTAGCGCTTGGCTTGCCATTTACGCCCGATATGAATGGCCGGGATGGAGAGGGCGTCGGGATTTATCAGATCACGACGCGAAACGGGCGGCGCGCTTCGACCGCGAACGAATATCTGCGGCCTGCGCTAAAACGCGGCAATGTTGAATTGCGAACCAAGTCACATGCAACGCGCATCATGTTCGAAGGAAAACGCGCGGTCGGCATCGAATATTCCCGTAATGGAAAGCTGCATCAGGCGCGTGCGACGGGCGAAGTTGTGCTCTGCGGCGGCGCGATTAATTCGCCGCTGCTTTTGCAGCTTTCCGGAATTGGCGATGCGGCTTTGCTGAAATCGCTGGGGATCGAGCCGTTAATCGACGCCGGGGCAGTGGGGCAAAATCTGCAGGATCACCTTGCGGTCAGCTACTTCTATAAAACTTCGGTTCCGACGCTGAACGATGAACTTGGGCCACTGATGGGCAAGGTCAAGGCGGGGCTGCATTACATATTCAATCGCGGCGGGCCATTGTCGATGAGCGTCAATCAGGGCGGCGGCTTTGTGCGCAGTGCGCCGGATAAGCCGCGCGTGGATTTGCAACTGTATTTCAGTCCCGTTAGCTACACCCAGTCGCCATTGTCGGAACGCAAATTGCTGAACCCGGATCCGTTTTCGGCATTCCTGCTTTCATTCAACTCCTGCCGGCCGACCAGCAGGGGATCTTTGGAAATTCGTTCCAGCGATGCTTTTGAACACCCTAAAATCCAGCCGAATTATCTTTCGACTGCGTTGGATGTGGAGGAGGCGAGGGCGGGTATTCGCATGCTCCGTGCGCTCGCCCAGACCAAGCCGCTCAGCGATATTATCATCGAGGAATTGGTACCGGGCGTTCACGTGCAAGGCGATGACGCGCTGCTGGATGATTTTCGCAAGCGTGCGGACACGGTGTACCACCCAACGTCGACCTGTATGATGGGGCTTGATCCGGCTAGATCGGTGGTTGACCAAAGGTTGCGCGTTCACGGCGTTACAAACTTACGTGTGGTCGATGCTTCGATATTTCCGTCGATCACCTCGGGCAATATTAATGCGCCAACTGTAATGGTTGCAGAAAAAGGCGCGGCGATGATCTTGGAAGATAGGGGTTAGGCGGGATGCCGCACAAAAAGCGAATTTTTGAATGTCAACGTGACCTAGGTTGTGTTGACATTCAAGTAATAAGATACAGAAAAACATACACTTCGTCATTCCCGCGTAGGCGGGAATCCATCACCTGAACTCGAATTTTCCGCAAGTTGGCTTAATTTTGACAGGTCAGGTGATGGATTCCCTAAATTCACAAA
>JAYUPJ010000108.1:0-21492 GCA_043760195.1 Sphingomonadales bacterium | reverse complement strand
AACACCGCGTGACGATCAGTTTTTCCACCCGGGCGGGGCATTCAACGAGCCTGGCGGAAATTCCTGAACTGGTTTTTGCCGCGCGCGCCACAGCAAGTTTCCCCGGCGCTTTTCCGCCCTTTTCTGCGCGTGAAGTCGATGGCCTTGTGACATCGCGCAATTCAACCTGGCCCGGCCGCGATGTTTTTTTGAAGCGGATTTTGCCGCAACAATTTGACGCCGGGATCGCAGCAGATACGATGTTGATTGACGGATCGGTATTGGCCAACGCACCCTTCAATCAAGCCATCGAAGCCTTGCGTAACCGCCCGGCAAGCCGCGAAGTGGACCGGCGGTTTGTATATATCGATCCCAAACCGGGCCGACCCAGTTTTCGCAAAAGCCGCAAGCCCGGCGAGCCCATCGGCACGCGGCCACCGGGATGGTTCGCGACGATATTTGGCGCAAGTTCAAACATTCCGCGTGAACAACCCATCCGCGACAGCCTTGATAAAATTGAAGGCCGGACGGAACGCATTGCCCGAATGCAGATCATCACCGAAAGCCTGCACGTCGAAATCGAACGCACCGTGGAATCGATGCTGGGCAGCACATGGTTTCTATCCAAACCGACACCAGAACGGATCGAAAAATGGCGCGCCACCGCGAACATGAAGGCAGCGAATGCGGCGGGTTACAGCTATCCGGCGTATGGCCATTTGAAACTTGTCGGTGTTGTCGACGACATGATCGGGCTGGCAAAACGCGCGCGCCCCGAATTGCCGCCTGAACATTACCGCTGTTTGCGCGATGCCATTTGGAAAGAAATTCGGACACGCGGACTGGAAACCATGTCCGGCAGCAAAGGCATCGGGGCGACGCCGCAATCGATCCTGTTTTTTCGGCAACATGATGTCCGGTTCCGGATCAGGCGACTGCGGTTTCTGGCGCGCCGATTGGCAACCGATGTCGAACAGAATGCAGCATTGAGCGCCGAAGATTCCGCCACCGGGGTCGAGGCGATGCGCAAAGCGATATACGACAATCTCTCGCTTTATCTGCTGCGCGAAACGTCCGATTATATGGGCGCGGATTTCGCCGAGGCAGTCGAAATCGGTTGCGAACAGCCGGGCAAATTGATCGACATGATGGCAGATCGCCGTCAGCTGATCAGTACCGACAGGCTGGTCGATGAGAAACTGTTCACCGCACTGGCCAATTTGTCGGTTGAGCCGCAGCGCATCATTCTTTTGGGATATTTGGGATATCCGCTTTACGATATTGCCACATTGCCGTTGCTGCAAGGCGAAGGCCTCGACGAATTTGATCCGGTCAAAGTTGATCGCATCTCTCCTGAAGATGCTCTAACAATCCGCAAAGGCGGCGCGGCCGAGACATTGAAGGGCATTGAGTTCAACAATTTCGGCGCTTTCTTCAGCCGCGCCTACCGCGAGAATGACTATCTGTGGGGCAGGCTTCACGGCGCAGACCGGTTGATCGACATCATCGTGTCATCAGCCCCCGATCAGCACGCGTTTGGCCGCGAGCGTATCTTGGCGTTCAAAAAACGCGCCTTTGCCGCGATACTTGACCAGGAAGAAGCCCGGTTAACGCAAATCGCGCCGCTGATATCCAGCCTGCGCAGTGAAATCGAATTGCTCGCTTGAACGATTGACGAGTTTTAGCGCGGCGGTTGCATTCACAAACTACTTTGTGAAAAAAGGATATCGTCATTGCGAGAAGCGAAGCGACGAAGCAATCCAGAGCAGCGCAGCAGTACCCTGGATTGCCGCGCTTCGCTCGCAATGACGAGTGTACACATTTGATCGAATTTGGGTTTAATGAACAACACCCCCCGCGCTATTTCCCACCCAGCGATTTGTATACCGTTTCAACAAAGGCATCGCCGCTGATGAAGCCGTCGTCCTTTACGCTGTAACCACTTGCCGGTTTCATGGCCTTGATCGCGGCGAGTGATTTGCCCTGTTTCATCGCGGCGCTGACTTTGGCGATGATCCCGGACACCATATTCCGGTAAGCTTGCAGGTCGGCCTTGGTCGCAATCGGACCATGCCCGGGAATGATTTTCGTTTGGTCATTGGCCAGCGCGAGCGCGGTGTCAGCCGCCCTAACGACGCCGCGAACATTGCCGCCGCTGCTTAAATCGACAAACGGGAAGGTAACCTTGTTGAAAAAAGTATCGCCCATGTGGATGACGTTCGATTTGGTCCAATAGATGATGCTATCGCCGTCGGTGTGGCCGGGCTTGACGTGAATGGCGCGCACATCTTCGCCGTTCAAATGCAGCGTCAATCCGCCGTCATACGTGATCACCGGCAACGCAGCTTTCGGGCTGGCCGGTGTTTTTCTGCCGCCGCGGTCTTGTTCACTGGCCATGCGAACGCGGACATTGTCATGCGCCATGATCATGGCCCCGGCATTGCCAAAATTCTCATTCCCGCCGCTATGGTCGCCGTGCCAATGGGTGTTGATCAGATATTTCACCGGAGCAGCGCCAAGGTCTGCGACCGCTTTCTGGATTTTGGCGGTCAACGGCGCGAACTGATCGTCGATCAGGACGGTACCGTCGGGCCCATAGGAAACGCCGATATTTCCGCCCGCACCAAACAGCACTGCAACGCCGGGTGCAAGTTGCTGCGGTTTTATCTCCACCTTATCAAAATCAGTTTGAGCGGCGGCGGGTCCGGCTGTCATGGCCACAAGCGACAGGCCGAAAAGGAAACTGGATTTCATAAACTGGGCTCCATTTCTGTGTGCGCCGACTATGCGCGAATTCGGCTGCATTGCCAATCGCTCGCGCAAAAGAAAACTAGCGCGATATGATGTTTGACTGCAACAAATACCGTTCATGCTGAGCTTGTCGAAGTACAGGTTGCTTGCCTCATCCTTCGACAGGCTCAGGACGAACGGTGAGGGAGTTTTTGTTGCTGTCAGACATCAGCCCAATCTAAGCCAACTTAATTTCGCCTGCGTCATGCAGCAGCTTTAGCATTACGGCAGCGCCGCATTGCTGCGACCGGGCGGATGCATTCCACTTGCCGTCGCTGACAAATTTCCCGCGCGCATAGTGATTGGAGAAGCTCCACAGATACGGCGAGGGCACGCCGTAAGAGCGGTAGCCAAGGCCGTTATACGCCTCCAACCGGTACAGTGTTCGCGCCAGACTCCAATCCGATTGCCCCGTAAATCCTAATAAGGCCAGCGCATCTTTGGCGCTGGATGCCCAATCATCGGGCGGCAGCCAAACACGCGGCCTGCCGCTGGGAACTTGACGTGTGCGCCGGCTCAGCGGGAAATCACCATTGTGCAGATGCGCGCGGAAATTGAAACTCGCCTCCAGGCCGTGGATGACGCCGATGAAATGCCACGGCACACCGGTCAGCCTGCCCACTTGTTCATAGCGTGACCGCGCATTCCGCAACATCGCCAGATGCCAGCGCGCGGTTTCGCTGCGTTCTGGCCGAAGCGCGGAAGATGCGAACAGCCGTTCATATTCCGCCGACAAAGACGCATAATCGCGCCGCCTGCTCATCGGCTGGTCAGGCTCTGGTTTCGCAGGCGCGGGCGTTTCAACCTCTTGCGCGATCTCGGCTTGCGGCGGCGGTGCAGCGGGCGGCGCGGGTTCAGTTGCCGTTTCAGCCGCAGGTGACGGCGCTGTTTCCGGCGCTGGCACTGCTTCTGGCGCTGGCAATGTAGCCTCTGCCGAGACAGGCGGCACCGCGACGTCTGCGGCTGGTTCCGCTGGCATGCTTATCTCCGGAAACTCAATACTGGGCGGCGAATTTACGGCGGCTTGCGCATCAATGAACGACCGATCGCCCAACCCCAGTTCGGCAGAAGGAACCGAAGCAAATCCAAGCAATCCCGCGGGCACAGTGCGCTGGCCCGCATGCAGCTGCGCCAATAACGCGCCTGCCTTTTCGGCAAACGCCGTGTCGCGAAACTCGCTGCGATCTATCAGCGCAACCAATCGCGGCAATGCAATTTCATAGATCGAACCGTCGGTGGCGGAAATGGGCTGTCCGGCTGTACTTGAAAGTACCGACAGCGGCAGGTTTTTCAGATCCGCGTCGCGCTCCAGCGCCAATATCGTATCGACCGTTTCTGCGGCACTGAGCGCTTTTGCCGGCAAGAGCGATGTCAATTCTTCCGGCAATTTTATCCCGAACAGCTTGCGTCCCTGCGCCGCCGCTGGCGTGGAAACCGCCAAGCCAAATGATGTTCCCAATGCCAGCGCCAGCATGTGACGCCGGTTAAACTGTGTCCCGTTGAAATCAATCGATGCCATCGACTCACCCCTCCAATGGCTTTTTCTACCATTTCTTTGACGAGTTGTCAGTCGTTTAAGTCTGGAGCCTAATCAGCGGTTAATCCGTAAGGTCTTCCCAGATGTTTTTGACCTTATCAAAAAACCCGCGCGATTGGGGGCATTCGTCACCGGTTTCGGTTTCGCAAAACTCGCGCAAGATTTCTTTCTGCCGCGCGGTGAGTTTGGTTGGCGTTTCGACCTCGATCTGGATCACCATGTCACCGCGTCCGCGCCCTTGCAGCACAGGCATTCCGGCGCCGCGTTGGCGCAGTTGTTTGCCCGACTGGATGCCTTCGGGGACGACTATCACATGCTTTTGGCCATCGAGTCCGGGGATCGCTATTTCACCGCCCAATGCTGCCTTGGTAAAGCTGATCGGTGCGCGGCAAAACAGCGTGGTGCCATCGCGTTCAAACATTTTGTGCCGCGACAAATGGATGAAGATATAAAGGTCACCCGATGCCGCGCCGCGCGGTCCAGCCTCGCCCTTACCGGCAACGCGAATGCGTGTGCCTTCGTCGACGCCCGGCGGAATATCAATACTGATTTTCTTGCGCTCGTCGGCGCGGCCTTCGCCGTGGCATTTGCGGCACGGCTTTTCGATAACTTCGCCCCGGCCCTGACAGGTCGGACAGGTGCGCTCGACGACAAAAAATCCCTGCTGTGCGCGCACTTTACCGTGCCCTGCACAAAGGTTGCAAGTGCGCGAACCGGACCCTGCCTGAGCGCCGCTGCCGGTGCAATCGCTGCATGTTTCGGCAACGTCGATGGTGATTTCAGCAGACTTGCCGTGGAATGCCTCGTCCAGCGATATTTCCAGATCATAGCGCAGGTCGGCACCGCGCGCGGGTCCGCGTGAACGGCCACCACCGCCGCCAAAAAAGCTTTCGAAGATATCCGAAAAATCGCCGAAGCCCGCTCCGCCGCCATTGCCGCCGCCGCCATTTTCAAATGCAGCTTTGCCATACCGATCATAGGCAGCGCGCTTTTGCGGGTCCTTCAAAACTTCATACGCTTCACTGATGGCTTTGAACTTGGCCTCTGAATCGGCGCAACCCGGATTTTTATCCGGATGGCATTGCATGGCAATACGGCGATAGGAGGTCTTTAGGCTCTTTTCATCCGCTGATCGGTCAACTTCCAGCAGTTCATAATAATCAATGTCGAGACTCATAAATTAGCCCTTAATCCCCTCATGTCATTCCCGCATAAGCGAGAATTCAATTCCTGACATTCCCATTTTCTCACTCAGGAACTGGCCCCCCGCCTTCGCGGGGGGTGACATATCAGGGGCCAAATTAGTCTTTTGCGTCTTCTTCGACTTCCGAAAATTCGGCGTCAACAACGTTATCGTCGGCGGGTGCGTCGTCTGCGGGTGCCGCAGAACTGGCGGTTGCCTGCTCTTCTTTATAGATCGCTTCACCCAGCTTCATCGCAACCTGTGCCAACGCATTGGCCTTTTCGGTCATCGCTTCGGGTTCGCCGCCTTCGATAGCAGTTTTGGTCTCTGCGATTGCAGCTTCGATCTCGCCTTTCAAACCAGCGTCGATTTTGTCGCTATGTTCTTCGAGTTGCTTCTCGGTTGTGTGGACCAGACTTTCGGCATTGTTCTTTGCTTCTGCCGACGCACGGCGTTTTTTGTCTTCTTCGGCAAATTGCTCTGCGTCTTTGACCATTTGATCGATGTCGGCATCGGAAAGTCCGCCCGACGCCTGGATCTTGATCTGCTGCTCTTTGCCGGTGCCTTTGTCCTTTGCGGTTACGCTTACAAGTCCGTTAGCGTCGATATCAAACGTCACTTCAACCTGGGGAACACCGCGCGGAGCAGGCGGAATACCCACCAGATCGAAATTGCCCAGCAGCTTGTTATCCATCGCCATTTCGCGCTCACCCTGGAACACGCGAATGGTCACCGCGTTCTGATTATCGTCAGCGGTCGAATATACTTGGCTCTTCTTGGTCGGGATCGTCGTGTTGCGGTCGATCATGCGGGTAAACACCCCGCCCAATGTCTCAATGCCCAGCGACAATGGCGTCACGTCGAGCAGCAATACATCCTTGACATCGCCCTGCAACACGCCCGCTTGGATCGCCGCGCCCATGGCAACAACTTCATCGGGGTTCACCCCGGTATGCGGTTCTTTGCCGAAGAAGTTCTTCACCACTTCGCGCACTTTGGGCATCCGGGTCATGCCGCCGACCAGAACAACCTCGTCGATTTCGCTGGCTTTGATACCCGCATCTGAGATTGCTTTCTTGCAAGGCTCCAATGTCCGCTTGATCAGATCATCGACCAGCTTTTCAAGATCGGCACGGGTGATGTTTTTCACCAGATGCTTTGGACCATTTTGATCGGCGGTGATGAACGGCAAGTTGATTTCAGTGGTTTGCGCCGATGACAGTTCAATCTTCGCCTTTTCAGACGCTTCCTTCAAACGTTGCAGCGCCAATTTGTCTTTGGTCAGATCGATGTTCTCTGCCTTTTTGAAATCCGCCGCCAAAAATTCGACCAGCTTGCTGTCGAAATCTTCGCCGCCAAGGAACGTGTCGCCATTGGTCGATTTCACTTCAAAAACGCCGTCGCCGACTTCAAGAATAGAGATATCGAACGTACCGCCGCCAAGGTCATAAACCGCGATGGTCTTGTTCTCGTCCTTGTCCATACCGTAAGCCAGCGCCGCAGCGGTTGGCTCGTTGATGATACGCAAAACTTCAAGACCGGCAATCAGGCCCGCATCTTTGGTCGCTTGGCGCTGGGCATCGTTAAAATACGCAGGCACAGTGATGACAGCTTGCGTCACAGTTTCACCCAAATAAGCTTCTGCGGTTTCTTTCATCTTTTGCAGAATGAACGCCGAGATTTGCGAAGGCGAATAATCTTCGTCCCCTGCCTTGACCCAAGCATCGCCGGTTTTGCCCTTGACGATTGTGTAAGGAACAAGGTCCATGTCCTTCTTGGTCATGGGATCATCAAAGCGGCGGCCGATCAGGCGCTTTACCGCATAAATTGTGCTTTCAGGATTGGTTACCGCTTGCCGTTTGGCGGGCTGCCCGATCAGGCGCTCACCATCTTTGGCAAATGCAACGATCGACGGCGTCGTGCGCGCGCCTTCTGCATTTTCGATGACCTTTGGCTTGCCGCCGTCCATAACTGCAACGCAGCTGTTGGTTGTTCCCAAATCAATGCCAATAACTTTAGCCATATTTGTCTTACCCCAAATTCTAATCTGATTTCATATTCCCCTCACCAGCCCATCAGGCACTGGCACATGAGGAAATTGCATTTGCTCCGGCGATATAGTGGGCATTTCGCTTGGCACAAGAGTTAGGCGGCACTAGATTGCAAAAATTGTGGGTATAACGGCCCATTATTGGACAATGCTGCAAAGGATTGAAGCAAAGATGAAACACCTTAATCGGATCATGAGTTTGTTTGGCTTTATTGCCCTTGCGTGCCTATCTGCATGCGGTGAACCGCCGAAACTGCGCGTTGACGAAGCCAAACTGATATTGTCACCTGTCGATAGCGGTCCTTCAGGACTCTACTTCACTGTCCACGGCGGCACCAAAGACGTTTGGCTTTTTCATGTCGTTTCCGATTCTGCCATTCGCAGTGAAATGCACGAAAGCGGCAAAGATCCCAAAACCGGCGCAATGACGATGGCCGCGCAGGAAAAAATTCTGATCCCGGCCAAATCAAAGGTCGAGTTCAAACAGGGCGGCAAGCATGTGATGATGTGGGGCGTCAACTTGCGGGCGCGGCGGCTTGGTGAAATGCCGCTGGAGTTCGTATTCTCCAATGGCGACCGCGTATTATTGGATGCAGTGGTGCAAGAGATCGATGGAACCATTCCGGACGAACGCAAAGCCGTTACCTGAGTGTTTGGCGCGCATCATACTGGCAGGCGGCTAACGGCGCGCGAAACCGCGCTTGTTCGTTCCCTTTTTGGCGACTCCATTGATCTGGACCGTGTCCGTATTCACAATCGACGCTGGTGGTGGTTTCAGCCGCGGCAGATCACCATGGCACCCGACGGGCATTTGTGGTTTCATCCCAAGAACGATCTGTTCTGCGATGATTTTTGTGATCGTAACGTTGCGCTGCAAGGGCTGTTCATTCACGAAATGGTGCATGTGTGGCAACATCAATCGGGCATATTCCTGCCGCTGCGCCGCCATCCGTTTTGCGGCTATAGCTATAGCCTGAAACCCGGCTGGACATTGCGGCAATACGGCATCGAGCAACAGGCCGAGATTGTGCGGCACATCTTTTTGCTGCGCAACAATGTGAAGGTTCCGGGCGCACCCCCGCTCGAACAATATGCCGGAATTTTGCCGTTTTAAAACGAGCCGCGTGTTATGCGGGGCTCAGGTTGTGCCGACATTCAGATTACAAATTACAAAAAATAAGCTTCGTCATTCCCGCGAAGGCGGGAATCCATCACCTGCCCTAGCGAATCTAAGCCACCTTGCTTAAAACTCGAGTGCAGGTGATGGATTCCCGCCTTCGCGGGAATGACGATATCCTTTTCAAAACAATTTCTGAATGTTAACACAACCTAGCCACTTCTACAGACAGGCTCAGGGCTACGGTTAAGTTTAGGCCTTATGCCAGCCCGCATTAAATGTCCCGCCGCTATGCCGTCGGCAGCAAACCCAGCGCCTCGCGCCTTAGCCAGCGCAGCAATACCAGCACCGCGACGATGGCAAGGCCGGTGGCAAGGCCGATCCAAATCCCGACGCCGTCCCAACCGGCCCAAAAAGCCAACATTGCACCGACACCGATGCCAACCACCCAGTAACCGAACGCCGCAAACAGCATGGGCCATTTGGTGTCGTGCAAGCCGCGCAGCATACCCGCACCGACAACTTGCGCACCGTCGACAATCTGAAAAATCGCGGCAATGCCCAAAAATGAAGCGGCAAGATTCAACACCTCGGTGTTGCCCGCCAATTCAGGATCAATAAAAATCCCGGCCAATGCGTGCGGGAAAATCCAGATCAACGTTGCCATTGTTGCCATAAAACCAACGCCCAGGATATACGCCGCCCAGCCCGAACGGCGAATGGCTTCCCAGTTGCCTTGGCCGTTGCTGATACCGACCCGCACCGTTGCGGCCTGCGCGATGCCCATTGGCACCATGAACGTCATCGATGCAATTTGGATGGCGACGGCATGCGCGGCCACCGCCGCAGTGCTGATATAACCCATCAAGATTACCGCAAGGGCAAACACCGATGCCTCAAATCCCAGATGCAAAGCAATTGGCAAACCAATCCGCCAAATCTCGCGAAACCGCTGCCAATCGGCCCGCCAAAAACGGCCGAGCAATTGATAACGGCGAAACTTTGGATGCAAATAGGCAACGCCGACCAGAAACAAAAACTGGAACAAACTAGTTACCGAACTGCCGATCCCCGCGCCCCATAATCCCCACGCAGGCAGACCGAATTTACCAAATATCAGCCCGTAATTGACCACGGCATTGACCACCACCGCTGCCACCCCCGCGACCAAAGTCCAACGCGGCAATTCCAGCGCCGACATAAAAGACCGCAGCGCCACCACGCCCAATGTCGGCAGGATCAGCCATTGCAGCGCGCCAATAAACAGGCCGGTATCTCTCGCCAGCTTCTCCGGCTGCCCCGCCGCGAGCAGTAAGTCCGTGCTGAACCATAATATGATCCAGATCGGTATGGTGATTGCGGTGGCGGCCCATAAGCTTTGCCGGAACGTGCGCCGCACATCACGCACCGAATGCGGCATCCGGCCCAATTGCGACGCCATCATCGGCGAAGCTGCGGTGACCAGGCCGATGCCGAAAAGCAACATCGCAATGACAATGCCCGACCCCATCGCCGACGCCGCCAACGCATCCGGCCCCAGCCGGGCGAGCAAGAATACATCGGTGGCGTTGATCAACACCATCGTCACGTTGGTCAGGATCAACGGCCAAGCGAGCGAAAGCGTGGCGCGAAATTCATCGGCCCACGGTGTCGGCGAGCTCAAAGTTGCGGCGGCCACGGTCACAGGCGCTGCGGCTGTCAAAATTGCCGCGCCAGAATTTCACGAAATAATGCGGCGATAGTCATACCGGTTCGGCTATCTTGTGTGGTGCTATTTTACAAGGTTTTTGGGGGATGCTGTTTGCCTGATCGCCGTAAACTGCAACGCAGCGCACGTCATTGCGAGCGTAGCGAAGCAATCCAGAGCAGCATAGCCCACCCTGGATTGCTTCGCTACGCTCGCAATGACGAAATTTGGAACGTGTCATTAGTTCAGCGCCCTCCCCGTTCGTGCTGAGCTTGCCAAAGGACGTAACCAACGGCGCCTTCGTCCTTCGACCAGCTCAGGACGAACGGTGAGGTTTAATGGAAAGTTTAGAAGCTTGCGATATTCAGCAACCTATGAATATACAACTCGGCAATATCGAAAATGGGTTCGACGTCAAGCTCGCTACCAAAATTGATTTTCACATCGCCAGAAGCGTTTTTCTTGATGCATTCTCTGAACTAGAAATTGCGGTTGGTGCGCTTCTGGCAACGTCTGCGACGTGCAGAGCGAATGATAAAAAACCCTTTGGTCAGCGTATTGAGGACCTAAAAAATTTGGCACCTTGTCCAAAAATATCGAAAGAAAAATGTGCAAAGCTACCTGACAAGATTGCGAGAGTTCACGCACTCTTGTCGATCAGGTCCGACATCGTTCATTCTCAAACCGAGATTGCAAATATTGATGGAATTATGCACGCCATAATCTGCAACAACATCATGTCGTTGCAAGATCAACCCTATGTGCGCTTAGTGAATCTTGGACATTTCAAAGCCTTCACAGGTGAAGCAAAGAAGATTGCAAATGAACTAAGGCAATTCCTCAATCAACCTTCTTCGCCACCCCAACCAAAGCCGGGCGCAGCAGGCGGTCTTTGATCATGTATCCGGCCTGCATCTCGGTGATGATCGTGCCGGGCTGTGCGTCCGCACTGGGAATTTCGACCATCGCCTGATGCTGGTTGGGATCGAGCGGCATGCCCATGGCGGCGATGCGGGTGATGCCGTGTTTGCCAAAGACGTTTTCCAATTCGCGGCCAGTCGCATCCAGGCCAATTACCAGGCCTTTGAACTTTTCATCATCGCGCAATTCAGCGGGTATTGCGTCCAACGCGCGCGACAGATTGTCTGCAACCGAAAGCACGTCACGCGCAAAGCTGGTTGCGGCATAGGTCCGGGCGTCGGCGGCCTCTTTTTCCATACGGCGGCGTACATTTTGCGTGTCGGCCTGTGCATACAGCACATCCTGTTTTGCCCGCTCGACGGCTTCTTCGAGCAGGGCGATGCGGCCATCCTGCTCGCCGCCGTCTTGTTCGCTGGCATCCGCTTTCAAATGCTCTGGAACGCCTTCCATTTCTTTTTCGGCGGCGGCATCGAAGCTTTCAGTATTTTTCTTGGTCATAGCCCGTTTTCATCTGTCTGGTTGCCGCAATGGCTGGTTTCGTTGTTGCGCATATATGCGCTGATTTCATTTCATCAAGCGACTTAATGTCTGCGCGGTAAAATCTACCATCGGCACGATGCGCGCATAGTTCAGCCGCGTCGGTCCGATCACGCCGACAACGCCGACAACTTTGCCGCCCGCTTCGCGGTATGGCGCGGCGATTACTGATGATCCGGAAAGCGAGAACAGGTTGTTTTCCGATCCGATAAATATCCGCGCCGATTGCGCGTCACGGGCGCTGTCAACCAGACGGGCGATTTCTTCTTTGCTTTCCAGTTCATCCAGCAATAACCGCACCCGGTCCAAATCTGCCACGGCATTGGCATCAAGCAGGTTGGACTGCCCCTTGACGATCATCACTGGCCGTTCATTTGCATCCAGCGACCAGATGATAAGCCCCTTACGCACCAAATCGGCGCTTACCTTATCAAGCTCCGCCTTTTCAGCGCGAATTTCGGTATCAAGGCGCACCAGCGCATCCGACAAAGTAAGCCCTGCCAGCCGACCTGTTATGTAATTCGCCGCCTCCAACAGCGCGCTGTCACTGACCAAAGCCGAGATTTCAACCACGCGGTTTTCCACGCTGCCTTCTGCGCCGACCAATATCGCCAGCGCTTTGTCTGCGGAAAGCCGCGCGAAACTAAACTGTTTCAATATCGCCTCCCGCTTGGGCACGAGCACCACGCCTGCGCACGCCGATAGCCCCGATAGCACCGAAGTCGCCGCCGCCAACGCCGCCTCTATCGGACCATCGCCGGTAATCTGGGATTCAATGGCGCGCTGCTCTTCGGCAGAAGGCTCGGTGGTGTGCATCATGCCATCAACAAACAATCGCAGGCCGCTTTCTGTTGGCATCCGGCCCGCACTGGTATGCGGCGCGGCCAACAATCCCGCTTCCTCCAAATCTTGCATGACATTGCGGATCGACGCAGGCGACAGGCTCAAATCCGAAAACTTGCTGATCGTCCGGCTGCCCACCGGCACACCGGTTTCCAAATAGCTTTCGACGACGACCCGAAAGATATTGCGGGTGCGGTCGTTTAATTCAGTGATGGTTGCTGTCATGCCGCAACGATAGTCAATTGCAGCAAACTTGCAAAGATTAGCTGGCAGGCTATGGCAGGCCCAAATCAACTAAAGGAGTTTAACATGCGTCCATCCGGCCGTGCGCCAGACGAAATGCGCGCCCTCACCATCGAAACAGGCTTTACCAAGCATGCCGAGGGTTCATGCCTGATCAGCTTTGGTGACACCCGCGTGCTGGTAACCGCCAGCGTCGAAGACCGCCTGCCGCCATGGATGCGCGGCAAAGGCGAAGGCTGGGTCACAGCCGAATATTCGATGTTGCCGCGTTCCACTCACACCCGCAGCCAGCGTGAAGCCGCCAAAGGCAAACAATCCGGGCGCACGCAGGAAATTCAGCGGCTGATCGGCCGGTCACTGCGCGCGGTAGTCGATATGAAGAAACTGGGCGAACATCAAATCACGATCGATTGCGATGTCATTCAGGCCGACGGCGGTACCCGCACTGCATCGATTTCCGGTGCGTGGGTGGCAATGCGGCTGGCCGTGAATGGATTGTTGGCGTCGGGCGCGATTAAACACGATCCGATCAACGCCCATGTCGCCGCGATCAGCTGCGGTATTTACAAAGGCACACCGGTGCTTGATCTGGATTATGACGAAGACAGCAACGCCGATGCCGATGCGAATTTCGTCCTGATCGAAGGCGGAAAAATTGCCGAAGTGCAAGCCACCGCAGAAGGCGCGACATACGACGAAGAGGCGTTGCTACGCTTGCTACGCTTGGGCCGGATGGGCTGCGACAAGATTTTTGCGGCACAGGCGGCGGCGGTTAAGTAAATTAGGTTTTTCATCATCACCGTTTTCTAATAATAACCGTCACCCTGAACTTGTTTCAGGGTCCATTTTTCAGAGTAGCTCCGTTGTTAACTGCGAAATGGATGCTGAAACAAGTTCAGCATGACGGAGTTTTTCAAGCATAGGTTTAATATGACCACCCGCAAACTCACCCCCGGCAAACTCGTCATCGCCAGCCATAACGCGGGCAAGGTGCGCGAAATTCGTGCGTTGCTGGCTCCGTTTGGCATCGATCCGGTTTCGGCGGGCGAACTTGGCTTACCCGAACCCGAAGAAACCGGGACGACATTTGCCGAAAATGCGCTGCTCAAGGCACATGCATCGGCGCAAGGTTCGGGGCTGCCTGCGCTGGCCGATGACAGCGGACTTTGCGTGGCGGCACTGGGCGGAGCGCCCGGCGTGTACACAGCCGACTGGGCCGAACGCCAGCCGTTTGAAGGCGGCCCCGGGCGCGACTGGTACATGGCGATGGGCAAAGTTGAAGGCAAGCTGGCCGCGCTGGGCGCAGATATTGACCGCAGCGCATACTTCATCTGTACATTGGCCCTTGCCTGGCCCGATGGTCACGCCGAAGTTTTCGAAGGCCGCGTGTCTGGCGAATTGGTCTGGCCGCCGCGCGGCACATTGGGCTTTGGCTATGACCCCGTTTTCGTTGCCGATGGCCGCCATGAAAGCTTTGCCGAAATTGATCCGGCGGAAAAACACGCGATCAGCCACCGCGCCGATGCTTTTGCAAAGCTGGTGGCAGCGGTATTTTAAAACGCGGCTGGTTTGGAAGCGATTTTCCGACTTGGTTCCGCTGGCTGGATATGTTCCGAGCCGTGCCAAGTTCGTCCTCCTGAATATGATCAAAGTCGGCCAAGGTTCGTCATCCTGAATTTATTTCAGGATACATACCGCGCATACTTTCAGGCTTCGGGACTATATATTCTGAAATAAATTCAGGATGACAGCGCGGTGTTCAGGCGACTGTTGGGCTGATTCTCTTCGCACATAAAGACTTGTAATGTAGGATTTGTTCTGGGAACGAGAGTTAACGCCGCTATTTCGGGGCAGGCTCTTTGACATTGTTGGCGGTCATAAACTGGATGACCTTTTGGATTGAGCGGGACCGTGCGTGCTGGCTCTCGGCAGGTCGATGTCGAATGAGTGTAACAAAAACCGTTCGTGCTGAGCCTGTCGAAGTACAGGTTGCTTGTCACGTCGTTCGCGCCTCAAACTGGCGAAAACGCTATCCTACAAAAAACCACGATGTAGGAAATAATCGAACGCCGTTCTTTCGCAAAATGTCAAAATGGGTGTCAACCTTGTCAACTGGGTGTCAACTTGGGCGGTTTTGGCCTCGGGGCATGTAGGCAAATTTGATCTATAAATTGCCCCAAATTTGTTACTCTGCGGCCCCGCGATATTTGCCGTGCTCCACCGTCCCCAAAACAAGCTCTGTCCCAAATTGGCACAAAAAAACCGGCGCTATCATCGACAGCGCCGGCTCTTGTTCAGGTCGCAACGACCCGAATTTATTCCAAATCAAGGACTGTTAGGCTTATCGTCCGCGATCAGCACGATCCCGCCAATCACCGCAGCCGCACCAAGCAAGCCGAGCAACAAGCCGTTACCACCGCCCGTAGCAACCGGTGTTACCGGAGCAGCAGGCACATATGGTGGCGGAGGAGGTGGCGGTGGTGGCGGGGGAGGAGGCGGCGGCGGAGGAGGCGTGTAAACCGGCTGCTGAATAACAGGAGCCTGTACCATAGGCTTACGCATCACTGGTTTCGCCCGAGCGCGTGGCTTCGCTTTCGCGCGCGGCTTCACCTTCATCTTTGCCTTCTTCTTCGGCATATAAACAGGATTGGACGCATCAGCCTGTACAATTACAGGTGCAGCAACCAAAGAAAGTGCCACCGCTCCAGCGATAGCCTTATACATTTTCGGTATTTCAAACAAATCCACAATACACCCCTTCGAGATTACGAGTCGCAACGAACGTCGTGTGATTACCAACAAAATAGTTAATTCGCAACTTCAGATCGCATCTTTGCAAGATTATACTATTTGATTACATCATTTTACACCTATCTTCTCACCCAGAACATTGCCCGCCGGAAGATATCGGCAGACAACATATTCATCGCGCGGATTGCCCGTCAAAGCGCAGCCGACAGTTTGGGTTTCTGGCCAAATCAGCTGGGTATAATGTCCAATATCGGCCCAATTGCCGGTTTTGGATACTTGCGGAAACGTCCCCGGCACAAAATCGACTTTCTCTGCGATCCAGCTTCCGACCATATCGGCGGCGGTATACGCGCCGTTCGTACCCATCCACATATTCTCGCCTTGGACATTCGGACCATCGGCTTGGACGGCGTGCTCATATTCGTCAGTCTTCGCCATCAGTGCCGCATGGGCACCGGCGGCGGCGGCAAGTTTCGCATCCCACGCCAAAGGCTTTGCCCCCAAACGCGCACGTTCCTTATTATGTTCCGACAGCCATTCGCGTTCCAGCGACGCGGTATCGCGTATAGCTGGCACCGTGGCTTGCTCATCGCAATCTGCGCCATCCGCAACTGCCTGATCCTGTCCATGCGCGGCATTGGGGCCAACAAACAGCAATGATACAGCGGTCCACAAAACTGGTTTCAGTAATAGCTTATGCATTCGAACTACCCTATTCTATGGCTATGAATGATCGTGGATTATCACAACTGGCCCTATATATCCATTGGCCTTTTTGCGTCTCCAAATGCCCGTATTGCGATTTCAACAGCCATGTGCGCGAAACCGTCGATCAGCCGCAATGGTTAGCGGCACTGCTCGCTGATATGGCATTTGAGGCGCAAGTTACTGCTGGTCGTCCCTTATCCTCCATCTTCTTTGGCGGCGGCACACCCAGTTTAATGCCGCCTGAAACGGTTGCCGCATTGATCGAAAGTGCCAATGCGCTTTGGGGATTTACCGATGATATCGAGATCACGTTGGAGGCCAATCCATCGTCAGTTGAGGCCGCACGCTTCAATGACCTTGCCGCAGCAGGCGTGAACCGCGTTTCGCTCGGCCTGCAAGCCTTAGACGATGATGCTCTGCGCTTTTTGGGCCGTGCCCATGACGTTGCCGAAAGCATGGCGGCCTTGGCCACTGCACAGCGCGAATTTGCGCGGGTCAGCATTGACCTCATTTATGCCCGGCCTGACCAAAGCGAAGCCGCATGGCGGCAAGAGCTTTCGCGGGCGATTGGCTTTGGCACTGGCCATATGTCGTTGTATCAGCTGACGATCGAGGCGGGCACGCGTTTTGCCAGCGATGTCAGGACCGGCGCTTTCAAACCAGCCGATGATGATTATGCCGCCGGCTTGTTTGATCTGACCCGGGACATGACGGCTGCCGCCGGTATTCCCGCTTATGAGATCAGCAACCACGCAAGGCCGGGCGAAGAGAGCCGTCATAATCTAACCTATTGGCGGTATCAGGATTATGTCGGTATTGGCCCCGGCGCACATGGCCGCAGGCTGAGCAGCGCAACGCAGCGCCATAAAAAGCCCGAGAACTTTCTGTCGGGAGTGGCCCGAAACCAGCATGGCATCAAGGAAGAAGAAACGCTGACCGCCGCCACAAGGGCAACCGAGGCGCTGCTGATGGGATTGCGGCTGCGCGAGGGCGTTGACCTGGCCGACATCGCCCAGCGCACCGGTATCTGCGCCGACAAGCTGATTGATGCAAGCGCGGCGGCGATGATCGCAGATTTGGGCATGTTGCACCGCGACGGCGACCGGGTGACGATCACGTCCAAAGGCATGCCGCTGCTCGACGCGATATTGCCAAAGATTGTGGCAACGTGATCACCCCTTGCGCTTGTTTCATTTGCTGAGCCTCGATTCCGTTCGTCCTGAGCTTGTCGAAGGACGTACCCGAGTGCTTTCTCGTCCTGCGACAAGCTCAGGACGAACGGCGAGCTGGCAATCAGCAAAAATTGAACCTTCGATTCAAAACTGTTATCGTTTCTTAAATGTCTGCTAATCCGCAAACCCCTTTGATCGCTGAATATCGCAGCTTTCTTGCCGACAATCGCCGCCGTTCGGTGCACAGCGTCAGGGCCTATGTCGCCACAGCAGAACGGCTCTGCGCGTTTTTAAGCGAGCATTGGGGGCATTTGGCGGACCGCAGCGCATTGGCCGCAATCAGTTCTGCCGACATCCGGGCGTTTCTGGCGCACCGGCGCGCGCCCACAGCCAGCAGCGATGGTTTGGCCAACCGGTCCACTGCGCGGGAACTTTCCGCGATCAGGGGGTTTTTGCGCTTTGCTCTGGGCGACGATGCCAGCTTGCCGGTAATGAAGGGCCCGCGCGTTCCGGCCAGCCTGCCCCGGCCCGTTAGCCCCGATGACGTATTGGCATTGGCCGATGATATTGCGGAAACAGCGCGTGAAAGCTGGATCGGTGCGCGCGATTGGGCGGTGCTCTTGCTGCTATATGGCGGCGGTTTGCGGGTCAGCGAAGCAACCGGATTAATGGGCGATGTGCTGCCCCTATCCGAAACAATCCGCGTCACAGGAAAGCGCAACAAAACCCGGATCATTCCGGTTTTGCCGCAAGTGAAGCAAGCGATTGAAGACTATCTCACCCTGTGTCCGTATCCCACCGCAAGAAACGAACCGCTGTTTCGCGGCGCACGCGGCGGGCCGCTGTCGCCTGCGCTCATCCGCCGTGCGGTTCAGGGCGCGCGTCAACGACTGCAACTGTCCGACCGGACAACGCCGCATGCCTTGCGCCACAGCTTTGCAACGCATTTGTTGGCGGGCGGCGCAGACCTGCGCAGCCTGCAGGAACTGCTGGGCCACGCCAGCCTGTCGTCCACGCAGATATATACTGCGGTCGATACCGCGATGTTGCTCGATGAATATAGGAACGCGCATCCAAGGGCTTGACCGGATTGCAGTGCCTTCGCACTCTTGAGCCATCGCAAACCAGCTTCACCCACGAGCAAAAAAATGGCTCCGTGCCTTTCGGAACGGAGCCATTTTCGTTTTATCAAACTTCTAACCGCTTAGTACTTGAACTTCAGGCGTCCGTACCAGAACCCACCGTTGATCCCGAAAGGACCGCCGCTGCGTGGGTAAATCTGGCCATCGGCAGTGCTGTTCGTCAGGGCGAAGATCGGGTTGGCCGCTGTTGGCGCAATCCGGTCAGGCTTGGTATTGAACAGGTTGTTTGCACCCACGGTCAACGTGATATGTTCGGCAAAGGTATAGCTTACGTCCAGATCGGACGTGAACTTTGCGCTGAAACGTTGGCCGGGATAATCGGCCTGTACCGCCCACGAGCTGTAGTAATTCTCACGTGCGTTGAGCGAGAAATCACCGATTTGCAAACCAGCCGACAGGATAACCCGGTGGCGTGGTGCAAAGTTGGCGATGTCGGCACGTTGGGCAGGGCTGATCACGATCGGGTTGAACTTCGTCACCTTGCTCTTGTTATAGTTATACGCCAGCGTCATGTTCAGTTTGCCGCTGCCGATGTCGGTGCGGTAGCTGCCAATAACGTCAACACCCTTGGTTGTGGTATCGAAGCCGTTGGTGAAATAATTGACGTCGCCGCCTTCACCGACAGCTGCAAGCGCAGGCAGTGCCGCAATATCATCTCTGATCAACACCCCGTTGGCATCACGCGGGTTCACCTCGAAGGTCCGGGTGATTCCGATACGGTTGCGCACTTCGATCGAGTATGCATCCACCGTCAAAGTCAGGGCACTAACGGGCTTAACGACAAATCCCAGACCGAAGTTGGTCGATTTTTCAGGAGTCAAATCTTTTGAGCCAAAATAGCGCGAGATCGGGTTATCGACTTGGTAAGTTCCGGTTTGCACCTGATTTCCTGCAACAAAGTTGGTCGTCAAAATCTCGACATTGCTTTGTCCCGGTGATGGTGCGTGGAAGCCGGTACCAACTGTACCGCGAACCGAGAACATGTCGGAGAAGCGGTACATCGCGTTGAATTTACCAACAAAGGTGCTGCCAAACGTGTTGTAATCCTCAAACCGGCCAGCAAGGCCAACGCTGAGCGCGTCGGTGAGGTCGGTTTCTGCGCCCACATACACAGCGATGTTTTTCTGCGTGAACGAACCCGCAGATGCTGGGCTAGTGCCGCCATAGCCGCTTGCCGCAGGACCAAAGTTGACGATCTCGGGAATGAGTGTGTTATTCGGACCGGCAACCAAGCTCGGCGTGTAATCGTCGGGCGCGGCGGTTAGCGTATTCAGCACAAATAGGCGCTGTGATGCGAACGGACCCGCTGCGTAAGACTGCAAATCACCTTCAGTCGCCTGATATGTTTCCTTGCGGAACTCTGCACCAGCAGACAGCGTGATCGGGCTGGCTAAACCGGCTTCGATTGGATAGCTAAGGTCCAGATTGGCGTTCAATTCTTTCTGGATCAGCGAACCAAATTTGAAGCTGGTTTGGCTTTGCGGGCCAAACGACGCGTTCAGCGAATTGGTCATCGACAACGTCAACGAGTTGCGGGCCAATGTGCCGGACAGGTCATAACGGAAGCCGCTATCTGTCTCACCCTTGTAACCGATTGTGCCGTATGCTTCTTTGTTAACGCCGATGAAACGCGGAGTGAAACCGGCAGGGTACAATGTCCTGAAATTGAAGACATTGCCGTCCTTAACGAAGCTGCCTGCTGGACACGTCGGGTTGCCGGTTGGGCAAGCGGTCAGATAAGCAGGATGCCGGAATGCGCCGTTATTTCTGAGCGAAATAATGTCCCCATCGGCATTGGTCTGGCCAGGCACAAGAGTTTCAGGCCCTGATCCCCTATCCCAAATCAACGGTCCAGTCTGTGAAATCGGTGAGCGATAGTTGAAGCTCTGGTCGCCGCGGCTTTTTGCGACGTTGATGAACAAGTACAATTTGCTGCTGTCGGTCACTTCATACGCCGAATTCAGCAACACTTTGAAACCGTGATTTGGCGATGAACCCCAAATCTGGACGGGGCCAGGAGCGTTGGGAAGCTGCGAAGCAAGCGTCGGGTTCGCAGCGGTAAATTGCAGAGCAATAGGACGGGTCACGCCGCGGCTGGTTTGGCCGTCGTCGCTATATTCACCCGACAGGTTGATAAAGCCGCGATCACCGAGTTTGACACCAGCGTTGGCCGCAAACTGATAGCTTTTACCATCGCCATTATCGAAATACTGGCCATAACGAGCTTGCAGTTCGAAACCTTCATCTTCACGCAGACCATAGTTCAATACGCCGCCGATGGCATCGGAACCATATTGAGCGGTCGCACCTTCACGCAGGATTTGCAGGTTGCTAATCGCGATCGAAGGAATGGCGGAAATATCCGCACCTTGCGAACCAAAACCAAGTGCAGTGTCACCGCCGCTATATACCTGGACCAGTGCGGAACGGTTGTAGCGTTTGCCGTTGAGCATCACCAAGATGTTATCCGCAGGCAATCCGCGCAGTGATGGCGAACGCACGAATGTCGACGCATCAGAAATAGTGTTCTGGCTGACGAAGAATGACGGGACGAGGTTCTTGACCGCGTCGAGCATGTTTGCAGCAGGCTGCGAAGCGAGTTCAGTGGCGCTAATCACATCGACGGGCGATGCGGTGTCAGCAGCCGACCGGTCGGTGCGGCGCGTACCAATAACGACGATTTCTTCGTCTGTTTTTGCTTCTTCGGCTGCGGCTGCATCTTGTGCATGGGCAGCGGTAAATCCGCTACCAGCAGTCAGCAACGCCACTGCGACAGCAGTCGTTGATACTCTTAAAGACATTTTCATATACACGATCCCTGATACTAAAGGT
>JAYUPJ010000107.1:0-7289 GCA_043760195.1 Sphingomonadales bacterium | reverse complement strand
CCGACGGCATCCGCATGGTCGATTGCCGCATCGTACTTGCCGATGAACAGCGCGCGGCGCGGCTTGACGGTCAGGATATTGGCAACGCCGAAATCATCTTGTTTGAACATGATTGTCCGCCGCTGACTGGTCTGGCGGCGCTGCTTGCAAAAGGCGGCGGCACCGAAACCGCGATGCCAGCAATCGATCCGCTCGATATCGCCACAATTTTATATACTTCTGGTTCAACCGGGCAATCCAAGGGTGCCTTTTCCGATCACCGTGCGGTGGTGCAGGGAACGATGAGCTATGTCGGGCAATCACTGGTCTTTTTTGAAATTTTAAGCTCGGCGGGTGCAAGCCTGCCCGCTCAACCATCCGCGCTGGTCAATGTGCCGATGTTCCATGTCACCGCGTCGGTTCCGCTGATTTTGCAAAGCTTCGCCATCGGGCGCAAGTTGGTGCTGATGCCAAAATGGGATGCGGAAGAGGCGATGCGGTTGATGGAGAAAGAGAAGATCACGTATTTCGTCGGCGTTCCGTTGATGAGTATCGAGATTGCGACCCACCCCAATCGCCATAAATATGATTTGACCAGCTGTACCGCATTTGCCGCTGGCGGAGCGCCGCGCCCGGTTGAACATGTCAAAAAAATTCGCAAGGAAATGGATCACGCGTTTCCGCTGCTCGGCTATGGCCTGACCGAAACCAATGGTGTGGGATGTGGTAACTTCACCGAGAATTATCTCGCAAAACCGCAAAGCACGGGTCCAGCCACCAAACCGTTGGTTGATGTCCAGATGCTCGATGATGACGGCAATATTTTGGCGCAAGGTGAACGCGGAGAAGTGTGTATTCGGACCATCGCCAATTTTGGCGGTTATTGGAACAATGACGCTGCGACCGAATCCGCCTTTACCAAAGACGGCTGGTTCCGGACGGGGGATATCGGTTATCTCGATCCCGAGGGATATCTGTATATCGTCGACCGCAAGAAGGACATCATCATTCGCGGCGGCGAAAATATCAGCTGCCCCGAGGTTGAGGCTGCGGCATATGAGCATGAAGCGATTGCCGAACTTTCGGTGTTCGGGATTGCCGACGAACGCTACGGCGAAGTGCCCGGACTGGTCTATCATTGCAAAGAGGGCATGTCTGTCACGCCCGATGCGTTGAAGGCATTCATAGCCGAGCGCATTGCAGCTTTTAAAGTACCCGCGCATCTTTGGATCTCTGAAGAAGCGTTGCCGCGATTGGGGACGCAAAAAATTGACCGGGTAACATTGCGCAAGGAATATAATGACAGGTCGTTGGCGGCTGCTTGACCCTTTGCAATGTCAATGGTCAGCGACTATTGATCATTGATGTCATATGGTTTGGAAAAGATAGTCAAGCAACGCGCAATCGTTGATCGCGGCGCGATGGCAGAGGCTATTGATAATATTGTCCTTGAAAACGATGCATCGCAGCATCGGCCGAAAATCATATCGTTGTTGCAAACTGCGTTGGCCGATGGCCGGTTGGAAGTTTCCGGCCGGCTGAAACGGGACCCTTCAAGGGGACATCAGGCCGCCGCCGAACAAGCCTTTCTGGTCGATCAACTGGTCAGGCTCATCTACGATCATGTGACAACCCGGCTTTACCCGGCAGGTAACCGCTCTGCTTCTGAACGAATGGCGATTTTGGCGGTGGGCGGATATGGCCGCGGCGAGATGGCACCGCACAGCGATGTCGATATCGCGTTCATCACGCCCTATAAACGCACCGCATGGACCGAACAGGTTATTGAATCCATGTTGTATTTCTTATGGGATCTCAATCTCAAGATAGGTCAATCCAGCCGCTCGCTCGATGAAACCGTGAAGATGGCGCTGGAGGACTCGACGATCAGAACGGCATTGCTGGAAAGCCGGTTCGTCTGGGGTGACCAAGACATTTATCAGATTGCATCAGCAAGATTTTGGGCAGAAGTTGCCAACAAAACCGCCCCCGAGTTTATTCGGCTAAAGATGGCAGAGCGGGAAATCAGGCACAAGCGGATGGGCGACAGCCGCTATGTTGTTGAACCTAACATCAAGGATGGCAAAGGCGGCCTTCGCGATTTGCATACTTTGTACTGGATCGGGAAATACATGCACCGCGTCCGGACCGCATCCGAACTTGTCGGCGTTGGGCTGTTAACCAAGCAGGAATACGGCCGGTTTCGGAAAGCCGAAAATTTTCTATGGGCAGTGCGCTGCCACATGCACGACATTACCGGCCGCGCCGAAGACCGGCTGACGTTTGATTTGCAAAGGGAGGTTGCGGAACGCATGCAATTTGCCGACCGGCTGGGTCAATCCGCCGTCGAACGTTTCATGCAGTTCTATTTTCTGAACGCAAAAACGGTCGGCGATCTGACCGGGCTTTTTCTGGCGCACCTTGACGACACATTGGCAAAAAAGGGCAGCCGGTTTTTTCCGTCTATGACGCGGCGGCCGCGTAAGCTGAACGGATTTAAGCTGGATCGTGGCCGGTTGGCATTGCCGTCCGAAGATTTCTTTCAACAAGATCCAGCGCGTTTGGTCGAAATGTTCCATTTGGCCGACAAATTTGGGCTGGAATTGCATCCCATGGCGATGCGCGCCGCGCAGCGTGACAGCAAGCTGATCGACCATGCGATGCGCAATGATCCGCGCATAAACGAGATGTTCCTTGATGTACTGACATCGAACCGTGACCCGGAAACGGTGCTGCGCTGGATGAACGAGAGCACCGTTTTTGGCCGCGTTGTTCCCGATTTTCAGCGCGTTGTCGCTCAAATGCAGTTCGACATGTACCATCATTATACGGTGGATGAGCACACGATTCGTGCCATTGGGTTGTTGGCGGAAATCGAAAAAGGTGATTTAAAAGAAGACCATCCATTGTCGACCGCGATCATGCGCAAAGTGATCGGGCGCAGGACCTTGTTTCTTGCCACATTGCTGCACGACATCGCAAAAGGCCGGGGCGGTGACCACAGTGTCATTGGCGCCGAAATAGCACTCAAACTGTGCCCGAGATTGGGATTAACCGCAGCCGAAACGGAGACGGTTTCATGGCTGGTCAAAAATCATCTGCTGATGTCCGCGACCGCATTTAAGCGCGACCTTTCCGACTTTAAAACGATTTTGGATTTCGCCCATATCGTGAAATCACCCGAACGCCTGCGGTTGCTGCTAGTATTGACGGTGGTCGACATTCGCGCCGTTGGACCGGGCGTATGGAACAGTTGGAAGCGCCAGTTGCTGAGCGATCTGTTTGAAGCCACCGAAGAGGTGTTGCGCCTGGGCCATAAGCAGCGCGGCCGCGATGAACGTATTGTTGCCAGGAAAGAAGCGCTCAATCACGAGCTCCAGCTTTCAAGCGCCGTGTTCACAAAATTGACCAAGCGCATGCCGGCGCCCTATTGGATTGCAGAGCCGCACGACATCATTGTCCGCAACGCAAAGTTGCTGATAGCTAACGAAGGCGCTGATCTTGCGATTGATGCCTGCTATTATCCGGAACGCGGCGCGACTTTAATAACGGTGTATGCGGCCGACCATGCCGGTCTTTTTTATCGCATCGCCGGTGCCATTCATTTGGCTGGCGGCAATATCATCGACGCCCGCATTCATACCAGTTCCGATGGAATGGCGCTCGACAATTTCCTGGTGCAAGACCCGGTTGGCAAACCATTTCGCGAACCGTCGCAGATTCATCGGCTGAAGCAATCGATCACCGATACATTGAAAAACCGGGGGCGGCACGCTGCCAGTTTGAACGATAAACCCGTTGCGCTGCGCCGGGCCGAGGCTTTCAACATTGCACCCGCAGTCATGGTGGACAGCAGCGCATCCAACAGGTTTACAGTAATAGAAGTAAATGCCCGTGACCGTCCGGCATTGCTGTACAATTTGGCGTTAGCGCTGTTCCAATCGAAAGCCACTTTGCACAGCGCCCATATTGCGACTTATGGCGAGCGGGCGGTCGACACGTTTTATGTGACCGACCTGTTTGGCAGCAAGATTGAGAATAAGGCAAAGCTCAAAACACTGGAAAACAGATTGCTCGCCGCTGCTGGCGGCATGGAAAACGCTGACCTGCTCTCTGTTGCTTAGCCAAACGCATTAGAGCGGCGAACGCATTAGCCCGGCGTTACTGCACAAAAAAAGGGCCGGTCTTTCGACCAGCCCCATTTTCTAAAGTATATTCGTTTGCTTTAGTTGCCTGAACCAGGACCGTAGCTAACTTCAACGCGGCGGTTTTGCGGTTCACGCTCACCATCGGCAGTTTGTACGCGTGGTGCAGTTTCACCAAACGCTTCTGCTGCGATTGCGCCGCCGGCGACACCCTTAGATTCGAGGTATCCACGAACAACAGTGTTACGACGTTGTGACAAACCGACGTTGTAAGTGTTTGTGCCTGAACGGTCAGCGTGACCAGCAAGCATAACCTTGGCATTTCCGCAATTCGCATATTGAGCAACCGCGTTATCCAAAACCGAAGCCGCATCGGGACGCAAGTTCGACTTATCCCAATCGAAGAACACGATATAGGGGCCGGTGTTGCATACGATTGGCGGTGGCGGTGGTGGCGGTGGTGGCGGTGCAATTACTACCGGCGGCGGAGGAGGTGCGATTGGCACTGGCGCAGGCTCGCCGCCAAAATTGTAGATCAAGCTGCCGAGCAATGAATGCGAACGCATGTCAGTCTTGATATTTCGGCCGATGTTATCAACCAAATTTACTTTGCCAGCATTGAAATAGCGATATTTCAAGCCAACGTCCCAACTGTCGCTGAGTGGTGCGCGAATTCCGGCGAGGGCTTGCCAAGCAAAGCCTGTGTCCGAATCGTTAACCCAGTTGCCTACCGACCGGTCAATGCTGTTGCTGAGCTTAACGCGTGCAACACCTGCACCGGCACCAACGAAGCCTTGAAGGCCGTCATCATCACCGAAGTCCAACAAACCGTTCAACATGAATGACAATGCACTCAGGTCGCCAGCAGTATCGCGGATGTTACCGGTCGCCGGCAATGTTCCGCCACCAATGAATGTGCCAGAGGTTATGAGGCCCTTGGGGTCCGCTTTTTTGTAAGCGACTTCAGATTCCAAACGGAAACCACCGAAGTCATAGCCTACAAGACCGTCAACATCATAGCCTGTCCGCGTGTCGATGTTAATGCCGTTGTTGACAGCACCCACATCCAACTTCAAATTTTCGACGATCATTGCACCACCATCGACTCCAACGTACCACTGATTATCACGAGCTAACGCCGGTGATGCCAGTGCCGTAGAAGCGAGTGCCAGACATATGGCAAGCTTACGCATCAACTTTCCCCTTCTTATATATTAGGAATAAATTCGAGAACGACTTCCTACCGAATGTCATAATTCGATGCAACCCCAGTTTACACCTTACTGTTGCCAAAATGTCTCCATTTTGCCGTTTTTGCGGAAAATTCAGCGTTCGTTCGCAGAACAATTGATAAACTACGGCACCAAATTACCGTTTTGACGCAGAAGTTGGAGAATCGCGGCGACCGCTGTTCGTGCCTCGATATCAATGACGCTGCCGCCGGATGGGTCGGAAATTGCAGCAGATGTGAACCAAACGCCATCGCGTCTGAACATCCGGGTGCTGTTTGCATTATTCCAGATGCACATCCCGTCGATGGGCAACAAATAACGCCAGCTGCCCCCCGTCCATAAAGCAATTTGCCCTGCTTTTGATAACCAAATGCCGGTCGCGCCGTTCCCGATCAGCCAGCATTTTCCGGCATTTGTTTCGGCGGCTAGAGTTGGCGGGGCCGAAAGCTCTGATTCAACCGACGCGAACAATAAGGCGTCGGTCAACAGCAGCGCTTCGTTATGGGTAATTTCTTTTTGCGCCTGTCCTACCGCGAGGAACGGCAGATGATGGCGCGGACTTTGGATTTCTGGCATGAGTTAAGTCTCTTATATTTGGGGGTTAAGCGGGCATAGAGAAGGTAAATAGCAACGGCCAAGATTGGTTGTAGCGGCCGACTTGCCGGACTTCGAACGTCAATTGCCCCGATGGCGATATGCCCCACGCAGCCAATTGCGCCGCTGTGATCACATATTCGGACTGGGATATGTTCACTGACACCAAAATTTGATTGCCGCTGGCGATGACCAAATTACACTGATCTTCGCCATCTGTTTGCGGAACATCGACATAGTCATGCCAACCGGGGTCAAGGCGGGCGCGGCGAATCCAGCCGATATGCAAATCACCATTTTCGCGTAATTCCGATTTGCCATGTACCGGCGTCAGCGGCCGGATTGCATGACCTTGCACCGCAATGCTTGCGGCGGCAGGCGTTGCATCGGCGATGCCAAGCGCCTCAATGACCAAATTGGCACCAAGAGTGGCGCGCGCCCCATCCAAAATCCGCAGGCTTTCGCCGTCCAGCACCACCAGATTTTCGCCGGCTAGATGTGCGGACACCTGGCTTTCTGTGCCAAAGCAGCCGCGCTGAAGGGCGCTTAATCTGTAGCGATTGCCGCCGAGAAATTCCGCTCGTCCGATCCGGATCAGTTCGCCGCCGACCCAGCACAGGCTCGCTCCTGCTTGCAAAGGATTGCCATTACCTGCGGGCAATTCAAACCCGTGATGCAGCAACTGGACTTCTATTTTGTTGTGCAGATCGAGGAAATGGCCCGAATGGGCGGGCAGAATGCCGGTCACATGACCGATGATCGCTGGCGCAGCTGTCGTTCCAATTTCCAAAAGGCCAGTGTCCGTTTGCAATGAAAGCGCGGCACTGCGCCAAGCGGCTGAGCTTCCGGCGGCGGCAATGGCAATGATCGGTGTACCCGGATCGGTTCGTGCCAACGCTGGCAAATCCATCAAAACCAAGTTGGTCGTTCCGGCATGCAAATCTGGCGACGTCAGGCTGCGTCCGGCATCTGCAAGATAGGATCGCGCCGGGTCGGCTTCGACGGATCGGCGCGCCGATATTCGCGATGCTCCGGCAAGATGCTCTATTTCGGCAATCTGCCAGCGGCCATCGCCGCCGGGGTCAGCAAACCAGTCACCCGCTGTTGGCATATTGCTGCCAAAGACAGCATGGCCAGTCCATTGGTCGCGGGATTTGTGCATTTGCAACAACTGCAAATCAGCCAACCTGCGTGCGGCGTTGGCATCCAATGATACCGGAAAATCAATCTGCGCGGCGACGCGGCCCGCATCGGAACGTTCGCTTCGTTGCACCCCTGTCTGAAAATCTCGCGCGGGCTCGTAATGCCTTAATGCCAACGCGCCGGGCAACTTACCCGA
>JAYUPJ010000106.1:0-7328 GCA_043760195.1 Sphingomonadales bacterium | reverse complement strand
GCTCGGCTGGTCTGGAGTTTCAGCCAACCGCGCCGTTCCTGATGGTGGATACGCTCGCGGTCGCGCTTGAAATGGCGCTGGATGGGCAGGGAATCGCGCTGGTGAACGGTCCGTTCGCCGATCAGGATCTGGCCGATGGCAGGTTGGTCAGGCCCGTCGAGCACAAGGCGATCTGCCCCGGGAACTGGGGCCTGATCTGCCGGAAGGACATGCGCGAGAACTTGCGCATCCGCACGTTTATGGACTGGATCACGGCCCATGTCGAAGCGACGGCCTAGAACGGCGTGCCGCACGCTGCTTTAACGTCTGGGAACGACCTCATAACCCGGCTCTTCGGGCTCATCATCGCAGATCTGATCGGGAAAGCCCGTGCCCTGCACCCGGATACCCAGCGGTTCTTCATAGCGGCGGATGATATTGGGTGAGAATTCGCGGCTGCCATAGGCCGCTTCGGCCTCTTTGAAGAGGCGAACGATCAATGGCGACATTTCGACGGGCACACCCGCGCCCCGCGCGATCCTGTCGAACAGACCGATGTCCTTCGAGACCAGGTCCATGGTGAAATTGATGTCGCGGCTGCCGTTCAGGATCACCTGACTTTCGGTTTCGTGGACGAAGCTGTTACCCGACGAGATCCGGATCGCCTCATAGGTGGTGTTCATGTCCAGCCCGATGGCCTTGCACGTCGTCAATGCTTCGGCCAGCGCGACCAGGTGCACGGTGCACAGATAGTTGGTCATCACCTTCAACTGCGACGCGGTGCCCAGTTCGCCGGTGTGCAGGATGCGGCGTCCCATCGTGGTCAGCACCGGCAGAACAGCCTCGAAGGCGGCGCGCGGGCCGCCAGCGAAGATCGCGATATTGCCCGTATCGGCACGATGGCAACCGCCCGAAACCGGGCACTCCATGAACATCGCGCCGCGCGCCTCGACCAACGCGCCCAGCCTGATGATTTCGCTATGGTCGGTCGTGCTCATCTCCAGCCAGACCTGGCCGGGGCGCATCACTTGCAGAAAACCGTCGTCGCCCTCCGCGACGGCGCTGCTCGCGGCGGGAGACGGCAGGCAAGTGACGATCAGATCGACTGCATCGGCCAGTTCCATCGGCGAGGCGGCCGACGAAGCACCACGCTCGACAAAATCGGCGACCAGCGCGTCATCGAGGTCGCGCACGACGACATAATGGCCATTGCGGATCAGACTGCCCGCGAGTTTGCCCCCAACATTGCCGAGGCCGATAAAACCGATCTTCATGTAAGCTTGGTTCTTCCCAGTTGCCCTCTGGGCGTATCGACACTCCGAAAAATTAGAGCGTCGGGCTTGCGCCGCCACAATTGAAAAATTTGAGCAATTGTGTGAATTATTTTGCGTCTTGCAACGGATTGGTTGGGAATTCCTCATTCTTACTCGACGCCCCTCATTCGAGGCCTCCAATCTCCAACCGTAAATTTTTTGAACGGGTCATTGCGAATTGCACATTTGTTTTTGGGGGTTGATGCATTCAAACCGGATCGGAGCAAATTCCTGAGTGAGGTCGAAGATCAATGCAATCCAGTGCGCGAGTGGTGATCGTCGGCGGCGGGATCATGGGGGCGTCGTTGCTTTATCATCTCGCCGAACTCGGTTGGACCGATTGCCTTCTGATTGAAAAAGACGAGCTGACTTCGGGGTCGACATGGCATGCTGCGGGGCAATGTCCGAACATTACCGGCAGTTTCAACCTCGCCAAGATGCATGCCTATTCGAATTGGCTTTATCCGCAGCTCGAGGGGCTGACCGGACAATATGTGAGCTGGCACAAATCGGGCGGAATCCGGCTCGCCACCAACGAGCGCGAGCTGGCGTGGATGCGCTATATCGAGGGATTCTCGAAGATCATCGGCTTCGACATGGAGATCATCCCTCCGCAGGAAATCTTGCGGCACAATCCCTTCATGACCCTGGACGGCGTGATCGCGGGCGCGCGAACGACCGAGGACGGACATGCCGATCCTTCGGGTATCTGCAATGCGCTTGCCATCGGTGCGAAGAGCATGGGTGCCAGGATCGAACGCAGAAACCGCGTGACTGGCCTGACCCAGTTGCCCTCGGGTGAATGGGACGTCGAAACCGAGAAAGGCACGGTCCGCGCCGAAATCGTCGTCAACGCCGGCGGATGTTATGCACGGCAAATCGCGCAAATGGCGGGCATCGATATTCCGGTGACGAACATGGAACATCACTATGTCGTGACCGACCCAATCCCTGCTTTCATGGAGCGCGACGAGGAAATCCCCGTCATGCGCTGCCCCTACGTATCGGGCTATTTTCGCCAGGAGCAGAAAAGCGGGCTGATCGGCGTTTATGAGAATGTCGGGCTGGCCGAAGCCTGGGCACCGCGCGGTGGGCACCCGGAGTGGAATTCGACCAGCGAACTGTTCCCTGAAGATCTCGAGCGGATTGCCCCGTGGCTCGAGCGCGCGATCGAGCGGATGCCGGTGTTTGGCGAAGTCGGCCTGCGGCGTTTCGTCAACGGTGCGATCCCCCATACGCCCGATGGCGGGCCGCTTTTGGGGCCAGCGGCGGGCCTGAGGAACTTCTGGCATTGCTGCGGCACCAGCTTCGGCATCGCGCAGGGCGGCGGCGCTGGCAAATTTCTCGCCCAGTGGATGGTCGAGGGCGATTCCGAGATCAACATGAGCGAGTTCGATCCGCGCCGTTACGGTCCCTATGCCGGCGAACAGTACAGCCGCGACAAGGTGTTCCTCGATTACCGGATGACGTTCACAACAAGGCTTCCCGGTGAAGAAGAACCCGATGCGCGCCCACAGAAAATTAGCGGGCTATATGGCCGCTTGCTCTCCGCAGGGGCGGTGTATGCGGAAACCTATGGCTGGGAGCGGCCGAAATACTTCGCGCTCGACGGCGCAGAGGAAGTGGGCGGGTATCAGCGGACCAACAGCTTTGACGCGGTCGCGGCTGAAGTGAAAGCGGTTGCCGAGCGTGTCGGCGTGCTCGATCTGTCGGGCTTTGCCAAATATGATGTGACCGGGCCGGATGCCGAGGCGTTCCTCAACCGCATTTGCGCCAACCGCATGCCCAAGAAACTGGGCGGTATTGGCCTTGTCCATCCGCTGTCGATTCAGGGCCGGATTTACGGCGAGATGACTGTGACGCGCTTTGCCGACGATCATTTCTATTGCTTGTCTGCTGCTGCGGCGGAACAGCGTGATTGGGATTTGCTGATCCAAAGCAAATTGCCCGACGAAGACGTCACCATCCGCAACCTGACGATGGATTTGGGCGTGCTGGTGATGAACGGCCCGCGCTCACGCGATGTGTTGGCGAAGTTGACCAATGCTGACCTCAGTAATGAAGGCTTTCGCTGGCTAAGTGGTCAGGAAATTACGCTGGCCGGTATAAAGATGCGCGCGCTGCGGGTGTCTTATGCGGGTGAGCTTGGCTGGGAATTACATCCGGCGATGGATGATCTGGCCGCGCTGTATGATGCGGTGTGGGCGGCGGGGCAGGAGTTTGGCATCGTCAATTACGGGCTTTATGCGGCGAATAGTATGCGAACCGAAAAAGCTTACAAGGCCTGGGGGGCCGAACTGACCAACGAGATGACGATGATCGAGGCAGATATGCCGCGCTTCATCAATTTCAAAAAGGATGATTTCGTCGGCAAGCAAGCGACACTCGATGCGCCGGATCGGTTCCGGATTGTCTATGGCGAAGTTGACGCAGCAAACGTCGATGTGCGCGGCGCGGAGCCTTGCTTGGTCGGCGATACGTGCATCGGCCTGACGACATCGGGCGGCTATGGTCACCGCACGGGCAAGAGCCTGTTCTTCGCCTGTGTGCCGATTGAGAATGCCGCGCCGGGATCGACTTTCGACATCATGCTGCAAGGCGAACGGCGCACTGGTACATTGCTGGAGCATCCCGCCTATGATCCCGACAATGCGAAAATGAAGGTTTGATCGGTGGCTGAACTTCCCAAAAAAGCAAAGGTCGTCATTGTTGGCGGCGGTGTGATCGGCTGTTCGATTGCTTATCATCTGACCAAAATCGGTTGGGACGACGTTGTCCTGCTTGAACGCAAACAGCTGACCAGCGGCACGACCTGGCATGCGGCGGGTCTGGTCGGGCAGCTGCGCCCGTCAATCAACATGACCAAGCTCGCCCAATATACCGGTGAGCTGTATCGCGGGTTAGAGGCAGAGACGGGCCAAGCGACCGGTTACCGCCAATGCGGTTCGATTTCGATGGCGACGAACATGGAACGCTTCGAAGAACTGAAACGCAGCGCGTCGATGGCCAAGGTATTTGGCTTGCCGGTCCATGTGGTGACGCCCGAAGAAATTAAGGCGATGGCAAACATCGTCAATGTCGATGATGTCGTCGGCGGCATCCATATCCCAAGCGATGGCTATGCCAATGCGGTCGACATCACGCAGGCGTTGGCAAAAGGCGCACGCACCGGCGGCGCGCGAATATTCGAGAACACAAAGGTCACCAAAATCCGCCACAACGGCGACCGCGTAACGGGCGTTGACACGGCAGAAGGCAGCATTGATGCCGATTATGTCGTCATCTGCGGCGGCATGTGGACCCGCGATTTGGCTGCCAGCATCGGCGTTGCCGCACCTCTACATGCTTGCGAGCATTATTATGTCTTGTTCGAGGGCGTCGAAGGCATCGACAACACCCTGCCTGTTTTGCGTGATTATGATTATTGCGGATACTATAAGTACGACGCGGGCAAATTGCTCGTCGGTGCGTTTGAACCCAATGCCCGGCCCTGGGGCATGGAGGGCATATCCGAAGATTTCTGCTTCGATGAAATTGCGGGCAGCTTTGAACATTTTGAACCGTTGTTGATGGATGCAATGCGCCGCGTACCTGCGCTTGAAAAAGCGGGCATCCAGAAATTTTTCTGCGGTCCCGAAAGCTTCACCCCCGATGTGCGTTATCATCTTGGCGAGAGCGCCGAGCTAAAGGGCTGCTTTGTCGCTGCGGGGCTTAACTCGATTGGCCTGCAATCGGCGGGCGGCGTGGGCAAGGTGATGGCCGACTGGATCCGCGACGGCATTCCGCCAGCGGACCTGTGGAGCGTCGATATTCGCCGCAATATGCCGTTTCAGATCAACCGCAAATATCTGCGCGAACGGGTGACCGAAAGCCTCGGGCTGCTTTACGCCACGCATTATCCATTCAAGCAATATGAGACCGCGCGCGGCGTGCGGAAGTCGGCGCTTCATGACCGGCTGGTTGCGCAAGGCGCATGCTTTGGCGAAGCCTTCGGTTGGGAACGGGCGAACTGGTATGGCGAACCCGGCAGCACGCCGAAATATGAATATAGCTATGGCCGCCAAAACTGGTTCGAAGCCAATGCCGCCGAATGCAAGGCTGTGCGTGAGGCCGTTGGCCTGTTCGACCAATCGAGCTTCGCCAAATTCCGGCTGGAAGGCCGCGATGCGATGGCCGTGCTGGGCCGGGTATGCGCCAATGATGTCGACGTCGCACCGGGCAAGCTGGTTTATACCCAGTGGCTCAACGAGAAGGGCGGGATTGAGGCGGACCTTACCGTCACGCGCCTGTCCGAAACCGCTTATCTGATCGTCACTGGCGCTGAGACCGAGACCAAGGATTTCAACTGGCTGACACGCCACACGCCAGAGGGCGCGCATGCGGTGCTGACCAATGTCTCATCGGGCATGGGGGTGATCTCGGTCATGGGGCCGAATAGCCGCGCGCTGCTGCAATCGATCTGCCTCAATGATCTGTCGCACGAAGCCTTCCCCTTCGCCACCAGCCAAGAGATCGAACTCGGCTATGCCATCGTCCGCGCATCGCGGATCACCTATGTCGGCGAACTGGGCTGGGAGCTGTATATCCCCACCGAATTCATGACCGGCGTGTATGACGAAATCGTTGCGGCGGGCGCGGCGTTCGGCCTTAAACATTGCGGCTATCACGCGCTCAACGCGCTGCGCATGGAAAAGGGTTACCGCCACTGGGGCCATGACATCACCGATGAAGATACGCCGCTGGAGGCTGGCCTTGGCTTTGCGGTAAAGATGGACAAAGCGGGCGGCTTCATCGGGCGCGATGCGCTCGTTGCCCAAAAGGAAAACGGGCTGAAACAACGCCTTGTCCAATTCCTGCTGAAGTCACCAGAACCGATGCTCTATCACAATGAGCCGATCTGGCAGGGGGACCGGATTGCGGGTTACATCCGCTCCGGCATGTACGCGCATACGCTGGGCGGGGCATCCGCACTGGGCTATGTTGAGGCCGAAGACGGCGGCACAGTCGGCCCGATTGGCGCCGATGATTATGAGATCGAAATTGCGGGCGTGCGCTATCCTGCCACTGCTTCGCTGAAACCAATGTATGACCCCACAAATGCACGGATCAAAATCTGATGAACCACACCGAACTCATGAACAGCCTCTCCGCAACCACCCGTCCGGGCTACAGCTTGCCGCAGGAATATTACGCCAGCGAAGACGTGTTCAAGGCCGACTTTGACCAAGTGATCAGCCAGAAATGGATAGTCGCTGGCCATGTCTCCCGCGTCCCGAACAAAGGCGATTATTTTCTGTTCAAAATCGGCGGTGAACAGATCATCGTCATTCGCGAGAATGCCGACAGCGTCCGCGCATTCTTCAACGTATGCCGTCACCGCGGTTCGACCATTTGCCAATCCGAAAGCGGCAACGCGCCTCGCCTCGTCTGCCCCTATCACGCTTGGACCTTTGGCCTTGACGGGCGGTTGATTTCTGCGCGGCTAATGCCAGAGGATTTCGACAAGGCCGACAACAGCCTGCTCGCCTGCCACATTCGCGTCTTCCACGGTCTAGTTTTCATCAATATGAGCGAGGACACGCCAGTCGATTTCGATGCGACCTTTGGCGATATGGGGCCGATCCTCGATTATCACGGCCTAGACACTGCGCGTATTGCCCACGCCGGAAGCTACCCGACCACCGCCAATTGGAAACTGGTCGTCGAGAATTTCTTCGAATGCTATCACTGCGTCCCCTCGCACCCCGAATTCTGTTCGATGCACGCGGCGGAATCGATTGTCGCGGTGGGAGCAGGGCCAAGTTCAGGGCCAGCCGACGCCATCGCCAGCTTCGCGCCAAAGCTTGCTGCGTGGGAAGAAAGCGCCGCGGCATTGGGCCGCCCAATTGGCACCATCGATGAAGCGACAGACAGTAGCCACCTGCGCCTGATGATGCAGCGGATGAACAAGGACGGCTGGTCAGCCGAAACGCAGGACGGCAGCGCTCCGGCCCCGCTGATGGGCAAGCGGACACAGCCTGATGGTGGGCGGATGCA
>JAYUPJ010000105.1:0-7390 GCA_043760195.1 Sphingomonadales bacterium | reverse complement strand
CCAAACGGGCTGTCTGGCAAGAAACTGAGCGGATGGGTTTTGCGCAAATCGGCAAATGGCACGCGCCAACGATCTTCGGTGTACAAGCGCGTATCGCTCAAGTCGAATGGCGTAATTACGCGCTTTTCCAATAATCCGCTGCTCAGCATATTACCGCTCCTCTTAATCGCCCGCGCACATTAAACATTTCACAGCGGATTTCACAAGATCAATAGATGCTCAGAATTGACAAGCCGCCGCTTTCCGCCTAATTAACGGCTTCACCTAATCTTTCGGGAACGACCCTGCCGTCGCGCAGCGGGGTTAACGCATTGAAAGATCATGGTTTTACCGACGCGGTTGGCTGTATGACTCACCTCAATTTGGGGCGATAGTTGTGCGGCCTTTTTCTGTCGGTACACACTGCGTCAGTTTTTAACATACGTTCTAGCGAGGCTAAAGCATTTCCATGGCAACCAAAGCGGCTCCAGCAACCCTTTCGCGCAAACGGCGCATTCGCAAGATTTTCGGCAACATTCACGAAGTCATTGAAATGCCGAACCTGATCGAGGTTCAACGCGAATCTTACGAACAGTTTCTTCGCTCTGATCCGTCCATCGGATATGTCTCCGGCCTTGAAAAAACATTGCGCGGCGTTTTTCCTGTCCGCGATTTTGCCGGAACGTCGGAACTCGATTTCGTAAACTACGAGCTCGAAGATCCCAAATATGACGTCGAAGAATGCCGTCAGCGCGGTATTACTTATGCCGCGCAAATGAAGGTGACGTTGCGCTTGATCGTATTCGAAGTTGATCCGGACACAGAAACCCGCTCGGTTCTCGATATCAAGGAACAAGACGTCTACATGGGCGACATGCCGCTGATGACGCACAACGGCACGTTCTTTATCAACGGAACAGAGCGCGTAATCGTTAGCCAGATGCACCGTTCACCGGGCGTATTGTTCGATCATGATCGCGGCAAGACGCACGCATCGGGCAAGTTCCTGTTTGCTGCCCGCGTTATCCCTTACCGCGGCTCGTGGCTCGATTTTGAATTTGACGCCAAAGATATTGTCAACGTTCGTATCGACCGCAAGCGCAAACTGCCGGTTACCACGTTGCTTTATGGTCTTGGTTTTAACGACGAAGAAATTCTCAACGAATTTTACAGCCGCGTCACTTTTGAACGCGCTAAGGGCGGATGGAAAATTCCATTCAATTCGGAACAATGGCGCGCTTCCAAGCCGCTGTTCGATATCGTCGATGCGACATCGGGTGAAGTCATATTCCCGGCCGCACAAAAAATCACGCCGCGCGCTGCCAACAAGGCAGTTAAGGACGGCTTGACCCATTTGTTGATCCCGACCGAAGAAATCTTTGGCCGCTATTCTGCGTTTGATCTGATCAACGAAAAAACCGGCAAGATTTATATCGAAGCTGGTGACGAAATCACCGCCGAAAATCTGGAGTTGCTCGACAAGGCCGGAATCGACAGTCTCGAGCTGCTCGATATCGATCATGTCATTACCGGCGCTTGGATGCGCAACACCTTGAAAGCGGACAAAGCCGAGAACCGCGACATGGGCCTTGATGCCATTTACCGCGTCATGCGTCCCGGCGAACCGCCAACCCGCGAAACCGCCGAGGCTTTGTTCCAAGGCCTATTCTTTGATGCAGAACGTTATGACCTGTCGGCTGTTGGCCGGGTGAAGTTGAACATGCGCCTGCAACTTGATGCGCCTGACGATCACACAACGCTGCGTAATGAGGATATCTTGGCTGTCATCAAAGAGCTGGTGAACCTGAAAGACGGCAAGGGCGAAATCGATGACATCGATAACCTTGGTAACCGCCGTGTTCGTTCGGTTGGCGAGTTGCTCGAAAACCAATACCGCGTTGGCCTGCTCCGTATGGAGCGTGCAGTTAAGGAACGTATGAGCAGTGTTGATGTTTCAACCGTGATGCCCAACGACCTGATCAACGCCAAGCCAGCGGTTGCCGCAGTGCGTGAATTCTTTGGTTCTTCGCAATTGTCGCAATTTATGGATCAAACCAATCCGCTATCCGAAGTGACGCACAAGCGCCGCGTATCAGCATTGGGTCCAGGCGGTTTGACCCGTGAGCGTGCCGGTTTTGAAGTGCGCGACGTTCACCCGACGCATTATGGCCGGATCTGCCCGATTGAAACACCAGAAGGTCCGAACATTGGCCTGATCAACAGCCTTGCTTCATTCAGCCGCGTCAACAAATACGGCTTTATCGAAACACCATATCGCGTTGTCAAAGACAGCAAGGTCACCGACGAGGTGCGTTACCTTTCCGCGATGGAAGAGCAGAAGCATACCGTGGCACAGGCAAACGCCGACATCGACGCCAATGGTATGCTGACCGAAGACTTGATCTCGGCGCGTGAAAGCGGCGAGTTTTTGATGGCACCGCGCGAACAGATCACGTTGATGGATGTTTCACCGAAACAGCTGGTTTCGGTTGCGGCGTCGCTGATCCCGTTCCTGGAAAACGATGACGCCAACCGCGCATTGATGGGTTCAAACATGCAACGTCAGGCTGTGCCGCTGCTGCGTGCAGAAGCACCGTTTGTCGGCACCGGCATGGAAGAAACCGTTGCCCGGGATTCCGGCGCTGCGATTGGTGCCCGTCGTTCAGGTATCGTCGATCAAGTGGATGCAACCCGTATCGTTATCCGCGTCACCGGCGAAGTTGAAGCAGGCAAGTCAGGCGTCGACATCTATACGTTGCAGAAATTCCAACGGTCCAACCAGAACACCTGCATCAACCAGAAGCCGTTGGTTAAGGTGAACGACGAAATCTTGGCCGGCGACATCATCGCTGATGGTCCGTCAACCGAATTGGGTGAACTCGCGCTGGGCAAAAACAGCCTCGTCGCGTTTATGCCTTGGAATGGTTACAACTACGAAGATTCGATCCTGATCTCCGAACGCATCGTGAAAGACGACGTGTTCACGTCGATCCATATCGAAGAATTCGAAGTGATGGCCCGCGATACCAAGCTTGGACCAGAGGACATCACCCGCGATATTCCAAACGTGGGCGAAGAAGCTCTGCGCAGTCTGGATGAAGCAGGCATTGTTTACATCGGCGCAGAAGTGCATCCCGGTGACATCTTGGTCGGCAAGATCACGCCAAAGGGCGAAAGCCCGATGACGCCAGAAGAAAAACTGCTGCGCGCTATCTTTGGTGAGAAAGCATCGGACGTGCGCGATACGTCGCTGAAATTGCCGCCCGGTGTTGCCGGAACGGTTGTCGAAGTGCGCGTGTTTAACCGTCACGGCATCGACAAAGACGAACGTGCGATGGCGATTGAGCGTGAAGAAATTGAACGGCTCGCAAAAGATCGTGAAGACGAACGCTCGATTTTGAACCGAGCAACTTACAACCGCCTGAAAGACATGCTGATCGGTCAAACCGCCGCATCTGCGCCCAAGCCAATGAAGAAAGGCGATGTCATCAATGACGGAAACCTTGCCGAGGTCGAGCGTCATGAATGGTGGAAAATCGCGGTTGCCGAAGACAAGGTCCAAGGTGATTTGGAAGCGGTCAAGGTTCAGTATGACGATGCCGTCAAGCTGATCGTTGAGAAGTTCGAAGATCGCCGTGAGAAATTGGAACGCGGTGACGAAATGGCACCGGGCGTGCTGAAAATGGTCAAGGTTTTCGTGGCGGTGAAGCGCAAGCTGCAACCGGGCGATAAAATGGCCGGACGCCATGGCAACAAGGGTGTGATTTCGCGTATCTTGCCAGCCGAAGATATGCCGTTCCTTGCGGACGGTACGCCGGTTGACATCGTGCTCAATCCATTGGGCGTTCCTTCACGGATGAATGTGGGCCAAATTTTTGAAACCCATCTTGGTTGGGCCGCGCGCGGTTTGGGCAAGAACATCGAAGCTGCACTTGACGAATGGCGTCATGCCAATCCCAACCCAGAAGCCGCCGCACCGCCCGAGGCTGTGCGCGAGCAGCTGGTGAAAGCCTATGGCGACACCTATGCCGACGAGATTAATTCACGGACAACCGCCGAATTGATCGATTTGGCTAGCCATGTGACGGGCGGCGTGCCGATGGGCACGCCGGTGTTTGACGGCGCGCGTGAAGCCGACGTCTCGCACATGCTGACGCTCGCTGGCCTAGATACATCAGGACAAAGCGATCTGTATGATGGCCGCACCGGCGACAAGTTCGACCGCAAAGTGACCGTCGGTTACATCTATATGCTGAAATTGCATCACTTGGTTGATGACAAAATCCACGCCCGTTCGATCGGTCCGTATTCGCTCGTCACGCAGCAGCCGCTGGGTGGTAAAGCGCAATTCGGCGGACAGCGGTTCGGCGAGATGGAGGTCTGGGCGCTGCAAGCCTATGGCGCTGCATACACGCTGCAAGAAATGCTGACGGTCAAATCCGATGACGTTATCGGCCGGACCAAAGTCTACGAGTCTATCGTCAAGGGTGACGATACGTTCGAAGCCGGCATTCCTGAAAGCTTCAACGTGCTGGTCAAGGAAATGCGTTCGCTGGGTCTGAACGTCGAACTCAAGTCACATGATGCCTTGGATGATGGCGGTAACGCGCTGGCAGAGGCGGCAGAATGAAAAAGATGCGAAAACTGGCATTGAGCATTTTGGTTGTTACTTCGGTTGTCTTTACTTCCAACGTCCTAGCGCAGGACGGCATGGAAGCGGAAAAGGCTGCCGCTGTAGATGCCCATCTTAACTGCCTTCGGCAGCAAACAGCGAGATTGGATGATAAAGTAAGTTCTGCAGACACTGTTGGGCGAGCTATCGCACTTCTTTGCGATGACTATCTACAAGCGACAGCAGCGTACTTTGGACCCTTCCGGAGCAAGCGATCAGAACGGATGTTTCGGGTAATGCTGAGCAAGCGAGCACCCGAAACCGCGGCCATCATCGTCCTTGAAGGACGTAAGAAAGGTAATTCCCAGTGAACGAACTAAGTAAATTCAACAATCCCGTCGCCAAGGTCGAAACATTCGACCAGATCCAGATCGGCATCGCTAGCCCGGAAAAAATCCGCAGCTGGTCTTTCGGCGAGATTAAAAAGCCCGAAACCATCAACTACCGCACGTTCAAGCCAGAGCGTGACGGCCTGTTCTGCGCGCGCATTTTTGGCCCGGTAAAAGATTACGAATGCCTGTGCGGCAAGTATAAGCGCATGAAGTATAAGGGCGTCGTTTGCGAAAAATGTGGCGTTGAAGTTACCGTCACCAAAGTACGCCGCGAGCGCATGGGCCATATCGAACTGGCCGCGCCAGTTGCGCATATCTGGTTCCTGAAATCTTTGCCATCGCGCATCGGCTTGCTGCTCGACATGCAGTTGAAGCAGCTAGAGCGCGTACTGTATTTTGAACATTACATCGTTACCGAGCCCGGCCTGACCGCGCTGGAAAAATTCCAATTGCTGACCGAAGACGAGCTGCTCGAGGCGCAAGATGAGTATGGCGAAGATGCCTTCACCGCCAGCATCGGCGCCGAAGCCGTCAAGCAAATGCTGATGGATCTGGACCTTGTTCAGGAACGTGACGATCTGCTGACCGAACTGGCCGAAACAAAATCGCTGCTGAAACCAAAGAAGATCATCAAGCGTTTGAAAGTTGTCGAAAGCTTCATCGATTCGGGCAACCGTCCTGAATGGATGATCCTGGATGTGATCCCCGTGATCCCGCCAGAGCTGCGCCCGTTGGTGCCGCTGGATGGTGGCCGTTTTGCGACGTCCGATTTGAACGATCTCTACCGCCGCGTGATCAACCGCAACAACCGTTTGAAGCGCCTGATCGAATTGCGCGCTCCTGACATCATCGTCCGCAACGAAAAGCGTATGTTGCAAGAAGCCGTCGATGCGCTGTTCGATAACGGCCGCCGTGGCCGCACGATTACCGGCGCCAACAAACGCCCGCTCAAATCGCTGTCCGACATGCTGAAGGGCAAGCAGGGCCGCTTCCGCCAGAACTTGCTCGGTAAGCGCGTCGATTATTCGGGTCGTTCGGTTATTGTGACCGGTCCGGAATTGAAACTGCATCAATGCGGCCTGCCCAAGAAAATGGCGCTCGAATTGTTCAAGCCGTTCATCTACTCGCGTCTTGATGCCAAGGGTCTGTCGATGACCCTGAAGCAAGCCAAGAAATGGGTCGAAAAAGAACGCAAGGAAGTTTGGGACATATTGGATGAAGTTATCCGCGAACATCCCGTCATGCTCAACCGTGCGCCAACGCTGCACAGACTTGGCATACAAGCGTTCGAACCTGTCCTGATCGAAGGTAAAGCGATCCAGCTTCACCCGCTGGTTTGTTCGGCATTTAACGCCGATTTCGATGGTGACCAAATGGCCGTCCACGTACCGCTTTCGCTGGAAGCTCAGCTCGAAGCGCGCGTTTTGATGATGTCCACCAACAACATACTGTCGCCTGCCAATGGTAAGCCAATCATCGTTCCGTCACAGGATATGGTCTTGGGCTTGTATTACCTTTCGATGGACCGCGAAGGCGAACCGGGCGAAGGCATGATGCTGTCCGATATGGCCGAAGTGCATCAGGCGCTGGAAATCGGTGCGGTGACTTTGCACTCCAAAATCATCAGCCGCGTTCCGCAAACCGATGACAAGGGCAATCAGTATATGGCTCGTTTCGAAACGACGCCGGGCCGTATGTTGCTGGCCGAATGTCTGCCGCAAAGCCACAAGGTGCCGTTTGCAACGGTCAACCAATTGCTGACCAAGAAAGACATTGGCGACGTGATCGACCAAGTTTACCGTCACACCGGCCAAAAGGATACCGTCCTGTTTGCCGACGCGATCATGAGCCTGGGCTTCAAACATGCTTTTAAGGCAGGCATCTCGTTCGGTAAGGACGACATGATCATCCCTGAAGAAAAAGAAGGAATGGTTGCCGCCACCAAGGCCGTTGTCGCTGATTTTGAGCAGCAGTATCAGGACGGCCTGATCACGCAGCAAGAAAAATACAACAAAGTCATCGACGCCTGGTCAGGTTGCGGAGACCGCGTTGCTGCGGCTATGATGGACAAGATTAAGGCCGCTCCAAAGGACGAGAATGGCCGCCAAGCGCAGCCAAACTCGATCTACATGATGAGCCATTCTGGCGCGCGTGGTTCGCCAGCGCAAATGAAGCAGCTTGCTGGTATGCGCGGTTTGATGGCGAGGCCGAGCGGAGAGATCATCGAAACGCCGATCATTTCCAACTTCAAGGAAGGTCTGTCGGTTCTCGAATACTTCAACTCCACACACGGTGCCCGCAAGGGTCTGGCCGACACGGCATTGAAGACAGCCAACTCCGGCTATCTGACGCGCCGTCTGGTTGACGTGGCACAGGACGCGATCATTTCTGAACAGGATTGTGGTTC
>JAYUPJ010000104.1:0-7393 GCA_043760195.1 Sphingomonadales bacterium | reverse complement strand
TTTCGCTGTTCGATGAAAAAGCGGGCACGATCAACATGCAGGGCTGGATCACGCTCAGCAACGGGACGGGAACGACATTTTCAAATACCGAAACCTTGCTCGTCGCGGGTGAAGTGGGGCAGGTCCAGCAAGGCTATAACCAGAGCTATGGCCGCAACCAATATGGCGGGCAACCGAAACCCCAAGGCAATAATATGGGTACCGAAACCGGCAGCCGCGAACAATTGGGCGATTTCTATCTCTATCCGATCAAGGGCCGCACCACGATTGCCAATGCCCAAACCAAACAGGTCAGCTTTCTTGATGTAATCGGGGCCAAGGCCGCCAAGGCGTATGAATATCGCAACGAGTGGATGGGCGCGCCGGGCGAAGCGCAAAGCGCGGCAACGGTGCTGAAATTCTCCAACGCGCGCCAAGGCGGCGTCGGCGATGCTCTGCCCGCTGGTACGGTTCGCGTGTATATGAAAGACGCGCGCGGACAGGCGCAGTTTATTGGCGAGAACGCTATCGGTCACACGCCCGGCGGATCGAACCTGGCCTTGAAAACCGGCGAAGCGTTCGACGTTAAAGTGCAGCCGTTCGTCGAGAAACGCGAAACGATTTTATCTGACGAATGGCAAAGTAGCTACCGCTACCGTATTACAAAATCCAATGGTAAGACAGAAACTGAGACCGTTACTGTTGATAGGCAAACTAAGTTCTGGCGCACAACGATGAAATATGTTGTCACCAATGCCAAACCCTCAGCGGTTACCGTTGACCTGATCCAGTCCGGCTTAAACCGGTATTGGTATTGGCCCGACGACCGCGTGGTGAGCGAGACGATCAAGGGCGAGCAATTGAATGCCAATGAACGGATCTGGAAAGTTCCCGTCCCGGCCAATGGCGAGACGACCGTGACCGTTGTGTTCGACACGCGGTATTGACCGCGCGCGCGATGCGGCTTTGGTTTGCCTTGATGTTGACGTTGATCGCGCCTCCAGCGGCGGCGCAATCAATTGTCACGTCGCCGGCGCCGCAATCGGTGGCGGTATCGCTGTACCGCAACCCTGACCGGCAAGTGGATGATGCGATCCAGCTTGATTATCTGCAAGGCTTTGCCGTGATCAGCGAAACCCGCGTTGTCGACCTGCCGCCGGGCATCGTCACCATCCGGTTTGAGGGCGTGGCCAGCGGTATCCAGCCCGAAACCGCCATTGTCACCGGCGCCGACGTCCGCGAAAAGAACCGCGACGCGATGCTGCTGTCACAGCGCGGGTTGCTTGATGCGTTTACCGGGCAGCAGGTCATAATCAAACGCACCAATGCGCAAACGGGCAAAGTGACCGAGGAAACTGGCACGATCCGTTCAGGCGCGGACCGGCTAATCCTGCAGACCAAGGACGGGTTTGAGGCGCTGTATTGCAATTACCAGCGCGAGACTTTGCTCTATCCCGGCGTGCCAAAGGGACTAACGGCGAAGCCGACTTTGTCGGTCACCACCCGCGATCAACCCGGCGGACGGCAGACCGTCACCCTGACGTATCTGGCCGGACAATTTGACTGGCAGGCCAATTATGTCGGTGAACTCGCCGCCGACGCGAAATCAATGAACCTGACCGCGTGGCTGACCATGGCCAGCGGCGACGACACCAGTTTCGTCGATGCCAGCGCCTATGCAATTGCCGGTAAAACCGAACGAGAGGAACGCAGCGACGATCAGGACAACAATCAGTATAGCCGCGATAATATCGAGGTGTACTTTAGCTGCTGGCCCTATGGCACGACCACCAGCGATCTGGGGCGCGAAGTTCCTGTGCCGGTGAATGTGCAGAATTTGGCTCCGATGGAAATGGCAATGCGCGTCAGTGCGGCAAGTTCAGAAGATATGGAGGACATTATTGTGACCGCTCAAAAGCGCACTGCCGAACAAGAAGACCTCGGCGATCTGAAACTATACCGCATCCCGTTTCCGGTGACCGTCGCGGCGCAGTCGCAAAAGCAGGTGGCGTTCCTGAAAAAGCAATCGGTCAAGGGCGAGATGATCTACCGTGCCAAAGTGAACGGTGACAACACGGACGATGTCGAGATGCTGTTCCGCGTGCAAAACAAGAAAGAATCCGGCCTTGGCGAAGCTTTACCCGCCGGAAAAATGGCGTTCTTTCAAACCGCCGCAAGCCGCCGGATGCTGGTCGGCGAAAGCCAGATACTCGACAAAGCCGTTGGCGAGGAGGTCGAATTTAATTTTGCCACCGCCAGCAACGTAACCGTCGAAATCGAGGGCAAGGCAAGCGGCAAGAAATGGGATGACTACGCCCTAACGGTAACCAACGCCAATCCGTTTCCAGTCACGTTCGAGTCTGAATTTTCCGACGAATATAGCCAGCGGCACGGCAAATTCACCGGCAAAGTGACGCGCAAAAAAGGCAAAACCATCTGGCAAGTGACTGTTCCGGCCAACGAAAAGTTAGAGCTGGGTTACCGTGTGAGCGATATCGAGGCCAAGGAATAACAAATCCGGCACCGCAATTGACGTTCATAAAACTGTCCTAAATTCCTCATTATTTCGTCACCGAGTTTACGCTGCAATGCAGCATCATGCTTCTATTCCCCGCAATGCAAACACAAAACTCAAGGGAAGAATCATGCGCTCTATCAATATTCTGTTGTTGTCGTCAGTTGCCTTCACCACCGTTCCAGCATTCGCGCAGCAAGCAGCGCCCGCCGCCGAGGAAGCCGAAGCGGCCGCAGAAATCGTGGTGTTCGGACGCGGCGAAACCCGCCAAGTCCAGGAACTTGGACAAGCGGATCTTGCCATATTGGCACCGGGCACCAGCCCGTTAAAAGCCATCGAACGCTTACCCAGCGTCAACGTTCAATCCGCTGATCCTTTCGGAAATTATGAATGGTCAACGCGGCTTACGATTCGCGGCTTTAGCCAAAACCAGCTGGGTTTCAATTTGGACGATATCCCGCTTGGCGACATGACGTATGGCAACAACAATGGTCTGCATATCAGCCGTGCCATTTCACCAGAGAATATCGGCGTCACCCGCGTTTCGCAGGGGGCCGGTTCGATCGGAACGCAATCGACCAACAATCTGGGCGGCACGTTGGAATTCTTCTCACTTAATCCCACGGACGGCTTCGGCGCCGACGCAAACATCACTTATGGTAGCGAAAATACCATTCGCGGATTTGGCCGCGTTAGCTTTGGGACGTCCAATGGACCGCGCGGTTTCGTGTCGGGCACTTACCATAATGCCGACAAATGGAAAGGTGGCGGCGAACAGCGCAACTGGATGGTGAACGCCAAGGGTGTCATCCCGCTGGGCGGTGCAGAAATCGACGGTTACATAAGCTATTCAGACCGCGCCGAACAGGATTATCAGGATCTCTCGCTTGGCATGATCAATCGGTTGGGCCTGAACTGGGATAACTTTTTCCCCGATTACACGCTTGCTGTTCGGGTCGCCGATATCGCCAACAATATCGATCAGTTCAACAATACCACCGGTGCACCGGGCGGCGACGGCTTATCGGATCAAACGGGTCTTGCCCCGTCCAATCCAGCGGCGGGTGCAATCTTGCCCGGCAATATCACGAGCGTCGATGATGCCTATTACGACGCGTCCGGACTGCGTAAAGATACGCTGGCTGCGCTGGGCCTGACCGCACCATTGGGCGAAAAACTGACCTTCAAAATCAAGGGCTATTACCATGAAAATGATGGTCAGGGTACGTGGGGTACGCCTTATGTGCCCAGCCCGAACGGTGCGCCTTTATCCATCCGCACCACCGAATATGATCTAAAACGCACAGGCGTGTTCGCCAGCCTGAACGCTGATCTAGGTAGCAACAGCATCACAGTTGGCGGTTGGTACGAAAACAACGATTTCAACCAGGCACGGCGGTTTTACGCCTATACCAGCCGCACTGTGCCGGGCCGCAATCACCTCAAATTTCAACGCAACCCGTTCTCCACCCAGTGGGAAATCGATTTCAACACCAAAACGCTGCAATATTATGTACAGGATGTTATCAGCCTGGGTGACACCACGATCAATCTGGGGTGGAAGGGTTTCCAAGTTAAGAACGAAGCGACACCAATCATCGCCGGTGGACGTGCCGTGGGCAAGATCAAGTCCGAGGATTGGTTCCAACCACATGCCGGTATCGCGCATAAATTCGGCGGCAATGTCGAGGCGTTTGGCGGCTTTACGCAAGTGACGCGTGCCTTTGTATCGTCGACCACCGCTGGCCCTTTTTCAACCACGCAAACCGGATTTGATGCAATCAAGGGAAGTTTGAAACCAGAAGAATCAGATACGTTTGAACTGGGTGCACGTTTCAATGATAACGGCTTCAACGGTGTTGTCGGCGTCTATTACGTTAACTTTCGCAACCGGTTGCTTGGCATCACCACGGGGGCCGGCATAGTCGGCAATCCAGCGGTGCTGCAAAATGTCGGCGACGTCAGGGCAATCGGTTTTGAAGCAGCAGGCGACTTCAAAATCAGTGACGGATTTAAACTCTTTGGTTCATACAGCTATAACGACACCACATATCGCGATGACGTGTTCAACGCGGTAAATGTGCGGTTGGCAGCGACCAAGGGTAAAACCGTTGTCGATTCCCCCAAGCATCTGTTACGTGGTGAGTTATCTTATGATAATGATCGCTTCTTTGGCCGTGTTGGCGTGAACTATATGTCAAAGCGTTTCTTCACCTATGAGAACGACCAATCGGTTCCGGCGCGGGCGTTGGTGGACGCTGCATTGGGCTATAAATTCGATATCGGTGCACGCAATCCGGTCGAAATACAGCTTAATGCGGTCAACCTGTTGGACAAGAAATACGTCGCCACCATCGGTTCAAACGGTTTCGGAAATCGCGGCGACAACCAAACCCTGCTGGCGGGTTCACCGCAGCAATTCTTTGTCACACTTAAAGGCGGCTTTTGATGCACAAAACACTGTTAACCGGCACCACTTTTCGTCTGAAGACGCTTCTTTTGGGGGCTCTTCTAACCGGAGTGGTGCCGGTTGCGGCTTACGCTGAGCCCGTCATGCTGATTTCGATTGACGGGTTGCGCCCCGGCGATGTGATCGAGGCCGAACAACGCGGCATTGATATTCCCAATCTGCGCCGTTTCGTAACCGAGGGCAGCTATGCCAGCGGCGTGATCGGTGTGCTGCCCACGGTTACTTATCCCAGCCATGCCACGTTGATGACGGGTGTTTCACCCGCGCGGCACGGTATTGTCAGCAATACTAGTTTCGATCCAATGCAGATCAACCAATCCGGTTGGTTCTGGTATGCCGCCGATGTCAAAGTACCGACATTGTGGGATGCGGCCCATAAGGCAGGCATGACCACCGCCAATGTTCACTGGCCGGTCAGCGTCGATGCCAAAGCGGTGACGTGGAACCTGCCGCAGCTTTGGCGCACCGGGCATACCGACGATGCCAAGCTGATAAAGGCGCTCGCTACGCCCGGACTGGTTGATGAATTGGAAGGCCATCACGGCCCTTACGCCGCCGGTATCGACGAGAGCATCGAAGCCGACGTGAACCGCGCCAAGTTTGCCGCCGGATTGATCAGTACAAAGAAACCGGATTTCATAACGGTCTATCTGACCGCATTTGATCATGAACAGCATATATTTGGTCCGGGTTCAAAGGAAGCATATATCGTTCTGCAGAAAATTGATGCGTTGGTTGGTGAACTGATGGCGGCAGAACAAAGCGCGCATCCCGGCGCCGTGATTGCCGTGGCCAGCGACCATGGATTTGTTGCGACCGATACCGAGATCAATCTATTCCGCCCGTTCATCGATGCCGGTCTGATCACGTTGGATGCAGATGGAAAGGTCAAGACGTGGCAGGCTATGCCGTGGCCTGCGGGTGGTTCGGCCGCGATTGTGCTCGCCCGGCCGGATGACAAGGCGCTTGAGGACAAAGTACGGGCATTGCTTGATGAGTTGTCGGGCAATCCAGCGGCCAAAATCACGAGCGTCGCCGATCGCAGCGGCATAACGAAAATGGGCGGAAATCCGCAAGCGTCTTTCTACGTCAATTTCGGCAACGGCGCGTTTGCCGCAGGTTTCAAGGGCGCAGCGGTGCCGATGATTTCTCCGTCCAAAACCAAAGGCACGCACGGCTATTTTCCCGCCGCAAAAGAAATGCGATCAAGTTTCATGATGATGGGAAAGTCGGTCCCGCGCGCGCGTAATTTGGGAGAGATCGACATTCGTTCCATCGCGCCGACACTCGCCCGGATTATGAATGTCAACCTGCCCGACGGCGAGCTCAAGGCGGTTCCATAAGGCGGGCCGCTGATAACATTACGCCGCTTGGGGTTGGACAACGAGTGATTGCCCTCCCCCTTTCTGTGCGTCTGCTTTGCTCTCTCAAAATCGCGACGCTGCAACTAGCTCAAATTAGAGATGCCCAAATTAATTGAGTTGATGACGAATACTAATTCTCCAGCACGTACCGGACCGAAATGTTAATCTGGCTGGCGACTTCGCCCGGTTCGATGGGTGTGCTCGCCCCGCCGCTTGCATCACTCGCCACTCTCATATTGGCCATTGGCATGGGTCCGGCCGTCTCTTGCACTTCGGAAATCGACAGCAACCGCGCTTTGGCAAAGCCTGCATTTTTGGCATAGAAAGCAGACAGCTTCGCCGCTTGCTGAATCGCGTCCAATCGCGCCGCTTCGGTCAGCGCGCTATCATTTTCCACCATGAATGTCGGCCCAGACACGTTGGTCGCACCCGCACCCACTAGCGTATCCAGCACAGCGCCGATTTTGCTGATGTCCTTCATCCGCACGGTGACGCTGTTGTTGGCGATATAGCCTTTGAACACCTGCCCCTTTTCACCGTAATCATAATCTTGATTCAGCGAGACACTCGATGTTTGAATATCTTTATCGGCAACGCCCTTGCCCTTCAGCGCGGCCAACACCGACTGCATTTGCCGCGCATTTTGTGCCATCGCATCCGCTGCGCTGACCGCTTTGGTTTGTACGCCCGCGTTCAGCATGGCGCGGTCCGGCTTGGCGCGGGCAATACCCGTCACCGCCAACGTAACAACCGGCGCATCGCTTTTGTGATTCTGACCCATTGATTCCGTACTCGCAATATCATGAGCAAACGCCATTGGTGGCATCGCAGCCAAAGCTATAGCGCCAAGCAGAGCAAATTTACGCATAAAATATCCTTATTCCGTGTTGCGGCGAAATGCCGCCTACGCGCGATATGGTACATTAAAATTGCACATTTGCTGAACGAGATTTTGGTTTGGTCGATTTCGACTCTTGTTGAATACTAAATCGTCTTTCCCGCGAAGGAGTGGACGGTTGGACATACCCCGTATGTCCAAGCATCGTTCGGGGAACGATGCTACGT
>JAYUPJ010000103.1:0-21838 GCA_043760195.1 Sphingomonadales bacterium | reverse complement strand
CAATTGGTGAAACGGCGGACGGGGCCATCGTTGCCCGAAATGATGCAGCATCGGCGCACGCACAGCTATGCGATGGAATTGTTGCGAATGGCGGAGCGCGATACCCGGCCTGGGCCGCTTGGCTTGGCGGCGCATCCGGCCATTATCAAGTTGTTGGAGGCAAGGCCGGATCTTGCGCAGGAATTGGCCAAACGCAGCGGCAGAACCGTCAGCTTGCGGGCCGATCCCAAATTGGCTACCGGCGGATATTATGCCGGTTAAACCCAAACTGAAATGTCCTGTCTGTAAAAAATCGGTGCGCGCAGAGTATAGCCCGTTCTGCAGCCAAGGGTGCAAGGACCGCGACCTTTTGCAGTGGCTTGGCGATGGCTATCGCTTGCCCGGATTGCCCGCCGATAGTGAAGACAGCATCGACATAGGCGAAGACTGATTTTGCGCTTGCCAAGGGCAGCAATCGCTCTCTATAGGCAGCGCTCCCAATGGCGTTGGAAGATGTTGAACCCCACCGCCATTACCTGATTTTTCAGGGCCCGAGTAGCTCAGGGGTAGAGCAGCGGATTGAAAATCCGCGTGTCGGTGGTTCAAATCCGCCCTCGGGCACCATTTTCTCGAACGAAGTTAGTTTTGGCATTGCGGTGTAAAGGCTGCGGGCGTTTGCAGTTGGCACGGTCAGTGCCAAATCTGGTTTTCATTGAAATAATTTGGTCGGGGCGACAGAATTGCGGCAAATAACGGTAATTGAATAATAAAATAAGCTATACACAGCTACATAGCACCTGCACAGCTATGGATTTCCGCGCCCCTGCGCTGCCAATCTACACAGATTCTGCACAGTGGAGCGTGGCTGTGGCATTCATCATCGACAAGGAGGGGGTGATTGATTGGCTGTCGCTTTATCAATCATAATCATGCTATATCGTGATTGATAGAAAGGGATCTTATCAATCATGCGCTGGAATTGGCAACTTCCCGGCTGGCCTGATTTCCGCTTCGACGCGGATCGCATCCGTGCGTCAGAAGAGCAATTTCTGAAAGGCTCCGGCGTTGTCATCGGCGCGCTGCACCACCTTGACGCCGATGCGCGTGATGGCCTGACCATTGAGCTGATTTCACAAGAAGTGGTCGATAGCTCCGCCATCGAGGGCGAAATCCTCGACCGCGCCAGCGTCCAGTCGTCGCTCGCACGGCATCTAGGCTTTGCCGCAGATTCGCGCCGAGCCAGTGCAGCAGAAGCCGGAGCCGCTGAATTGATGGCGGATGTTTACCGCAATCATGCCGCGCCGCTTGACGACCAGACCTTGTTTGCGTGGCACGCAATGCTGATGAACGGACGGCGCGATATTGCCGATGTCGGGCGCTATCGTAGCCATGCAGATGCGATGCAGATTGTTTCGGCAACACTGCACGCGCCGCACGTCCATTTCGAGGCTCCGCCGTCCGATACTGTCCCGGTGGAAATGTCCCGTTTTATCGCATGGTTCAATGACAGCGCCCCGTCATCACCGAATCCGCTTCCGGCGATCACCCGAGCTGCCATCTCGCACCTGTGGTTCGAGAGCATACATCCCTTCGAGGATGGCAATGGCCGTATCGGGCGAGCGATTGCTGAAAAGGCTTTGGCGCAAAACCTTGCGGCCCCAACGCTGACGGCGCTCGCCGAAACGATCCATCGTCACCGCAAAGCCTATTATGCCGCGCTTCAGCTCGGCAGCCAGAGCAACGACATTGACGCCTGGCTGACATGGTTTGCCGATATTGTCATCGAGGCGCAGGCGCGGACGATCACCCGCATCCGCTTCCTGATCCACAAGACGCGGCTGCTCGATCGGTTGCGCGGGCAGATCAACGAACGGCAGGAGAAGGCGCTGCTGCGCTTGTTCCGCGAAGGGCCGGACGGATTCGATGGCGGGTTGAGTGCGGGAAATTACCGCAAGATCACGGGGGCAAGTCTGGCGACGGCAACCCGCGATTTGGCTGATCTTGTAGAAAAAGGCGCACTAATTCGCACCGGTGAGCGTCGCTATGCGCGCTATCATCTGGCAAGTTGGGATTCGGAAAAGTCTTAGCCAGTCATCTCGCCGGAACGCTAAGATTTGCGCGAAGATCGAATATGGTGTAGTTTTCTTATTTATGTCAGTGATTTACTTAAAACCGATTTATTGGTCGGGACGACAGGATTCGAACCTGCGACCCCCACACCCCCAGCCCGTAATTTAGGGGGTTCGGATCGCATCGTGATGCAGCCAAAAAACCTTGCATAAACCTCAGAATTCTGCCATTTATTGAGCATGATCGGTGTTGCATCGGGTGCCACTTTGTTCCGTTCTAATTCATCAAGTTGCACCACCACAGCACCACCAGATTGATTCCGAGGCGGTAACTATGCGTGCAGCACTAACCCAAATGGTCATCGACAAACTACCCATTCCGTCGGCCAAAGTCGATCACCGCGATACGCGGTTGAAGGGTCTGGTGTTGCGGGTTATGCCTAGCGGGACAAAATCCTATTATTGTGAATATGCGCGCGGCAAACGGGTCTGGCTTGGTCGGGCCGATGTGCTTGGGGTCAGTGAAGCGCGCGAAAGCGCACGGGCCATTCTCGCCGATTTCTATCGCGGTATCGACCCCATTGAAGCGCGCAAGCCCAAAGCGATGATGCCGACCTATCGTGAATATCTCGATGGCGATTATGCAGCTTGGGCAAAGTCCAGCCAGAAAGCCTATGGGCAAAATCTCAAACGCCTCGCTACCGCCTTCAAGAAGCTGCTGGATAAGCCGCTCGACAAAATCACAGGGCTTGATGTTGAGCGCTGGCGCGCGGGTGAGGTCGAACGCGGGTTAAGCAACCAGACGATCAATCGCGACATCTCCTCAATCAAGGCGAGTTTCAATCGCGCCGTCGATTGGGGGATATTGCCGGTCAATCCGCTCGCCAAGATCAAGAAGGCGCGTGTCGATGACTGCCTCAAGGTCCGCTATCTGACCGACGCCGAGGAATATAGGCTGCGCGAAGCCATTGAAGCGCGCGAAGAGCGCCGCCGCGCCGAACGCGATTCAGCCAATGGCTGGCGCGCGGAACGCGGCTATGTGCTGCTGCCCAGCCTGCGCGATTTCGTATTTACCGATCATGTCAAGCCGCTGATCCTGCTGTCGATCAACACAGGGTGCAGGCGCGGTGAACTGTTTGACCTGACATGGGAAAACATTGACCTTGACCGCCGCATTCTGACCGTTACCGGCGCAACCGCCAAGTCCAGACGGACGCGGCATATTCCGCTCAACCGCGAAGCAACGTCGGTGCTGCTGAACTGGCGCGCGCAAAGCGAAGAACAGTTGGGCCTCGTCTTCGTCAACGAACAGGGCGAGCGCTTCGACCGTGCCAATTCGTCTTGGCGTCGGCTGCTCAAGGACGCGCAGATTGCGTCCTTTCGCTGGCACGACATGCGCCACCATTTTGCCTCAAGGCTGGCGATGGGCGGTGTCGATCTCAACACCATCCGCGAACTGCTCGGCCACAGCGATTATTCGATGACGCTGCGCCACGCGCATCTCGCGCCGGAATTCAAACTGAAGGCCGTGGAAGTGCTGGATATGGCACGGGAAGCCGCAATGGGCGGGAACAAGGTTCTCGCTTTGGTTCGGTAAGAAGCGATCATAAGAATTGCGCGAGCGGGAATATTATTGTGCCTTTAGTCGTAAAGGCTTACTTTATTCCTGATCGGGAATAATTACCTTGCAATTGACCGCTAACCTCAATAATATCTCGCTCGGTAATATGGATAGCAAGTCACTAGGATTGATCGTTCTCCGCGAACGCAAGGCGCAGAAGCTGCGGCAGGCGGAGCTTGCTGCGGCGGCTGGCGTTGGCGTTCGCTTCATCGTCGATCTCGAAGCGGGCAAGGCCACGCTCCAGCTCGAAAAGGTGCTGCATGTTCTGGCGACGCTTGGTTGCGATGTCAGCATCGCGTCACCTCCGGGCGACCTATGACCGACCGCCTGTCTGTCTGGTGGGATGGCCGTATCTCCGGCTGCCTCTATCTCGGCCCCGATGGCGAAACACTGTTTGCTTATGACGCTGCGTGGCTGGCCGATCCCAAGGCACCCGCCTTGTCCTTCTCGCTCCCCAAACAAGCCGAACCTTTCAAACGCAGTGCGGTCCAAGCCTTTTTCGGCGGCATACTGCCAGAGGAAGGGCAGCGCACCGCGATTGCGCGCGCGCTCGGTGTGTCGGCGGATAATGAATTCCGGCTGCTCGAATATCTCGGCGGCGAAGTCGCAGGTGCATTGACGCTGTTGCCCGAAGGGGAAACGCCTGCGTCACCAAGCGACGCTGCGCCAAAACTGCTGGATGACGATGCGCTCGTGCAATTGCTCGATCATCTCCCGCTCCGCCCCATGCTGGCAGGCGAAGATGGATTGCGGCTCTCGCTGGCGGGCGCGCAATCCAAATTGCCAGTCCTCCTGATCGACGGGCAAATCGCACTCCCCGCGCCGGGGCAACCGACAAGCCATATCCTCAAGCCGCCCATATCGCGGTTTGAGGGCACAACGGAGAATGAATATTTCTGCATGTCGCTAGCGAGCGCGATTGGGCTGGAGGTTGCGGCGGTTGAAATGTATGTTGTTGCGGACCGGTCATTCCTGCTCGTTACCCGCTACGACCGTGCAGTTGACGCCAGGGGAAGCGTCACCCGCCTCCATCAGGAAGACTTTGCGCAAGCCCTTGGCATCCCCTCGCACCGCAAATATGCCAGCGAAGGCGGGCCGATCTTCCCGGATTGCTTCGCACTGCTGCGCCGCGCAGCAACACGGCCCGCGCGCGAAATCCTGAAACTCCTCGATGCCGCGATCTTTAACCTAGTTATCGGCAATGCCGATGCCCATGCCAAGAATTTCAGCCTGCTCCACAGTGCTGGTAATGGGGGCGGCGCAATCACCCTCGCTCCGCTTTATGATCTGCTCTCGACCATCATCTACCCCAATCTGCATGTGAAGCTGGCGATGAAAATAGGCGGCAAGGCTGTCCTCGAAGACATCGAGCCGCGCCACTGGGAGCGGTTTGCCGCCGATGCCCAGCTCGGCGCGCCTTTCGTGCGCGCGCGGATCGGACAATTGTGCAAAGCGGTAATCGCCGCGATTGATGGCGAATTTGCGAAGGCCTTGCCGTTGGATGCTGACTTCTCGGCGGTTAAAGCCGTGGTTCGCGCACGTACCGTGACGCTCAAAGCCAAGGCCTGATTAGGGGCAGGCGCTTACGCGCCTGCCCGAGTATCGCCGGTAATCACCGAAGGCTGGCGAAGAACGATGCGACCGTTCATCGGTATGACGTCGAGTTGCAATGAAAGCCCCTTGCCGTCGCGATGCGGCCATGCTGCCCCTACTTTGATCCAGAAGTTGTTGTCACCTTTGCTGGTGACGTGCCATGCTTGAAACGCTGGCGTTTTGGGTTCGCTGGTTGATGCGGTGGTTGTGCGTGTCATGATTAAATCCTTTCGTTCTGCTTTGGCTCGTTGCCACCCTCCGATAGACGGCGCGGTTAAGGGCGGGCGTCATGTCCTACACGGGTGAACGCAGAGAACCGGCGCGGGCCGGACATTGACGCACGACCGCGTGTGGTCAGGTAAGGGTGATTGAAACGAGGTGGAACAGAACGAGGAGTAAATATTCGCGAGGCACAAGCGCTACCCTCAGAATTTTGCCAAATGCCCGCGCAAAGAAACTTATTGCGGCGCATTTCGAGTTGATTCCCTGACCATGCCGTTTAGTAATGGTTTAACTGCGTAAAATAAAAATCAAGGTGAATCGCGCGTAGGCGGTTCCATTGGCGGAGAACAAAGCTTGCCCAAACGATCTAGTCATAAAGTCGGAAGTGAACTGTTCATCGTCGATAACAGTGCCGAAGACTGGAAAGCGCTTCGGTATTTAAAGGACTGGTGCGAACTTTCTAAAGGGTTGGACATCGCGTCGGGCTTTTTTGAGGTTGGTGCGTTGCTAGCGCTCGACGGCGAATGGCAAAAATTAGAAAAAATTCGTATCTTGATGGGCGACGAAGTTTCGCGTCGGACAAAACGCGCCTTTGAAGCTGCACTAGCGGCAGCGGAAAACGCGCTGGATTTAAGTATTGAAGCCGAAAAGGAAAGGAGCCATTTCCTAAACGGAGTTGACGCTATTGTTGAGGCCTTGCGATCCGGTCAGATTCAATGCCGCGTTTACCGCAAAGACAAGTTTCACGCCAAAGCCTATATTACCCACGCGCGCATGGAAGTCGTTGGATCAACTGCGCTGGTTGGGTCATCGAACTTCACCTTGCCGGGCCTCACAGAAAATATTGAACTCAATGTCCAGATTACAGGCGCGCCGGTGGCTGTGCTACAGGAATGGTATGAAGAGCATTGGGACGAGGCTGAAGACGTAACGACCGAAGTGCTCAAGACATTTGAGCGCCATACCCAAATTTTTACGCCCTTCGACGCTTACGCTCGTTCGTTGCAGCAATATTTCCTCGGACATGAGGAAACTGCAAGCGAGTGGGAAAAGCACGGATCACGGATATTTCCGGTTCTGGCCCGTTATCAGCAAGACGGATATGGTGGCTTGCTCAAACGCGCCGACAAATATGGCGGGGCATTCCTTTGTGATGGCGTAGGACTGGGCAAAACCTTCATCGGCCTGATGCTCATCGAACGCTTTGCCGTTCACGAGAAGAAGAACGTGGCCCTATTCGTTCCGAAGGCGGCAAAGGGGCCAGTCTGGGAACGTGAACTTCGCAAACGCTTGCCAGACGTGTTCAAAGGTTACAGCCGCCTCAAAATCTTCAGCCATACCGATCTTATGCGTGAGAAAATGGCGGAAGAGCTGGATCGCGTCGCGGAAGAGGCGGATGTCATCATCATCGACGAAGCCCACCATTTTCGTAACACTGGCACCAAAGGCGAAGAGGATGAGGCGCGAAAATCGCGTTACTGGCGGCTATATGATCTCGCGAAAAACAAGCAAATGTTCATGCTTACCGCGACACCGATCAACAACCGGCTGACCGACTTTCAGCATATGGTTGAGCTGTTCACGCAACATGCGACGGACCATTTTGCGGGTGGAACGCTCGGGATACATTCATTGCCCGGTTATATCCGCCAGCTTGAAAAGGCCATTGAGAAGGAAATATACGGCGGCCTCGAAGCAGAGGAGCCGGTCGAACTTAATGCGGCGGATGTGTCGGTTAGGCTATCGACTGACCCACTTTTTGATGCTCTCGTCGTCCAGCGCAGCCGAAGCTATGTTAAGGAGAGCATGAAGCGAGAAGGCGATGGCGACGTCATGTTCCCCGAACCGCGAGAGCCGACCGTAGCGGATTATTCTGTTCGCCAAACCTATGGCAAGCTGCTCGACATGGTCGCCGAGGCCTTCCACAAGCGCGAACCGCTTTTCGTGCTCGGTATTTATAACCCCTACGCATATTACAAGGGCGATAGTGAGGATGTAGCGACGGCGTTGGAACGAGGTCGCTTGAAACAAGTCGTGGCCCTCATCCGCACCAGCTTTCTCAAACGCTTTGAAAGCTCGGCTGAGGCCTTCCGGCAGTCTTGTTGGCGATTGATGATGAAACTGCTGGCGTGGATGGAGGTGCATTGTGAGAGTGAGCACGAGAGGGCGAAGCTTGACCGATGGAAGCGCAAAAATGCCAAACTGCTGGACTACACCCCCCAAAAAGACATGTTTGACGAGGACGAGGTAGAAGATGATCTAGTTCCACCGGAGCTTTTGGAAGCGGTCGAAAAACTCTCCCGCAAGGATTTCAAGGTCGACGAAATTATCGACCATACCCTCGCCGATCTCGAACAGGTTGCGGACTTCCTCGATGAATTGGAAAAGTTCAAACCTGCTCAGGATTTGAAGCTGAAAAAGCTGATACAGCTTCTGACCAAAGACCCCGTGCTGTCCAAGCACAAGGTGCTCATTTTCTCCGAATTTGGAGACACGGCGCGCTATCTGGCGGGGCAGCTCAAGGATGCGGGCATTGACGGGGTCGATCAGATTGACAGTGGCACCAAGGGAGACCGCGCCAAGCTGATCCAGCGGTTCGCGCCTTACTATAACGAAAGCTCAAGCGCAGAGGTGGGCGACAAGGAAATCCGCGTTCTCGTCTCAACTGACGTGCTATCCGAAGGCCTCAACCTTCAGGATGCTACGCGGTTGATCAACTATGATCTCCATTGGAACCCGGTGCGGCTGATGCAGCGTATTGGCCGCGTGGACCGGCGAATGAACCCGGCGATAGAAGCGTGTATAATTGTCGATCATCCCGACCAAAAGGATGTGCGCGGCACCGTCGCCTATTGGAACTTCCTGCCGCCCGATGATCTCGATGAATTGCTCAAACTTTACGGCAAGGTCGCGCACAAAACGCTCCGCATTTCCAAGACGCTCGGCATTGAAGGACGCAAGCTGCTGCGTGAGGACGATAATTATGAAGACCTGCGCAACTTTAATGAACAATATGAAGGGCAGCGTAGCCCCGATGAGGATATGCACCTCGAATGGCAGGATTTGCTCCTCCAGTATCCCGACCTTGATGAGCGCGTGAGCGCATTCCCCAACGGCATCTTCTCCGGCAAGCAGCAAATTAACCCCGGTACCAAATCGGTATTCTTCTGTTATGCCCGCCCGGCGCACGATAGAGCGGCGAGCGACGCATCGGGTGAAGATGTCTGGACGGCGCAGGCCGGTGACGTGCAATGGTATCTCTATGATGTGGCCACCGGCAGCATCGCGGAGGATGGCCCGCGCATCATTGAGGTGATCCGGGCCACGCCCGAAACGCCGCGCAAGGCGGAAATCGACCAAGTCGCGCTATCGGATATCCGCGTCACGGTTGAAAAGCATATTGCCAAGTCATTCTTGCGCAAGGTTCAAGCCCCGGTTGGCGTCAAGCCGATATTAAAGGCCTGGATGGAATTGAACTGATAACTGGGGACCGAATGCCACAACTTACCGCATCTGAACTGGCCCAAGTCAACAGCTTCCCCAAGCTGATCGACCTGCTGCGCGATCATCTCGAATGGAAGATACCGAATGATTACGGCTTTGAGGATGTGGTATATGAATATGAGCCACACGAACTCGGCCTGAAACCCGAAGAAACTGCGAAAATCCGGGAAATCCATCAGCTCCGCCCGCTCGTCACTGGTCAGCCTTGGGGCATTTTCTTCCTCTCGCTGGAAAACAAAGCTATCTCAGTCACGGTGCTGCGCCGGATGCTCCACGCTTTGGTTTTCAAGAAGCGCGCCGGGGTGCAATCGGCGGATCGACAAGCGTGGGACAAGGGCGATTTGATTTTCGCTGCCAATTTCGGCCTATCGGGCGAACGCGAACTGGCCTTTGTCCATTTCAGTGACGGCGCGGCGACGGGCGATCTGCCAGTTATGAAAGTGCTCGGTTGGAACGCTAAGGATACGCGGCTGCACAATGATCATGTGGCAAGCCTGCTTATATCGCGACTGACGTGGCCGGACGATGTCAACGACATCGAAGGCTGGCGCGCGAATTGGGCGGGTGCATTTGAAACCGGGCACAATGAAGTCATCAAAACTTCGCAGGAACTTGCCGCGCGGCTGGCGGCGCTGGCGACCGACATCCGCGCCCGTGCCAATCAATTGCTCGCCGCCGAAAGCGAAGACGGCCCGATGCGGACCATGTTGGAGGCATTCCGCAAGAATCTGATCCAAGATTTGGACGAGGATGGCTTTGCCGACATGTTCGCGCAGACCATTTGTTACGGGATGCTCGCCGCGCGGATTTCGCGGACATCGAACGAGGATGGCACGGGCGTTCTGATCGCGGACAATATGGCCGATATGGTGCCGCGCACAAATCCGTTCCTGAAAGAATTGTTTGGTAGTTTCCTAAAGCTGGGCGGACGAGACAAGCGGAAAGGCATGGATTTTGACGAACTCGGTGTGCGCGATGTCGTCGATATGCTCAACCGCGCCAATATGGATGCGGTGCTACGCGATTTCGGCAATCGCAATCCCAAAAAAGACCCGGTGATCCATTTCTATGAAGATTTCCTGCATGAGTATGACCGCGATCAAAAGGTGGATGCGGGTATTTTCTATACCCCGCCGGCCGTGGTCGGCTTCATCGTGCGCGGGGTGGATGAAATGCTGCGCACTGAATTTGATCTGCCGCTGGGTCTTGCCGATACGAGCAGTTGGAAAGACCTCGCCGCGCGCAATGAAAAGATCAGCGTCCCCGATCATGTCGATCCCGATGCGCCCTTTGTGCAGATACTCGATCCCGCGACCGGCACTGGCACCTTTCTGGTTGAGGTGATTGATCTGATTCACAAACGGATGGTCGGACACTGGCGCGAGCAAGGGAAAGCGCCCACGCAAATCAAGGCGGCGTGGAATGACTATGTCCCAAAACACCTGCTACCGCGCCTGACCGCGTTTGAACTAAAAATGGCGGCCTATGCCATCGCTCATATGAAAATCGGGGTGAAGCTGGTTGAAACTGGTTACACCTTCGGATCGGATGAGCGCGCGCATATATTGCTTACCAACACTCTTCAGCCCGCACGCGAACTTGATCTGGAGGAACGGATGCGGTTGGAAGCGATGGCGCATGAGGCGGAACGCGCCAATGAAGCTAAAACTACAACCCCCTTCACCGTGGTAATTGGAAACCCGCCGTACAAGGGCCATTCGATGAACCCCAGCAAGATCAAGGGTAAGCTGACTTTTGCTGGCGAGATAATCCAGCGTTTCTTTCAGGTGCGGGGAGAACCTCTGGGCGAGAAGAACCCCAAATGGCTCAACAACGATTATGTGAAGTTTATTGCCTTTGGAATGCGCCAGATTGAGCGTTCGGGCGCGGGCGTTCTGGGGTATATTACGTCGAATTCATGGCTAGATAGCCCTACATTCCGGGGAGTTCGAACTGGATTGATCGACAGCTTCCCGCTGCTGCGGATTGTCGATTTGCATGGCAACATCAACAAACGGGAACTCGCGCCGGACGGCACGCGAGACGAAGGGGTCTTTGCGATTGAGGAAGGCACCAACATTACGGTTGCAGCCGTGATCGCTTCGCCGCATTCAATTAGACAGTTTGACCTTCTCGGCAAGCTGGGAGGATTGGCCGGAGACAATGGTAAGCTGGAATGGCTGGAAACAAACGGACTCACCGCAGTTACCAATTCACAGGTGCCCGCTCCGCCAGTCTTCCTTCTAACCCCGCTCGAATCCGAACGTGACGGGGAGAACCCGCTTCAAGGCGAATTTTATAGTGGGCAAGGCCTGCCAGAGGTCTTTCCGTTCAACACTATGGGCATAATTTCCAAGCGAGATCCTTTCTGTTTTGCAATTGATCCCGATGAAATTTTGGCGCGTGTGAAGCGCTTGGCTAACTGCGATGATGTTGAAAAAATTCGTCAAGAATTCGAATTACCAAGCGACAACGATTGGGCTCTCGAAAACGCGAAGGAGGACGCCGTCGAAAGTGGTGCCGACATTAAATTCGTAAAGTCGGTCAACTATGCGCCGTTCAACAAAAAATTCACTTATTATACGGGTAAGACAAGAGGTTTCCTTGCGAGGCCCGTTTGGCAAACGATGCAGCATTTTGATGGAAAAAATGTTGCTCTCTCCTCGACGAGAAAAGTCGATATTGCGGCAGGATGGGAGCACGTTTTCGCTGTAGACGATTACATGACGCATCACGCCGTTTCAAACAAGGAAGGCAACTACGTCTTCGTCCTCTGGCTCAAGCCTTCTGATGGCGAAGTGCATCGCCGCCCCAACATCGACCGCAACTGGGCGCTGGAATTTGGCGTCTCGCTTGCCCTCACCTACAAAGATGGCATCCTGCGCGGGCAGCAAGGTAGTTTGGGCAAGGACTTTATCCAGCCCAAGCCCGAACAGATTGGCCTGCTCGACACGCCTTGGGACGGACGCGGCAACCTGACCACCACGCTCGGCCCGCGCGATCTTTTCGATTATATCTATGCCGTGCTCCACGCGCCGGGATACCGCAGCCGCTATGCCGAGTTCCTGAAATCAGATTTTCCCCGCGTCCCGACCCCCAAGGACCGCGCCACCTTCGCCGATCTCGTGTCATTGGGCCGCGAACTGGTCGCGCTGCATTTGCTGAAGCCCGATGACGCCGTTATCCTCAAAACTCCGGATATCCGCTTTGCCGGAACAGGCTCCGCTCGGGTGGAAAAGGGCTATCCGCGATACGACAACGGCAGAGTGATGATCAACACAACCCGATGGTTTGAAGATGTACCGCGCGATACCTGGGCCTTCGCCGTCGGTGGCTACACCCCATGCGAAAAATGGCTGAAAGACCGTGCAGGCAAAGGCGGTAAATCTCCCCGCGAAGGCCGCATCCTGACCGACGAAGACATAATCCACTATCGCCGTATCGTCGTGGCGTTGACCGAAACGCGAAAGCTGATGGCTGAGATTGACACCGTGATCGAAGCTCACGGCGGCTGGCCGGGGGCTTTCTCAAATGCAAGTTCAACGGCACTTGTTCAAGTGCCTGCGCTTGCCACCTTGCAGGACGGTAGCTGGACTTGGTTGGCCAGCATTCAGCCCGGTGATCGCCTGCGCTATGCCGCGCAATATACTCTTTGGCAGATGGACCCTGCAACCGATGCGTCGCGGCTCCGGTTCGTCATCGCGAGCCTTGCTGAGCCGAGATTGCTGACGCCGCTGTTATCTGATGATGATCGCGCTGCGTGGCTGCGGCTCGTTGGGGCAGAGGCGGTGTCTCAAGTGGGTGTGACCAGACTGCGTCCGGCGATTAATGTTGCATGGCGCGCTATGTTCGAGACAATGATCACATCCGGCCAGCTTTCCGAGCAACCTAACGGTAGCTGGTCCCGTGGTCAGCATTTCACCGATACTGGATTGAACGCTGGCTCTGCCGACGCACAGCGAGCGGCATTTGCGCTCGGTGCTGTCCGCGCGATCAGCGCAGACCATCTCCGAGTTGCCGTTGCACCGGAAGACAATGTCGTTTGGGCAAACTTCGGGTAATGGCGGACCTGTTCATACAGGCGATTGAACCACCAAAGGCTCCCACGGGCCGGTTTGGCCCCCGGCTCTGGATTCGGCGGCTTACTATTTTGAGCGACACAAATACCGTCATCCGCAATGTGGACCTGAAACCCGGACTGAATATCATCTGGTCACCCGACATGGCCAGTGGTGAAAGCAAGGCCATCGCCCATGGTAGCGGGAAGACAACATTTTGCCGGTTGATCCGTGCCTGCCTTGGCGAACCGAGTTTCTCAACGGAATCCCAAGGCAGACGGATCATGTCAAAATTCGCGAACGGCTTGGTCGCGGGCGAAGTCATAATTGACGGTCAATGCTGGGTTGCCGTTCGCGCGCTTGGCCTGCCCGGAAACGACTTTGCGATTAAAGCAAATAGCGTCGAGGATGCGCTGGCGCGGGGCCGTCAAGAGGGCGATCTATCCTCGGTGGACTCGATCATCGCAGCGACATTTCTTTCCAAGATTGTGGGCGCTGCACCGCCCGAAGTTGGGAGTGACCATGTCTGGGATGTGCTGCGAGCATGGTTGACCCGCGACCAAGAGTGCCGCCTGTCCGATATTCTCGACTGGCGATCTCCACGCACACACACGCGTTCGCGCGCGCAAGTTTTGGGAGAGGCTTCAAAATTGACGATGGTGCGCCTTGCACTCCGCGCCCTTGATGCGGATGAGCGCGCAGCGGCAACGCGCGAACGAGAACTCGTCACAGCCAATGACGCCGAGCGCCGGAGCAAGGACTATCAGCAGCAGCGGCGTTCGCAGATTTTGCAAGAAGCGCGAGGCGTCTTGAATGCAAGTGAAGACGTGGGGCTGGAAGATCGGATTGAGCAGGCTGGCCTGATCTCATTGGCCCAAAAAGGGCTGTCAGATGCTATGCGGACTGGACTGCCGAAGCCACCAGATGTCGCTGAGATTTTTGGTCGCCTTCAAACACTGAACGAAGAGAGGGCCGAATTGGTTGCCAAACAACGGCAACACGCCAATGATGCCACTGTAAAAAAGGCCGATGCCGACCGGCTGCGCTCGGAGGCAAATTTGGGTGAAATAGACATAACGCAAAGCGGCGTCCGCGTCTGTCCGATTTGTCGGGTTGGAGTGGACGAAGCGCTGGCAAAGGGATGCGGTATTTCACTTCAAAGCTGTGACGTTGTTGCGCTGAGGGCTGCAATTTCTGCCAAGCAATCCAATGCGGATAACCTTGACGCTGAAGCGGTTACCGCAGAGCAAGAGTCAAATCGCACAAGTGCTCTGATTGAGCAGCTCACACCGCGTCAGCTTGCATTGGAGCAAGAGTCAAAATCGGCGGAGAACAATATTCGTGCAGCACAAGCGGCTGCGCGAGAAATCCAAGAAAAGGTCTATAATGCACGGCGCTTGCTTGATGACTTGCGTGGGCTTCAAGCAAGCGAGACGACTGGCACGCCCACATCATCAACAACGCGGGAACTGGAGACCGCTAGGGCTAATCTCGAAGCGGGCCGATTAAGGGCGCAAGCCGCAATTGGCACACTGGAGGAACGTTATCGGGGAGTTATGGCCGCATGGCTTCCCGAAGGTGTGGCTGGCACCATCAAGCTAGATGGGAACGGATTGAAGGTCGATGCCGAGTTTTCAGGGCGCGGGGAAGTGTCCACGGCGGCTTTGGATTCGTTGAAGATCGTCGCATTCGATCTTGCAGCTCTGCATATGGCAGTCGAAGAACGTGCAGAAATACCTGCCATCCTCATACATGACAGCCCACGTGAAGCCGATTTGGACAGTCAACTTTATGCTGGCCTGTTTGATCTGGTCCATAAATGGGAACAGGCCACTGACACACCGGCCTTTCAATACATAGTGACGACAACCACAGCGCCGCCTAAGCATCTGCAAAGTGATCTTTATGTTCGACTTAAGGTGAGTTCAACGCCGCCGGATAAGCGATTATTCGCGATGGACATTTGAACGGTATTTCCACTGTCGGCGAGTCAGTCGGGCTTTTATCGACTGCGATGCGTATGTGGAATGATGTCACGGAACTGATTCTTTGAAGTCGGCTGGAAGCAGGCTCTTGCGCAGAGGCATTGACTCGCTCGCTCCAATTTGAGATACAACTCTCGTTCGCCGGATTGGTGGACTGAAAATGAACCTGGATTGGTTCTGGATGGGGTTGTCACCGGTAGGTGGCGTTGGAGCGAAATTCCCTTGCTCTTTCCGTTGGCTTGATGCCAGCGCCGTTCGGAATCAGTCCTCCTGTATAGGAAGACTTAGACATGAACCCGAATGAACTAATTATCCGCTTTGAAACCGTTGATCGTCAAACCGAAGGGCCTGTCACGCGCCTTGTTGGCTTTGTCCGTGCGCGCAACCTGTTGCCGCTGCTCGATGCAGCTGATCTGGAAGCCAACCCGCGCACCGCGAAAATCGGGCCAATCACAACTGATATCATCGAGTCAATCGAGCGGACTCCCGAACTGTTTCCGTTCAAAACCAAAGGTATCCTTGTCGCCTCGGCAAACTGTCGTGAATTGGAGCGGCGGCGTTTCCAGATGACGTTTGAGAATCCGCAAGTTGAGGGCGTCCTCGACGGTGGGCATAATACGCTGGCCATCGGAACGCATATTCTGGCTGTCGCGCATGGTGACCCAAAGGCGGTCAAGAAAATCAAGAGCTGGCCCGATTTTAAAGCCGCGTGGATTGCAGGCAAGGCGGAAGTCAATGCGCTTAAGGCTTCGGCTGCGTCGGGCGAAGGCGGCCCGCTCGATTTCCTCGTCCCCGTTGAAGTGCTAATGCCGAGTGACACCGATGACCCGATGTTGCTTGAAGCGTTCACCAGCTCGCTTTTTGAAATCTGCGCCGCGCGGAACAATAACAAGCAGCTTGCCGACGAAGCCAAGGCCAACAAGAAGGGACTTTACGATTTCCTGCGCGGCAACGTCCCCGCCGAAATCGCCAAGCGGGTCGAGTGGAAATCGAACGATGGTGGTGACGTTAAGGTTCGCGATCTCGTCGCCCTTTCATGGATTCCGTTGTCGGTCGCTTCTTTGCCGACGGGAGCATCCGCTCCTCGTGCTGCGGAAATATATAGCGGCAAAGGCAAATGCTCTTCAGCGTTCGATACGTTGATGGAGCATCCTGAGGTATCGACACGCACGGGTGATGGCACCCACGAATTGCACAGCACAACAATTGGCAGCGCGCTCAAGATTGCCGGTGAAATGCCACTGTTGATGGACATGATCTATGCCGATTTCCCTGACGCTTATAATCGGAACAATGGCAGTTTTGGGCTGCTTCGTGCAGTAACGCTTGCGAAAGACTTGCGAACGAAGCCAACGACGCCGTTTGGCAAGCGCCCGACTGGATATCGTTACCCAGACGGCTTCATCGTTCCGCTTGTTTACGGATTGAAGGCACTTATCGAAGCCGATGAAAACGGAATGTTGCGTTGGAAAACGGACCCGGTCGCTTTTATCAACCAGCATCTCGATGAGATCGTGCGGAAATATAAAGTGTTGATTCAGGCGTTTTCCGGCGATGCGCAAAAGATCGGCAAAAACGAAGGCAGCTATACACTGGCCTATGATGCATTCGAAACGGAGTTGCTTAAACTCCGTCAAGCAGCTTGAAGGGGATCGTCATGGGACAACGAGCACAACCTAGTGGCATCCGTCTTTCGGAGCGTGATGCCGCAACCGTTAAAGCGATGTTAGCGCGGGGTGACCGTCAGCATGACATCGCTGCGTGGTTCGGCGTCAACGGCGGGCGGGTCGGGGAAATTGCTAGCGGGCAGTCTTTCCGCTCTGTTCAACCGGAGGAAGGGGCCAATATTCCGCCGCGCGGCCCCTATCCTTCGGGCAGGGATGCGACCATTGCCTTGCAAGCACTGGTCGCGGCTAGGCAAGCGATTGACTCGGCTGAGGCCGTCGTACGGCAATACGTGTCGTAGTTGAATTGGCGGCGGCGGGGAGAACCGCCGCCGCTGTTTGTCAATATTCATCGGATAGCATAATGGTCAGAACCCGCCGCGTGACGACGGGGTTTGCTGCATCCTCGCTGCCAAACCGCAAATCGCGGTCATAATAATCGAATTTCCAGAACACCCGTTCGAGCTCGTCCTCCCGAACTCCGGGGCGCTCAGTCGTCCACTGGCCATCGCCAAGCTGATAGACGCACCCGAAATCGCGTTCGCCGTGCGGGTCGCTGTCCTCATCGAAAGCGTCATAGGTTTCGATAAGTTCGCGCACCTGCGCCTTGTCGGCCTCTGGCAGCGACCGGAAACCAACGGTAGCGACGGCGGTGCAAGCAACCCCCATTGCGCGGCGGGCCAAGTCATTCAAACGGGCGATGCGGGCGGTCTGTTCGCGCGCGGCAGGAGGGGCCGCGCTCATTGCACCCGCTCCCTGTGGGTTTCGCAAATCAGGATCAACGCCCCGAAATCCTCCCGCTCGCCAAGCCGGTCAGCAATCTCGCGGACACAGGCAATCGGCAAGCCGTTCTCGTTGGCAATGTCGCGCAAATAATCGTCGCGTGTTTCTGCCCCGCACTCACGATACATTAACTGTAAATCACACATTTCCTACCTCCTTTTCAGGCTGAAAGCCGCACTGGCTGCGACATGCGGCTCTGCCTTCCGGCGAGGATGGGAGGGGGAGGGAAAGCTGAATCGTTGCCCTGGAGCGGGCCAGCGGGCGAAGCCCGCCACACGGGGGTAACTATTCTGCTTTGGGAAACGAGAGGGCAAAGCCCTTGGCGTTCCCCGAATCAGGAAACGGGGCCGGTCAGGCCACACAGCCGCAGCGCGGCATACAAACGGCACCCTTGCACGGAGCGCCGCCGCCGGATGGTGTGCGCGCGCAACTGTGCGCCAGCGCCCTTCCGGCAAGAAGAGAGGCGAGCGTGCCAGCGGGTCAGTCCAAAAACACCGCACACTCAAGGGGCGCAGCGGGAAAGAGTGCGACTTTAGAAAATCCCGCTCATTTTCCCACGCTCCTGATCGTCACCCGAAGGGCCAAGACTACAGGCTTGGTTCGCACGGCGAATAGAGCGGGTCGCCCGAAGGGCAGCGGCAGACCTTGCTACCGTTCTGTAATCTGAAGCGTGGCATATTCGTCAACGCGGTCAAGGCGAGCCTGCTCAAATTCACCCAACAGCCGCTTGGCTTTCTCTATCTGCTCTGGCGGAGGTTCTTGTTCAAACATCCACCCGAACTGCTGGTCCAGAGCCTGTGAAACACCTTTGAACGAAAAGTCGTTTTGCATTGAGCGGCGAAAAACCCACCGCATTAGCTCGGCTGATTCCGGCCCGATGTCCAGCTGCCGATTAAGGCGATTGAACAGCCAAAGGATGACATCCACGACCTGAATGCCAGCGCTTGCGTCTGCCGATGAAATCTCAAGAACACTCCCGCCCGCACGCTGCGCTTTGAACATTTCGCCCATCATCAATGGCACCCTTTCGGGAGAGGCATTTGCATAAAGTTCGTGCCACCATTTGAGCGCCCCTTCGAATTGGCTTTGCCTGTCGTGGCGAATGCGGCGGACTGGCTTTTTCCATCGCTCAGATTGGCGCTCGATACCGTCCATCAAATTGCCGAATCCAACAAGGTTGGGCAGGTGACCTTGTCGAGCTACCTTTCCGTCTGAATGAAAGTAGATTGCCTCCGGGTTTTCGCGCGCCCAACTGATTGCAGGGCCGATACGCTCGCGCAGCCCGACGTCAACGATGGTCGGAACAAGTTCAAGAACTTGGTCGCAAAATCTGACCATTCCTAACCGAGCGCGCTCCGGGCTAGTTTCCATCATCGCAGTCCAAAAGTCTTTCGCCATTTCCTCGGAAACGATTGATGCAAATTTGAAGGCGAACGAAATTCGAAGAGGGCGAATGTTATAGATATGGGGGGAGGCAGCCCGGTTCTCGCCGGGATCGAACAGAAAGTCGAACATTTTTGTCGCAAGCAGATACTTCTTCTCGACGCGCGCGATGAAAAACTGTGGGTCAGCCTTCTTCAACACTCTGTGCAAGCCGCGTGCGATCTCTTCGATGCGAGCTACACCCAGCTCGCTAGCGTGGAGTTCAATAACCCCGATAGTCTGGCCCAATTTCTTGATGGGGTTGCTATTGATGGCGTCGAAGTCGGTTCGCGTCAAAAGCGCGGCAGTTGCAAAAATTGGTTGCGCAGCGTCGAACAACGCTGCGCCTGTGTTCCCCGTCTCATCAATAAACGCATACATGTGCGCAGACTACGATTTGGACGACGCGCGGACCAGCCAAATTATTTATTTTGCAGTTTGAGCGTTGCTTATTTAGCCCAAGCTAGCGCTGTTGGATTTGTGCATGGCCGTTTTTGCGATGGTCAGATTACCCAACGCCGTCTGCGCCAAACCTGCACGTTCGTTCATACCGGCGACAAGTTTCGCTCGGTCATTGGTGTAAACCGCTGCCGACGCCTTCGCCCGCGAAATCCCAACATACATCATTTTCTGATCAACCAAATTCGTAGCGTGGCTGTCGGCGTGGATCATAACGCGCTCGGCAGTTCGACCTTGGGCGGCGTGTGCGGTCTGGACATAGTCGTGGCGGAGATGCTGATCGGTGGATTTGGTGAGGTCGAGTGTCTGGAACTTGCCACTCTCGAGCCTGATGCGCGCGGTCTGCTCTTCAGAGTTGACCGCCACGACTTGCGCTCTACCGCCATTATCGCGGGATAAATTACGGTCGTTGCGGGTAAATTCGATCCTATCGCCCTTCATCAATTCAACGCTGGCGGGGGCGAATGCTTCACTTTTCCCCGCACCCCATTGGCGTGGTCGCCAGTCAACGGTTTGGCCGTTCGCTTTTTCGAGTGATACGGCGTTTTTGGCTGGGTCAACGCCTGTAACCGTCACGGCCTCGCGCTTGGCAATGCCCTTATCTCTATAGTCGCGCGCAAACCGGACTACATCGCCAACTTCGTAGCTGCGGGCATCGCGGGCTTCGGCTTTGGTTAGCCCTTTGGATTCCAGCGTCCGCATGACCACGGCTTCACCGGTCAATCGGCCACTGGCGATCAACTGCGTTCTGATCTCGGCATTCAAGGCATCACGGCCTGCGCGCGATGGATCAATGACGATGGTGCTACGCTGCTCCTTTGGTGATAGCGCCGCATAATCCGCTGCCATCGCTTTCATCCGGTTCACAGGATCGGCAAGGGCGATGATCTTGCCGCCGCCACGATCAAGCGCGTCGAGTGCGCGGCGGGCGTCGCCATATATGGATGCTTCAACTGCATCTTTGGTTAGTGGGTTGGTCTGGCGGACGATCTCCGCAAGTTTGGCGGTTGCCATGCCCGCGTCCTGCAATTGCGCGAACGCGGCTCCGGCTCCGATTGAACCAAGCTGCTTGACGTCGCCAACAAGAATGAGACGGGCATTGGCTTTTTCGGCGGATTCGAGCAATGTTGCAGTATCGCGGGCAGAAAGCATCGATGCTTCGTCCACAATCCATACGCTCCGCCCGTTTGTGTTTACGGGCGCTTGCGTCATCAGATGCTTGGCGACCGTTTCGCCGCGAAGCGCGAGTGCCTCGCCCAATGTCCGCGCTGCCGATGCGGTCGGCGCAAGTGCGGTCACATTGTAACGCTGCGATTGCGCCTCCCGGGCCACGGTCGCCAAAACTGTTGTTGTTTTCGCGGTTCCGGCATAGCCCTGCACGGCAGTCACGCGGTTCTGACTGGTCAACAACGCTTTGGCCGCTTTTTGTTGGTCTGGAGTCCAGCGATGCTCGGACGCGAGCGCAGCGCGGGCAACCGCTTTTGATGCCGCCGTCGATGTGTGGATCGCATCAACACTGCCGCGCCCGTTCGCCTCTGCGCGTAACAGCCTCTGTTCGTTGTCAATGTTGCTGGCGGTCGTGAACCCAGCAAAGTCCGCACCGCGCTTGTCGATGAATGTGCGTGGTGCAAGCGCACCGTCTTTGGTCGCCCGGTCCATCGCAGCTCCGATCTGGGTTTGCGTGACTGTCCCCAACCCAAACCGTCCTGCCTCCTTCTCCAAATCCGCTGCCGAAAACACCGACTGGCGTTCACCTAATTTCTCAGCGGCAAAAGCAACAGCCTGATGCGCGGTGATTTCGCCTTGGGCAGTCAGCATCGGTGCATGTTCTGCTCGTGCTGCCGTCTGTTCCGCCTTGGCGACCAAGGTCAATCTAGCGGCTGGGTCAAATCCGGCACTGTCCGCCGTCTCGCGCCAATCCTTGACCAACTCGGCGCGGTTCACATCCTTCTTCGTCGCGCGCGTATCTAGTGCGGCAATCTGCTTCTCCGCTGCGGATGCGGTTTCCCGTGTCTGGCCGCGCTCGGCAAGGCGGGCCTCCACTTGAGCTGCGCGTTCGCTGAATGCTTTGATGGCTTGCGGAGAAACGCCTTTGATCTCAAACAGCGAGTCTTTGCCCGGTTCTATCTCGTAACCCGATTCCCGCACGTTGACGGCCAGTTCCTGCCGATACACCGCGCCAATTGCCTTTTGCAGTTGATAGAGTGCGCGCGGTTCAAGACTGCGCCAATTGCCATCCCCGTCACGGGTCGCATTCATGATGACATTGTGCGTGTGCAACTGCGGGTCTTGCGCGCGGCTGGTGTCGTGACGAAAGCTCGCAATGGTTAGATTGCCCGTCTGCTGACGACCCACAGTGCCGCCGTCCCTGATTCTAGTTGCGGCGGCATGGCGCTCGGCGAATGCTAGCGCACTTTTGACAGCACGGTCGTGCGCGCCAATCAAGCGCCTGTCGCCCGCCACTTCAGCCATAATCGAC
>JAYUPJ010000102.1:0-3268 GCA_043760195.1 Sphingomonadales bacterium | reverse complement strand
GCCATCAAAGGATTTGGGACCGGATAGCCAGACAAATTCCACGCCTTCTTCTTCGGCGTTGGCAACCTCGCGCTGTGATCCCGGCATATTCTCGCGGTCACGGCGGTATAGGCATTTTACCGATTTTGCGCCTTGGCGAACGGCGGTGCGGACGCAGTCCATCGCGGTGTCGCCGCCGCCGATGACGACGACGTTTTTGCCTGCTGCGTTCAAACTGCCATCGTCAAATGCGGGCACAATGTCGCCGAAACCCTTGCGGTTTGACGCGACAAGATAGTCGAGCGCGGGAACAACGCCGCTCAGGCCAACACCCGGCGCCTTTATATCGCCCGCCTTGTAAACGCCCGTCGCAATCAGGATAGCGTCATGCTTGGTCCGCAATTCGTCGAGCGTTGCATCGCGGCCAACCTCAAAATTCTGGTGAAAGATTATGCCGCCTTCGGCCAGCCGGTCTATCCGTCGCATCACCACTTCTTTTTCCAACTTAAAGCCGGGGATGCCATACGTCAGCAATCCGCCAGCACGGTCGTGTCGGTCATAGATATGCACGTCATATCCGGCCACGCGCAGATATTCCGCCGTGGTCAGCCCGCCCGGCCCTGCGCCGATGATGCCCACTGATTGCCCGCGCGCCGCGCCCGGTTGAATGGGTTCAACCCAGCCCTCTGCCCATGCGGTGTCGGTGATGTATTTTTCCACCGAACCGATGGTGACCGCGCCGTGTCCGGAAAATTCGATGACGCAATTGCCTTCACACAACCGGTCTTGCGGACAGATACGGCCGCAAATTTCCGGCATCGTCGATGTCAGATTGGACAGCTCATAGGCTTCCTTCAAACGCCCTTCCGCCGTCAACCGCAGCCAATCGGGGATATGGTTGCCCAGCGGACAATGCACCGCGCAATAGGGCACGCCGCATTGCGAACAGCGTGACGACTGCTCGGCGGCTTTATCTGACGCGTAGCGTTCTGCAATCTCGGCAAAATCCTCGGCGCGCAGTTCGGCCTGCCGCTTTTCGGGAAAAGCCTGCGCTTTGCTGACGAATTTGAGCATGGGTTCTTTTGCCATGTCCTGCGAATCTCCAATGAATTGAAGCTGCGCATAGGCATAGATTTCGCAAAAGTCACGCGGAAAACGCAATTTAGGACAATGATGCTTACGTTTATTCTGGAATATTTAGGAGAATTTCAAGGCCGCGGAATAATATTGCGCCGCAATAGGTCCGTATCGGAACTACCTATAGGACAGCCAGATCAACGCGGCGGTGCCCGCAATGATCCGGTAATAGGCGAACGGACCAAATCCGTACCGCATCACCACCGCCAGAAATCCCTTGATCACGGCCAGCGCGACGATGAACGAGACGAAGAAACCAGCTGCGATCAATCCCATCTGGTCGGCATTGATCAGGTCGCTATGTTTGTACATTTGCAAAACTGTTGCTCCGGTCAACGTCGGCAACGCCAAAAAGAAGCTGAATTCAGCGGCCGTTTTGCGGTCGACGCCCATCGCCATTGCGCCCATGATGGTCGCGCCTGACCGGCTGATACCAGGGATCATCGCCAAACACTGTACCGCGCCGATCATCGCCGATTGCCGCCAGCCCATGGCCGCGACGCCGCCGCTTTCGGTTGGCTTGGCAAACCGTTCGACCAGCAATATCGCAAAGCCGCCGATGATCAGCGCCCATGCCACCACGACGGCATTTTCCAGCAACGCGTCGATCTGGTCGCCAAAGGCCACGCCCAATACCACTGCCGGGAAAAACGCGATCAACAGGTTACGGACAAACGCAACCGCATCCGCCCGCCACGTCATCAACCCCTTCAGCACATCCAAAAACGTGCGCCAATACAGCACGACAATCGCCAATATCGCGCCGGGCTGTATGGCGATGTTGAACAGCGCCCATTTCTGCGCGTCATACCCCATCAATTCCGTCGCCAGAATAAGATGCCCGGTGGAGGACACCGGCAAAAATTCGGTCAGGCCCTCGACGATGCCCAGGATTATGGCGATCCAAACCTCACTCATGCAATATTCTTTTCTCTATTGATAATTGGTCGCTTTAAGGATTTCATGGTCGCACAGCAAAGCGGCCATGTTTGCGGTAAATCGCCAACCAGTCATCGGCAACTGCGTCCAATGACGTCGGCGCGATCCCCATCACCGCCAGCCCGCCGCGCCCTTCACTGACCACATTGTCGCTGCCCAGCATCCGGAACTGGTCCAGTGTGATCGGTGCGCCGGGCATCCAGCCCGTGCCGCGCGCCATGGCAAAAGCGGCAAAATCCGGCACATCAACGAACGCTGGATCGCGGCCAATCGCGGCGGCAATCCATTCATTCAGGGCGCGCATGGTCATCACCTGCGGCCCGCCAAGCTCCAACGTTTGCCCGGCAAAATTGTCTTGGGTTAGCACCGCAACCACGGCCCGCGCGACATCGCCCACAAATACCGGCTGGAACCGCGTGCCTGCGCCAATCACCGGCACAATTGGCAGCATCCGGATCAACCCGGCAAAGCGGTTGATAAATGCATCTTCGCGGCCAAACACAATCGACGGGCGCAGGATAACCGCGCCAGGAAACGCGGCAAGCACCGCTGTCTCACCCGCTGCTTTGCTGCGCCCATATTCCGCCGCGCTGCCCGCATCGGCACCGATCGCCGACACATGGACCAGCGCGCTGCATCCCGCCGCCGTTGCCGCCGCCGCCACATTGGCCGCACCCAAATGCTGAACGGCGTTCAGATTATCAAAGCTGCCGACCAGATTGACCACCATGTCGGCGCCCGCCAATGACCGCGTCAGGCTGGCGAGGCGGCGCACATCGGCGGCGATTATCTGGACTTGGCCCAAATTGCCCAACGGTTTCAGGTGCCGCCCGCTGGTTTCGCTTTGCCCGCAAGCCCGCACCCGCGCCCCTTGCGCCAACAATACTGGCACGACATAGCGGCCCAAAAACCCGGTCCCGCCCAAAACAGTGACTAATTTTCCGTTCAAATTCTGTGTCATTTATACTTCCGGAATCGCGCAATAGATTGTCAAAGCCCATGCCGCGATATTGGCACGTGGGCAAGAGCGGACTTGATGCCGGCCGCATCTATCCCGGGTAATGCCGCCCGCCACGCTATGGGTTATTGACAACTGCCAAGCCAACCCGCTATCCGCCGCGCTCGCAAGACCTACCACGTGCCCGGATGGCGGAATTGGTAGACGCACCAGCTTCAGGTGCTGGCGCTGGTAACGGCGTGGAGGTTCGAGTCC
>JAYUPJ010000101.1:0-3269 GCA_043760195.1 Sphingomonadales bacterium | reverse complement strand
TCACGAAGAGTCGCTACGGCTTTCGTGTTTTTGGGTCAACTTTAATGGAGTGGGGGAGTGCGATTATGCCTTCAATAGTAAAGATACTGCTGGGTGCGCTTGCAACCGCGGTTTTAACTTGGTTTTTATACGGTCCAATGGGGCTTGGTTCAAAATGCGATGCCAATGCGTTGCCTAACACCGATACATCCGCAGCGGTTCCGGCGGCTGTACCCGCAGAAGCGCCCGCGACGGCAGAAACCGTGGCCAGTTGCCAGACAAACGTAAACGCCGTCATCACAGCCAAAAACATCAACTTTGGCAGCGGCAATGCGGTCATCACCGAATTTTCCAAACCCACCGTCGATGCGGTTGCGGCTGCGGCCAAGGATTGCGCCGGAACTCAAATCGAAGTTGGCGGTCATACCGATCAAATGGGCGATGATGCCTCAAACATGGCGCTTTCCGAAGCCCGTGCCAACGCGGTTGTTGCGGCTTTGATCGCGGGCGGTGTTCCAAAAGAACGCCTGACAGCCAAAGGCTACGGCGAAACCAAGTTGCTTGATACCGCAACATCGCGTGACGCTCTTGCCAAAAACCGCCGGATCGAATTTGGCGTTGCGACATCGGCAGCGCCCGCCGCAACCACACCAACGCAATAAGAAAGGGTACAATTATGACAACTTTATTTGGCGCGTTTGTGATCGCACTTATCGCTTATTTAATTGGTCTGGGGATCGGTTATTTTTTCTTTGGCAATGAAGCCAACTAACGGAAGGATCGGTCTATGTGGCCATTATGTGATTTTTCGCTAGCGAGTGCTTTATGGCTTTTGGGTCCATTGCTGCTCGGAATTTTGACGGCTTGGTGGATTTGGGGCGGCCGCCGCAATGATACCGAAGTTGCGTATGCCGAACCAGAGGTGGAAGCAGGGGTAGAGGCTGAACCAGTGCGTTTTGCTGCTCCGCCGGTTGCCGCTGCGCCCCCTGTTGCCTTTGCGCCAATGCCTGAACCGGCCGCACCGGCCGCGTTTTCATCGCCACCAGTTGCAGCTGCTCCTATCGCGGTTGCTCCCGTTGCAGCCGCGCCAGTAGCAGCTGCGCCGGCTGCTGCTGTGGCGCTTGGTTTGACCGCAATTGGCATTCCAGCCGCCGTTGGCGCAGCCGATGACTTGGAGCTGATCAAGGGCATCGGTCCAAAACTAAACGGCGTTCTAAATGGTTTGGGCGTCCACCGCTTTGACCAGATCGCCAATTGGACCGCAGGCGATGTCGATAAAGTCGATGATCATTTGGGCGCATTCAAGGACCGCATTGGCCAAGAAGAATGGATACCGCAGGCCAAATTGCTGGCCGCCGGAAACACGAGCGAATGGCAACGCATTTATGGCGCTGCTGGCGGAGCGGTCGCAGCGGCTGGCGGAGCGGCGGCGTTAACGGCAATTGGCATTCCAGCAGCCGTTGGTGCACCCGATGATTTGTTGCAGATTAAGGGCATCGGTCCCAAGCTGAACGATCTTTTGATCAGCCTGGGCGTGCGCCGTTTTGATCAAATGTCTGCTTGGGGGGGATCCGATGTCGCGAAGGTTGATGAACATCTCGGTGCGTTTACGGGCCGGATTGGACGCGATCAATGGATTGAGCAAGCGGGCTTGCTGGCACGCGGCGCTATCGCTGAATTTGAAGCGAAATTCGGTAAGCTGGACAGCGAGAACCGTTAGGCTCAACTAGCTAGCGCAACAAAAAGGGCGGCCTGTAATGGGTCGCCCTTTTTTTTGTGTTGGTTGGAGGGTTGTGAATATTACCCCGAACCGTTCGTGCGGAGGCATTGAGAGCGTCAAAGGGCGAAGCACAGGTTGCTGGTCTCATCCTTCGACAAGCTCAGGACGAACGGTTGAGTGGTTGCGGGGCAAAAAGGACTCATTGCATTCGTACCCTCCCAAAACACAAAAAAAGGGCGGCCCATTACAGGCCGCCCCTTCGTGATAACCGCATCCCCGCCGCAGCGGGAAGCGTGATTACTTGACTTCGACAGTACCGCCAGCGGCAAGGATCTTCGCCTTGATTTCGTCGGCTTCTGCTTTGTTGATGCCTTCTTTGATCGCCTTAGGAGCGGATTCAACGAGGGCTTTTGCTTCGGTCAGGCCGAGCTGTGTGATCGCGCGGACTTCTTTGATGACCGCAATCTTGTTGCCGCCGTCACCCGTCAGGATAACGTCAAATTCAGTCTGTTCTTCTGCAGCAGGTCCAGCTTCGGCAGCAGGTCCGGCAACCGCAACAGCGGCAGCAGCGGAAACGCCCCATGCTTCTTCCAATGCCTTGGCAAGGTCAGCCGCTTCAAGCACGGTCAGTTTTGAAAGGTCTTCTACGAGTTTAGCAATATCAGCCATTTAAATAACACTCCGATTTCTTCTGTATTTGTGGGCCCGCATATTCGTTTCTAAAGCGAAATCTGCGCCGCCGGTTAAACAATAAAATTACGCTGCTTCTTTGGTTGCATAGGCCCCAAAAACACGTGCCAGTTTCGCAGCCGGTGCAGTCGCCAATTGAGCGATCTTGGTTGCTGGTGCATTGACCAGACCAATAATCTTCGCGCGCAATTGATCGAGTGACGGCATCGAAGCCAGCGCCTTAACACCATCGACATCCAGAACGGTATCGCCCATCGCGCCGCCAACAATCTCCAACTTCGGATTGGTTTTGGCAAACTCGACAGCAATCTTGGCCGCGGCAACCGGATCGGTTGACGTGCCAAGCGCAATAGGTCCGGTTAGCAGTTCGCTAAGCGGCGCATATTGCGTTCCTTCTAGAGCAATTTTGGCAAGGCTGTTCTTGGCGACTTTATAGCTTGCGCCTGCATCACGCATCTTCAAACGAAGGTCGGTTGATTGCGCCACTGTCAGTCCCAAATTCCGGGTGACAATAACCGCAGCCGCTTCATTAAAAGTTGCATTCAACGCCGCAACCGCATCAGTCTTTTCAGAACGGTTCATGCATTACTCCTTATTTGGGATGGCAAGCGAACCCGCCATTCCAACACGAAAATACAGACAAGCCCGCAAGGGCGCATCTGCGCTACATTCGGTCCGTGGGGAAGTTTCATGCCGGTGCGTAGGCGTAATAGCCGGAGCGTTTGGCGAAGGTGGGGGAGTACCACTTGCGTGGGCCGCCACCTGAAATCTCTACCCCGTCTAGGCTGGAAATTAAGATGACCAGATTGTCATCACCAACTGTCTCGGACGGTTGCCCGATGAGACCGTCGCCTCACCGAACAGGACGCGCATTAGCAGG
>JAYUPJ010000100.1:0-3272 GCA_043760195.1 Sphingomonadales bacterium | reverse complement strand
GCGCTCAATGGCTGGCAGAGGTCTTTAACGCTGTCCAAAGCCAAGGCGCAAAACTGCGCCAAACTTCGACGTGGAAACGGTCTGCTGCCTCGCGGATCAGGATTATTTCGGCGGTTTCATAAACGGTGCGTGTTGCGCGCCCGACAGCGAAATGATCCAGGTCGAGCGGGCATCCGGACATGATGATTTCGGCCGCTTTTGGTCCTTCAACGATTATGCAGATTGCACGGTCGCTGATATCGGTGATGGCGATCGGCAAGCCTTCGCCCAGCGCAATCTTGGTTCCTGCCGCTGCCCGCATCAGCCATTCATCAGGCCCAAGACAGGCAATGCCGCCTTCGGTTGCACCAATTTTCTTGGGCACTTTTACTTTCAGCACCGTTTCGAGCGCCTGAGCTTGCCGTCCGCGCATAGAGTAACGCGCCATCGGCGGCGCTAGGCTGATCGTGAGGCCGTCGGCGCTGAACGGCTCGGTTCCGGCGGGTTCGGTGCGGGTGAGGACGTCAGACATTCAACCGCGCTCCTTGCTCGTCGTAAAAAACCATGCCGCTTACTTTGGCAGCGTGGGTCATGCCCGGCATCGGGATGTGCAATGTTTCGCCCAACATCCCTTGCCCGCCAGCGACCAGCGCCATGGCAATCGAACGCCCCAGCGCCTCGCTCCAATACGAAGACGTCACATGACCGATCATCTTCATCGGTATCGGTTGATCCGGATCGGCAACAATCTGCGCGCCTTCCTCCAGCACAATGTTCGGATCGTCGGTCAGCAAGCCCACCAATTGCTTGCGCCCCGGCGCAACGATGTCAGGACGGGCAAGTGACCGCCGCCCGACAAAATCAGGTTTCTTCTTGCCCACGGCCCAGCTGAGGCCAGCGTCATAAGGCGTAACCGTGCCGTCGGTATCTTGCCCGACAATGATAAAGCCTTTTTCAGCGCGCAGGACGTGCATCGCTTCTGTGCCATAAGGCGTGATGTCAAAGCGCGCACCTTCGGCCATAATCCGCTCCCACAGTGCGCTGCCATAGGCTGTGGGCACATTGATTTCGAAGCCCAGTTCCCCGGTGAAACTCACCCGGAACAACCGGGTTGGAATGCCGCAAATAGTACCTTCGCGGATCGCCATGTGCGGGAACGCTGCGGCGGAAAGGTCGATGCCTGCTACCAATGGTTCCAGCACTTTGCGTGCGTTCGGGCCTTGCAGGGCAATCACCGCATATTGTTCGGTCGTGCTGGTTAACCAGACGTTGAGATCGGGCCATTCAGTCTGGAGATAATCCTCCATCATATTGAGCACACGCGCCGCACCGCCGGTGGTGGTAGTCAAGTGAAACCGGTCGGGTGCAAGCCGCGCGGATACGCCATCATCGGTGATGAACCCGTCTTCTTTGAGCAGCAAACCATAGCGGCAACGCCCCGGTTCCAGCGCCTTCCAAGGGTTGGTGTACATGCGGTTGAGAAACTCAGCCGCATCGGGGCCGACAACTTCGATCTTGCCCAAAGTTGACGCATCGAAAATGCCAAGGCTTTTGCGCACCGCGACGCATTCGCGGTTGACTGCGGCGTGCATATCTTCACCCGCCACCGGGAAATAACGCGCCCGCCGCCACTGCGCGACCAGTTCAAACACGGCACCATTTTCTGCTGCCCATCCATCTATATTGGTCGTGCGCGTCGCCTGAAACATCGCTCCTTTGGCATGCCCCGCCAGCGCGCCGAACGTCTGCGGCGTGTAAGGCGGACGGAAGCTCGTGAGACCGATGTCGGTAACTGGCTTTGACAGAGCATTGGATGCAATTTGCAACCCGTTCAGGTTCGACGTCTTGCCCTGATCGGTCGCCATGCCATTGGTGGTGTAGCGTTTAATATGCTCAATCGAACGAAATCCTTCGCGCACCGCAAGCTTGATATCCTTTGCCGTCACATCATTCTGAAAATCGACAAAAGCCTTGATCCGTGCCTGATCCTTTGGCGTGGGCAGCATATCAACCACCGCGCCTTGGCCAAAATCCCACATGCCCGAACACGCCCCCACACAGCGGACATTTTCGTTCGGCTGATCGGGCACATAGGCCCCCAGATCATCGCGCCATTTGAGCGACCCCTTGCTGTGCGACCACAAATGCACGCTCGGCGTCCAGCTCCCCGCCATCAGCAAAGCGTCGCAGGCTATGGCCGATTTGCCTGTGCCTTCATTGGCCGCAACCTCAATTGCTTTGACATTGTGGCGGCCTGTTACGCCGATAACGCTATGGCCGCTCTTAACGCTTATGCCGAGTTCACGGGCGTGTAAGAGCAACGCCGCATCAACGCTATCGCGCACATCGATGATCGCGGCAATCGCCACACCCGCCTTGGCCAGCGCAAACACGTCATACCAACCGCTGTCATGCGCCGCCATCAGCGCCACTGATTTACCCACCGCCACGCCGTAACGATTGGCATAGGTTTTTGCCGCCGAGGACAGCATCACGCCCGGTATATCATTGCCCTCAAACACCAGGGGCCGCTCAATCGCGCCTTGGGCAAGGATCACTTCGCCTGCCCTGATCCGCCACAATTTCTCACGCGGGGCGTCGCCTCCATCGGGCAGATGATCGGTCAGGCGTTGAACAGCTCCAATGAAATTGTCGTGATAATATCCGAACGCCGTGGTCCGTGTCATCACCTTGATATTTGCTGCTTCGGACAGCGCTTTCAAACTGCGTTCAAGCCATGGCCACAATGCGGTATCGGCCAAAGCGCCGCCGCCCACTTCGTCTTGCTCATCAATCAGGATGACGCGCTTGTTTGTCGCGGCGGCTTCCAGCGCGGCATCGATACCGGCTGGCCCAGCACCGACGATCAGCAGATCAGTATGCGCGTAAGTGGAGGCGTAAGTGTCGGGATCTTCTTGCGTCGGCGCATCGCCCAGCCCCGCCATTTTGCGGATCGCGGGTTCGTACAGCCTGTCCCAAAACGATCGCGGCCACATGAAGGTTTTGTTGTAAAAGCCCGCAGGCAAGAACATCCCCAACCGGTCATTTATCGCACCGAAATCAGTCTTAAGCGATGGCCACCGGTTTTGGCTAACCGCGTTCAAGCCTTCATGGACTTCCACACCGGTCGCACGCAGATTGGGGGTGAAACGTCCCGGCCCGCGATCCACTGAAACCAGTGCATTGGGTTCTTCGCTGCCCGCCGCAAGCAGCCCGCGTGGCCGGTGATATTTGAACGAACGGCCAAACAGCATAACCCCGTTCGCCAGCAAAGCCGACGCCAACGTGTCGCC
>JAYUPJ010000099.1:0-7420 GCA_043760195.1 Sphingomonadales bacterium | reverse complement strand
CGGGCCAAAGCCCTATCACGGGCTGGTTTGCCACATAGGCGGGCGCTGGTTCTAGCCTGCGGCGCAAGTCACCGGGTATGAACAAGCTATCGACCCCGACACTCAGCACGTGATCAAAACCGGCCTCGGCGGCGAAACGCATGACGCCTGCAAGACCCGCCAATGGTCCCATTTCGGGCGCGGGATAATCTGCAACACTCGTCAGCTTTGCATGCCGCCGCCCGGCGATCACCAATGCATCACATTGGGGAAGCAATGCAGCCGCAGCATGTTCGATTAGCGGCAATCCGTTGAATGTTGCCATCGCCTTGTCACTGCCGAAACGAAGCGATTTTCCGCCTGCCAATATTCCGCCCAGCACCTTCAAACGATTGCGCCGGTGGGATCGTTGATGACCAAAACACTGTCCGTTCGCGCCAATGACAACAATGTTAAACCGGCCAATTTTGCGCGGTCAGCAGCCAGGCTGGTCGGCGCAGAAATTGTGACCAGCATTGACGCCCCTGCCCGCACCGATTTTTCGACCAGCTCAAAACTGCACCGTGCGGTCAGCAACACAAATCCTGCGGCGATATCGGCGCCGGTCAAACCCAAAGCGCCGATCAATTTATCGAGCGCGTTGTGGCGGCCAACGTCTTCTCTGGCGCACAGGATTTTGCCGTCGACGTCACAAAATGCGGCGGCATGTACAGCGCCGGTGGCACCGCTTAACGGTTGATGCTTGCCAAGGTCAGCCAACGCCCGCGATATCGCATCACGGCTGATTTTGGGCGGCAAAGCAGCCTTGGGCAGCGGCCTTAAAGCCTCGTTTATGCTCTCGACACCGCACAGCCCGCAGCTGCTGTCCGATACTCTGGTGCGGGCGCGGGCAAATATGGCTTCACGTGCAGCCTGCGGCAATTGGGCGCGCAATATCCATCCGCCATCCAATGCCGCGACATCAACGTCCGCCACATCGGATGCCTGCGAAACCAATCCTTCGGCAACGGCATGGCCGACGATAAACTCTTCCAAATGGGTCGGGGACGCCATCATCACCGCATAACCGATGCCGCAATATTCCAGAGCAATCGGCACTTCTATCGCCAATTGCCGCTGGATATTGGCGTCGCCAGCCTGATTTAGCCCAAGCCTGACAAGTGAGACCGCAATGTCGCCAAGAGCCGTATCGCCGGGAACCGTATCGTCAGGAACCGTTGTCACTGCTTCAATCGGTCAGCATGCCAACGCAAATGCTCCGCCATGAACGACGAGATGAAATAATAGCTGTGATCATATCCCGGCTGCATGCGGATTGTCGCCTTTTGTCCCGCTTTGGCGCATGCCTCTTCTAACAAATGGGTTTTCAACTGATCCGCCAGAAAGTTATCCGCCCCGCCTTGATCCACCAGCAAATCGGGCAGACGAGCGCCGCTTTCGATCAACGCGCAGGCATCATATTCGGCCCAACTGGCTTGGTCATCGCCCAGATATCCGCCCAACGCCTTGTGTCCCCAAGGACATTGCAGCGGGGCGACAATCGGCGCGAAGGCCGATGTTGATTTGAACCGCCCCGGATTACGCAGTGCAATGGTCAGCGCACCGTGCCCCCCCATCGAGTGGCCGGTAATCCCCTGCCGCTCCATATCCGCAGGAAAATTCGCAGCAATAACTTGCGGCAACTCGGTTTCGATATAGTCCCGCATCCGGTAATGTTCGGCAAACGGCTGCTGCGTCGCATTGACATAGAAGCCTGCGCCAAGCCCGAAATCATACGCGCCGCCGGCATCATCCGCCACCCCGTCGCCGCGCGGCGACGTATCGGGCGCAACAAAGATTAAGCCAAGGTCGGCACATGCCTGACGAAATTCACCTTTTTCAGTGACGTTGGCTTGGGTGCAGGTCAGGCCCGACAAATACCAGATGATCGGCAACTTCGCGCCCTCGGCATGCGGCGGAACGAAAACCGAAAAGGTCATTTCGGTCCCGGTAGAACTGGAATTGTGTTTGTACACGCCCTGGACACCGCCATGCGCAAAATTTGTTGAGATAGTTTCTATAGTCATAACCCGTCCAATGTCATTCATTTGCGGTGCTGTAAACCTTGGCCCACCGAACGGCAATAATTCACCCGCCAATTGGGATCAGGAACGTGGGCGTTCATCAATATCACCGGGGAAATCAACATCCCGCAATTCTTGCTGCGTTGCGATTATGATCGATCTGGCGGGCAATGTTTTAATAATCTGCGCCGCGCCTTGGTCGCCGCTTAGCGACAGTAACTGCGCGAAGTATCGTTTGGAAAAACAAGCTGGCGGCATTCGAACATTGCCGTCGCTGCTCGCCGCCGCGCCATCATTCGGGTTTCCGCGCAGCAAAGCTTCGAAATGCGATTGCGGCACAAACGGCATGTCGCCCAGCGCGATCAGGATTTGATCGGCATCGTGGTTCACCGCCCAACGCACTCCAGCCGCAATGTTCTGTGCCATATCGCGGTGGCCATCAGGGGCGCGGACAATTTCGAAGCCAGTTAGCTGGTCGGCAACGTCCGCTGTTGCAACGACCGCAACATTATGCGCCAAATCCAGTTTCAGCATCGTGTCTGCGGCATGCATCACCAATGGCTTGCCAGACAACCGGGCAAGCAGCTTGTTTGCCGCCCCAAAACGCCGCGATTGGCCCGCAGCCAGCAATATTCCGACCGTTTTCAAACGCCCCGCCCCTGTGCGCGGGCCAAAATTTCAGCAAGCACCGAAACGGCGAGGCTTCGGGGATCGCGGACCGATGGAATGAGACCAATGGGTCCGGTAATCTGGCCGATCTTATGATCCGCAACGCCCATTTCACGCAGCGCCTGATCGCGCTCCATGCGCGCCATGTGGCTGCCCTGCGCACCGATATAAAACGCATCGCTATCCAGAACCTGCCGCAAAATTGCCGGTTCCCAATCATGATCGTGGAAAAACAATACGGCCGCCGTCCACCGATCAATTGCGATATCGGGCAGACAATCGCGCGCCTTCAACACATGCGCCGGTCGCCCTGCTGCGAGATGATTGGAAACGGCATCAGCGTCCGGCGAAAAGACCGTCACGTCATATCCCAATGATCCGGCAAGACTGGCAAAATGGTCAACCTCTACGCCGTTGCCAAAAACCCGGAACGCCAGCCTGGGATACAGCGTCAGGCGGATATTGTCGTTCGAGGCAGCAGCGGACATCTCGGTGCTAACCAGGATGTCGCCCGCTTTTTCATCAATCTCGATGTATTGCGGAATCCGGCGTTCGACCATCTGCAACGCCGCCTGCAATTTGTCCCGATCCGGACGCGGCAATAGCAATATCTCCAATGCACCGCCGCATGGCAACCGCAAATCAATGAACGGCGAACCCTGCCCATATCGCAATTTTATCGGCCGATTGCTTTCTAGGGCCAGCACCGATTGACCAACAATATCCGCCTCAATGCAACCCGAAGAGAGCGATCCTGCTGTGGTGCGATCCGATGCGATGGCCATAACCGCGCCCGCCGAACGGTACGCCGGGCCTTCGGTGCTGGTGATAATGGCCAAAACAGTTGGCTGGTCCGCATCGGCGATGAATTGCAGCGGGCCCAGAACGGGATCGAATGAACTCATACCTGCATACCGGCAGCTGCAAACAAGCAGGATATTTTCAACGTTCATTGCTTTCGATGAATTGAATTGGTGCGGGTTTTCTAACATGATTTTTGCAATCATGGATAGCCATCTAACAAACCTCAAGACCTGATGCGTTTACTTTTAGAATACAAAATACATCAAAATATACACATCGTCATTCCCGCCCTTCGACTGCCTGCCAAGGCAGGCGCTCAGGATAAACTGACCAAAGGTCAGGCGGGAATCCATCACCCGCACTCGAATTTTAAGCAAGGTGGCTTGATGTTGACATGTCCGGTGATGGATTCCCGCCTTCGCGGGAATGACGATAGCGCTTTTTCAAAAACGAGCTTTTTGAATTTCAACACCTTCCAGAATCCGTGCTTGATTAGAACAACTTCGGCGTTAGTCTGCAATTCCAGAGTGGGAGTAACTTATATGATAACCAAAGCGGATGATTATCCCGTCCACCAAACATCTGACCCAATTGCCTTTGCCGGAACAGATCGCAATTTCTATGACCGGTATTTTTTCAACGGTTACAGCGGCGACGGTCAGATATTTTTCGCGGTGGCCATGGGATTTTATCCGCAGCTTGGTATTATCGACGCGGCGTTTTGTTTGAGCATCGACGGCAAGCAACACAATATCCGCGCATCCCGGCATTCTGGCGGCGAACGGCTCGAAACATCGGTCGGGCCAATTGAAATCCAAATAGTCGAACCGCTGAAGCAAATACGCATATTGCTAACCGATAATGACAGCGGCATCGCCGCCGATATTGTCTGTGACAGCAGGCATTCGCCGATACAAGAACCCCGGTTCATTCGCCGCAATGGTACGCGCTTGTTCATGGACTATACCCGGATGACCCAGAATGTCAGTTGGTCAGGATCAATCCGGCACGGCGCGGACACGATTGCAATCGCGCCAGACAAAATCATGGGAACGCGTGACCGCAGCTGGGGTATTCGCCCGGTTGGCGCGCCCGAACCCCAGCCCCCGGCAGGAGGAAATCTTGCCCAGTTTTTTTGGCTTTGGGCACCGTGTAATTTCCCCGGCCATGTCAGCTTTGCCCATAGCAATGATGACGGCGCAGGTTTGCCGTGGAACCGCCGCGCTGTTGTGGCGGGCCTTTCCGGCGAACCGGTCGAAGCCGATTCGGTTGCGTTCGGCTTGCACTATAAAAGCGGCACGCGGCGGCTGGCTTCGGCAACTGCCGAATTGGAAGGTGCTGGTTCCATTGCACTGCAAGCCACGGGGTTCAATTTCTACATGAACGGGCTTGGCTATACCCATCCGGCATGGGGCCACGGGATGGATCACGGACCGATCAAAATCGCTTATGACATATTGGATACCGCCAGCATCAATGACAATGCGCCAGAAAACATCCACATCCAGAGCCTGTGTACTGCCGTGTTGACGATAGGTCAGGAACAGCATTTCGGCAGCGGCATATTGGAGCAGCTATTCTTGGGGCCACATGCGCCCAGCGGATTTTCCGGACTTTTGGATCCGGCGCAATGATGGATCCGGCGCAATGAGCATGATCCCGGTCCACCCGGATTCCATGACTTTGGGCTGGATAGAACAATGCCTGAGCGCGCCGTCCGGCGCTTTGGCGGCGATGACATTTGCCCCCATCGGTACCGGGCAAATGTGCGATAGCTTTCGGCTATCTTTGGATTGGACGAACTACGCCGGACCAGAAACGATCATCGCGAAATGCCCGAGCCAAGATCAGCACAGCCGCCACGTCGCCAAAATGGTCCGCAATTATGAACTGGAGATCAGCTGGTATCAGGATTTGGCCGCGATCACGCCGATCAATTGCCCGCGATGCTATCATGCCGAAATAGCCGCAAACGGCGTTGATTTTGCGCTGCTGCTGGATGACCGTGCGCCCGCAAAACAAGGCGACCAACTTGCCGGTGCCGATCCCGTAATGATGGCCGCAGCCATTATAGAAATGGCGTCGTTGCATGCCGCGCATTGGAACAGCGCGGAACTCGAACGATTTGAATGGTTGCAATTCGGCGCGGCAAACAAGGAACTGGTTCGCACGCTGTTGCCCACTTTATATACCGGATTTCGCGAACGTTATCTTGACCGCCTTGGCGTGGACATTCTGAATATGGGGCAACATCTGGTTGACCGTATTGATGCATATCTCGATACGGTTCCGGCGGCTTACACGGTTGTCCATAGTGACTTCCGGCTCGACAATTTGCTGTTTCTTGCCGATCCGGATTCGGGAACGCAGTCGATTACGGTTGTCGACTGGCAAACAGTTGGCATCGGATCGCCGATGGCTGATCTCGCCTATTTTATCGGCACCTGCATTGCCGATCCAGCCATTAGAGCGCGCGCAGAAACCGAATTGTTTGAACAATATTGCGGGCTTATCGAGGCCAAAGGTGTCACGCTTGATCGCGCCGCTCTGTGGCAGGACTATCGCCGATATGCCTATTCGGGATTCATCATGGCCATATTCGCATCGATGAACGTCGAAAGAACCGAGCGCGGCGACGAAATGTTTGCCGTGATGGCCGAACGCCCTGCCATGCAAATTTTGCATTTAAACAGCGCGGGATTGCTCGGTTAATCTTCATTACTGTGGCATTTGTGTAACAAATTCACGCTAACTATCGAACCATCAACTAATTCCATTGCGAAGCCAATTTGGGGCAGCTAAGCGCCTCCCTTGGCGGTTCCGTCACGTAATTTTATTTCCCGCCATTGTAAAATAATTTTACGTTCGAATCATTGAATTTCACGAATATTAAGCAAGTAATCCCAGGAGTTGTAAATGAAGGTTTCAAGCCCAATTATCAAAACTGTAATGCTGTCTACCGTCAGCATTGCATCGTTAGCACTATCTGTTTCAGCATCCGCGCAAACCGCACCGCAGGCACAAGTCGCTGCGGAAGAAGAATATGATGACAATGAAATCATCGTGACCGCCACAAAGCGCGAAACAACATTGCAAGAAATTCCTGTAGCCGTCACAGTCACGAGCGCGGAAGACATTCAAAAAGCGCAGGTCCGTGACTTAGCCGATCTGCAGACATTGGCACCAACATTGCGCGTTACCCAGCTGCAAAGTTCGGCCAACACCAATTTCATCATCCGTGGTTTCGGCAATGGCGCAAACAACGCCGGTATCGAACCATCGGTTGGCGTGTTCATCGACGGCGTTTACCGTTCACGTTCTGCATCGCAAATCGGCGACCTGCCCAATTTGCAGCGCGTCGAAGTATTGCGCGGCCCGCAATCGACTTTGTTCGGCAAAAATGCATCGGCTGGCGTCATTTCGATTGTTACCGCTGCGCCTAAATTCAAATTCGGCGGTTCTGCGGAACTTAGCTATGGCAATTACAACGCGATCATCGCCAAGGCAGATGTCACCGGCCCGATCAGCGATGCAATCGCTTTCAGCTTGGCCGCCAATTACAACAAGCGCGATGGTTATGCGCGCGATCTTAATCTTGGCACAGACGTAAACGAACGCAACCGATATGGCTTTCGCGGACAGTTATTGGTGCAGCCAAACGAAGATTTCACCGTCCGCCTTATCGGCGATTACGACAAGATTGACGAAGATTGCTGCGTTGCCGGTAACTTGATTAATGGACGAACGGGCGCAATCGTAAACGCGCTATCACCTGGCGGCGTCGGGATCGATGCACAAAATCTGTTCTCGTATAATGTTTACACCAACCTGCCATCCAGCAACAAAATCGACAATTATGGCGGCTCTGCCCAAATCGATTATGACCTCGGCAATATCGACCTGAC
>JAYUPJ010000098.1:0-7424 GCA_043760195.1 Sphingomonadales bacterium | reverse complement strand
CCTCCCGGTCTTGCATGGCGTAAATGGTATCATAGCCAATTACCCAAAAAACGGTCCCTGCATATAACCACAGCATCGCCGCCGAAAATGTGCCCGTCACCGCGAACCAGCCGGCGGGTACGCCCCAGCTAAACACCAATCCCAACCAAGCCTGCGGCCACCACGTTATCCGCTTCATAAACGGATATGCCGCCACTAAGGCCACGCTGCCCATAGCGACCAATTGCGCTTCCCACCGCAATTGCAGCAGCACGATCAGGCCGATAGCGCACAGTGCAAACAGCCATATCCACGCCGCCTGCAAACTCACCTGCCCGCTTGGTAACGGCCGTGCGGCGGTGCGGGCGACCTGAGCATCCAGATCACGGTCAACGATGTCGTTGTAAACGCATCCGGCACCGCGCATGGTGATCGCGCCCAACAGCATCCAGAGGAGCAACCGCCATTGATCACCGATGCCTCCCGCCAGTGTCAGACCGAAAGCGCAGGGCCAATACAGCAGCCACCAGCCGATGGGCCGATCAAACCGGGCAAGCAGTGCAAAACCGCGAAGCTGTGCAGGCAATATCCCGATCAAACCGCGATGTTCGCTGTCAGGGGTGAATTTTGGTTCAATCGCCATGATCATGCTGATGGCGAAAAAATGAGCGTTCGTCACCCTGAACTTGTTTCGTCGGACTTTTATCCGCATAATCCGCAGGTGCCGTAATATGGATGCCGAAACGATTTCAGCGTCGCGGACCAGAGACCGACAACATGCCGATTGCCCCCGCCCCATTGGACAAAAAAACACTCTCCCGGTCGGTGCCGCGATTGTTCATTGATGAGGAGCTGCATACCGGCCGTGCCGTCCATGTCGCCGGACCGCCTGCACATTATTTGTTGCAGGTTATGCGGGCGAAACCGGGCGGCACTGTGAAGTTATTTGACAATCGCACCGGCGAGTATCTGGCGGTCATCAGCGGCGCAAGCAAACGCGATCTGACCTTGACGATTGAGAGCCAGCTGCGCGCCCGCGAACTTGTTCCCGACCTTTGGCTATGTCAGGCGATGATAAAGAAAGACCGGTTTGACTGGATCGCTGAAAAATCCTGCGAGCTTGGCGTGTCGCTGTTTGCGCCGATCCTGACCAGCCGGTGCGTCGCGGACAAATTGAAAGAGAGCCGGTTGCGCGCGCAAATGATTGAGGCAGCCGAACAATGCGAACGCACCGCGCTGCCCGAAATCGCGCCGCTCGCGAAACTTGACGCGATGCTCGGCGAATGGCCATCAGACCGCACGCTGTATTTCTGCGACGAGCGCGGCGGCGCGCCTTTTGGCGGCGCAATCAAGGCCGGGCCTGCAGCTATATTGATTGGACCAGAGGGCGGGTTCACCGACGCCGAGAACGAAGCAATCCGGAACCACCCAAATGCTGTGGCCGTTTCACTCGGCCCACGGATTTTGCGCGCGGATACGGCTGCGATTGCTGCAATCTCTGTATGGATGGCAGCAAAGGGCGATTGGAATGGTTAACGTGTTACACGCATAATAGAAGATTTTACACTTTCGGTCCGCAGAATTCTGACAACATTTAGGATTAATCAACCATTTTGGACCATATATTTGGCCGACATGAATATGATCATTCAAAACGGCGGTTTCGGCCAAGCTTTTTTGGCGTTTTGCGCATCTATTTTCTGCACACTCTTTTTTGTTGCAAGTCCTGCAATCGCCCAGGTAACTTACGTCAACACAGCGGATCAGGCGATCAGCGAAACACTAACGCCTTGCACAACACCGCTGGTGAAGACGTTCAACGTGACCGCCGGAGCAACGGTTACCGACGTCAACATCGGGTTGTTGCTCGCCCACACCCAGCGCAGCGACCTTCAAATGACGCTTCAGTCACCAAGGGGCACCATTGTAACATTGTTCAATCAAACGGGGACAACGTTTGACAATTTGAACGTGCTGCTGGATGACAGCAATGCGAACCCGATAAGTGCGCATAACACAAACAACGATACGGCAGCCGCCGGAACGGTTGTTCCGCCGTTTGAAGAAACGACATATAGGCCTTCTTCCGTGTTGTCGGCCTTTAACGGCGAACCACCAAAGGGGGTTTGGACTTTGCGTATCTGCGATGCGGTCGCGGCAAACTCCGGCACATTTTTTCAATCCAACCTTATAATTACGGCGGCTGCGACTCGGGCTGCTGGCACACCGCCAGCACTAATTTGCCCAACTGGAACCACGTTGCACAATTGGGACCCGCTGGCTTGGGTCGCCGGTTCGACCAATAATAGTTACAACATCACCAATATTGGCAACACAAGCTTCACACTGGCCAATCCGGGTGCATGGCTTAACATAGCAGCTTATGGCGGGCAGGCGCCCAATCTGAATGCGTCGTTCACCGGCGGATTTGCTGTCGCGGAGCGATCGCTTTTCGCTGGCGTCAACATGGTCAACCAGGCACAAAATGCGTCCATCACAATTCCATTGCCAACGGCAGTGCCGGGTCTGCAATTTCGGGTGTTCGATGTCGATTATAGTGCCAACCAATATGCTGACCGGATGACTGTAACGGGTACGTATAACGGCGGCCCTGTAACTCCGACGCTTACCAACGGTATTTCCAACTATGTAATTGGAAACTCGGCTTATGGTGACGGCGGATCAGCCGATAACCAAGCCAATGGTACTGTAATAGTGACCTTCAGCAACCCCGTTGATACGATCACAATCAGCTATGGCAACCACACGAGTACCGGCGACTTGCCCGCTGATCCAGGGCAACAGGCGATCTCGCTGCACGATATAACCTTTTGCAATCCAGTAGCAAACCTCAGCGTGACCAAAATCTCAAGCGTCGTCAGCGACAATGTCAGCAGCACGAACCCCAAATCGATTCCGGGCGCTGTCGTTCGTTACTGCATCTTGGTCAGCAATGCGGGGAGCGCGACGGTCACGGCAGTTTCTGCCAGCGATCCGGTTCCTGCCGACCTCACCTTTATTCCCGGCAGTATGTTCACCGGGACGAATTGTACAAGCGCATCGGCCGCCGAGGACGAAAACGCAATCGGTGCCGATGAAACGGATCCGTTCGGAATGTCGTTCGCAGGGGTCACGGTTACAGGAACAGCGGCAACTTTGGCCCCCGCCGCAAGCTTTGCATTGGTGTTCAACGCGACAGTGAACTAGGTACAAACAGCTTACGCTATTTAAAGATTCTTTCGCAATCGTAATGGCTCCATTTTGGATCATTACAACTTTTACTTTTTGTACATTTTTTGTAATGCTTAACTGAATGGGCTTAAAACCAAAAGCAAGCAGAGGGATTGTGCGCGGTATGTTCGCACGCTGCGCGGCTGTGTCTACCAGCGCTGCATTGTGCTGCCTAACAATATTGGCTTTGCTATCCTCGGCCCCCGCATACGCGCAATCCGAGATCACATATTCCAACAGCACGCCAAATGCCATGCCCGACAATAACTGCACCGCAACGGGCATTACAACGCGCACATTCGTTGTGCCGGTCAGCTATATCGTCAACGACGTCGACCTTGGCCTGTTCGTCACCCATGCCTATCGCAGTGATCTGCGCGTGAACCTGATATCGCCAGCTGGAACCAGCGTCACCGTGGTAACCTGGACCGGCAATGTGCAGGGCGGTGACAACGTCAATGACAGGTTTGATGATGAAGCCGCCGCTGCGCTGACGACGCACAATGCCACCGTGACCGACCCGCTAACCCCGGTACCACCGCCTTATTCACATAGCTTCAAACCATCGTCGCCGCTGTCCGTTTTCGATGGGCAGAACGCGCAGGGGACTTGGACGATGACCATTTGCGACGCGGTTGCATCGGATCTAGGCACATTCAACCGTGCCGATTTGTTCATCACGCCCCGCCCTGCAGCGATCAGCGTGACTAAAACCAGTTCCATCATCATCGACGGGGTGAGCGTGACCAATCCCAAAGCCATTTCCGGTTCAACGGTGCGATACTGTGTTAGCGTCAGCAATGCCGGCCCTTCTGCGGCCACAAATGTCACCGCGCGCGACGTGATTCCGGCTGATTTATCCTATGTTCCAGGCAGCATGCTGTCGGGCACAAACTGCGCCACGGCAAACACGGCAGAAGATGATAATGCAATAGGCGCAGATGAAAGCGATCCGGTTGGCGCGTCGCTTACCGGCACGACGATCACCGCTGTCAGCGCAAATTTGGCGCTATCGGCAAGCTTCGCAGTATTGTTCAGTGCAATAGTGAATTAGGGTCTAGCTTTTTGCTGGCCAATTATCGCGGCGTTTAATAGAGCCGCCGGATGAGCACAAAAACCGTTTCGAATCGCAACGATCCCGTGATTACATCGCGCGAACAATTAATTGCAGCGATGTCAAAAGGCGAAAAGCCAAAGGACCGTTGGCGCATCGGCACCGAACACGAAAAATTCGTGTACTGCACCACCGATCATCACGCACCGTCCTATGATGAACCGGGCGGCATCCACGATATGTTGATGTCGTTGACAGAATTCGGATGGGAGCCGATTGAAGAAGACGGTCCCGGTGGCCGCAAAGTGATCGCAATGAAGGGCGCCGATGGTGCGATCAGCTTAGAGCCTGCGGGTCAGTTGGAACTCAGCGGCGCGCCGCTCGAAAATCTGCACCAAACCTGCGCCGAAACCGGGCGGCATTTGCAGCAAGTAAAGGCGATTGGCGAAAAAACCGGTAAAGGCTTTTTGGGAATGGGTCTTTGGCCCGATAAAACCCGCGAAGAATTGCCAATTATGCCAAAGGGCCGCTACAAAATCATGCTCGAACACATGCCGCGCGTCGGCAGCATGGGCCTAGATATGATGCTGCGGACCTGCACGATCCAGGTCAATCTGGATTATTCGAGCGAAGCCGATATGGCGCACAAATTCCGCACCAGCCTTGCACTGCAACCGCTGGCCACCGCGTTGTTTGCAAATTCGCCGTTTTTGGAAGGCAAGCCAAATGGCTATCTTTCCTATCGCAGCCACATTTGGTCAGACACCGATCCGCACCGCACCGGCATGCTGCCGTTCGTGTTCGAAGACGGCTTTGGCTATGAACGCTATGCCGATTACATGCTCGATGTGCCGATGTACTTTGTCTTCCGCGATGGCCGTTACATTGACGCAGCGGGGCTGAGCTTTCGTGATTTTCTGAAGGGCGATCTATCGGTTTTACCGGGTGAGATGCCCACCGAGGCTGACTGGGAAGATCACATGTCAACCGCATTCCCGGAAGTCCGCCTCAAGAGTTTCCTTGAAATGCGCGGTGCCGATGGTGGGCCGTGGAACCGGATTTGCGCCCTGCCCGCTTTCTGGGTTGGATTGCTGTACGACCAAACTGCACTCGACGCCGCGTGGGACGAAGTGAAACATTGGACAATGGACGAGCGCGAGGCATTGCGAAATGCTGTGCCAAAACTCGGTTTGAAAGCACCGATCCCGGGCGGCCGGACATTGCAGGATATTGCAGGCCGCATCCTTGATCTGTCAGCAGCCGGGTTAACCGCACGCGGCCGCCTGAACAGCAGCGGCGACAATGAAAGCGGCTATCTGGAACCGTTGCGAGAGATTGTTGCCAGCAAGATGACGATGGCCGACCGGCTGCTGGAACGTTACCACGGCGAATGGAACGGCGATATTGGCCGGATATACGACGAGATGAGCTTTTAATCGCGCCTATTCCAATCGTTTAAGAAAACCATACTTGCCCCCTGCGCGCACTGCGGCTAAGGGCATGGCGTTCGTGTGGTAACGCACGTGCTGCAGGAGTTTAGCTCAGTTGGTAGAGCATCGGTCTCCAAAACCGAGGGCCGTGGGTTCGAGTCCCCCAACTCCTGCCATTTTTCCAGTTATCGCCGCCGCTCGTTCTTGCCGCTTTGCAGCGCGGCAACTTTCCGCAAAAGCAGGCAAATCCGCTTGCCAATTGGCGAATCCGTGATTAAGGCTCTGGTCTTTCCAAAATGGGAACCTATATCGCTCTCGACCTTAACAGCCGGAGCGAAGGCGCTTACCCGGAAAAAGAGTTGAAGGAACTGGATAATGGCAAGAATGAACCCGGGCAAATTTATCAACGAGGTAAAGACCGAGTTTAACAAGGTTGTTTGGCCGACGCGCGCAGAAACGGTGCAGACGTCGATCATGGTGCTCATCATGACAACAATCCTTGCCTTCTTTTTCCTTGGCGTCGATGCGGTGTTCGCCGCAATTGTTAAAGGATTGCTCTCGCTCGCCAACTAAGGCGCAGCCGGGCTAACAAAGTAAGAGATTTTATGGCACGTTGGTACATTATTCACGCCTATTCCGGCTTTGAAAACAAAGTACGCGATCAAATTCTGTCTGAGGCAGAACGGATTGGCTTGTCGCAACTGGTCGAAGCCGTCGAGGTTCCTACCGAAGAAATTACCGAGGTTCGCCGCGGCAAAAAGATCAAGTCGGAACGCAAATTTTTTCCGGGTTACGTGCTCGCCAAGTTGAACATGAACGATGATGTCTATCACTTGTGCAAGAACACCCCCAAGGTTACCGGATTTCTGGGCGCAGGCGGAAAGCCGCAGCCGATTACCGAAGCCGAAGCCGCGCGCATTCTAAACACCAAAGAGCAACTGGATGCCGCGCCGAAGAAACGCGTTTCGGTTGATTATGAAATCGGTGATCAAGTTAAAGTTCTGGGCGGGCCGTTCGCAAGCTTCAACGGCGCAGTCGAAGAACTCGATTTCGACAAAAACCGCGTCAAGGTATCGGTGTCCATCTTTGGCCGAGCAACGCCTGTGGAACTGGATTTCGAAGAAGTCGAATTGATGAAGTGATGGGGTTGGGGAGCTTGCTTGGTTCCCGCCTTCGTTGCAACCCGCCATCTCCATCCTCGTCGCCCCGTGCCTGACACGGGGCTTGGCTATTCCTTTCGGCAGATATTGTGCCTTTCAACGGAGGTGTTTGTAACGCCTATTTAAGGGTTAACGCACCTGTCCCGTAATTCCAACATCGCTTCGGCACAAAATCGACCAAGTTGACACCTAGTTGACAAGGTTGACACCTATTTTGACATTTTGCAAAAGAACGGCGTTCGATTATTTCCTACATCGCGGTTTTTTGTAGGCTTTTGATTACTCCAAGTTCGACCGCCAACAATGTCAAAGAGCTTGGCCCTAAACAAGCGGCCAGCCCCTCGTTCCCAGAACAAATCCTACATTACAAGGACAAATGCGCGGCGGGAATCACACCGCAATATACCCCCGTCTCCGTTCGTCCAGTCTCCCGGCAGGTCGATGCCGAAGGATGAGGCAAGCAGACCTTCAGCAAGCTGGTGGTTGCAGACAAAATGACCCGCTTGCCCAATCGGAGTGACTCAGCCGAATTGTCAACGACAGCTTTGTTGAGGGGAGCTGACAGGCGGG
>JAYUPJ010000097.1:0-21899 GCA_043760195.1 Sphingomonadales bacterium | reverse complement strand
CGTATTTTTGGTAGGGGAATGCATCAAACATCAGTTTAACTGCTTGCCCAGTTTTAACAAACCCGATCGCGCTTGACGGGGCTTGCAACTGCACTTCAAGTTTGCTGTTTTTGGGGATTATCGAAACAATTGACTTTGCGCCGTCGGATGACTGGCCAGCGGTTACGGCGATATCACCGACGGTTCCATCGATTGGCGCAGACAGCGTCAATTTATCCTGACGAAGCATGTTTGCTCTTTCGCGAGCAAGTTCGGAAATACGCAGTGAAATCTGTGACCCTGATTGGATACCGTTTAAGCCCAAGGTTGACATGCTTGTCCGAAGCGTCGCCAGTTGTTCACGTTTCGCGATAATTTTTTCGGCAATAGCTTCCTGTTCCAAGCGGCCGGCAAGCAGCGCGCGCTCGGCGTCTTCCAATTCAACTTTGGTTCCTGCATTCTTGGCGAGCAAGCGATGTTTCCTGTCCCTATTACTGGTATCTAGGCCCAGTCTTTGAGACAAAATGGAATGCTGTTTTTCCAGCGATACGATTGCCTGCTCCGTGCCAGCGCGCTGGGCAACCAAAGATGATTGTTCTGTTGTCGCCAGACCGGCGGCGAGAAACTTCTGCCGTTGCAGCTCTTCAAGTTGACGGTCGAGTGCTTCCAATTGCGCGTCGACCCCAACCGACCCCGCCGCGCTGCCTTGGGTAGGTGAGATCGTGACCAGCGGGCTACCGCGCAGAACGTTTTGGCCTTCGCGCACGTGAACTTCGTCGATCTTTGCATTTTCCGGCGCAGAAACCCGCGCAATCCCGGCCGAATAGATCACGACCCCGTCAACTTGAACCCGCCGGGCATAGTGACCAAGAATCAATACCAGAAAGATTGCAAAAACCGCTGCGAGGGCAAACATCGTATATTGCCGCGAACGCGGTGGGACGGCGGCGATAATAGTCCCTGTTAATCGCTGCCTCCCGGCATCTAGCGATTCCTGTCTAAACAGCAGTGACGACATCAACAAATCCCTAGTTTCCGAACGCTTTCTATATGCGGAAAGGGTGAAAAGTGTATTAACTGCATCTAGGGGCAGAAACTAAACTATCGTGTTCGCTTGGCTTGATTTCCGATTTGGTAACCCAATTGCGATAGACGCGACCGGATGAGAGATTCCCGTTCTTTTTGGTCGCCACACTCAAACCGCCTGCCTGGCGTCGCCGTTGTGTTGATTGTCACTGGCGGATGCGCCCCAACGGCGCATCTCTCGGCGCCCTATACGGTCGCCTCCGATAGTTGGAATGATGATGCCGTCACTTACCGAGGTTCATCTCAAGATGTACTATCCTGGTCGGCTTTTGGTTCCGACGAACTGGCATCTTTGATCCAACAAGCACAGCAGGCGAATCCCGACATAGCGATAGCAAGTGCGCGCATACTTCAAGCCCGGGGTGATCTTCGCGTTGCCCGCTCTGCTAAGGGGCCGACTATTGATTTTTCGACCGACAGCAGTACCGACGTGCGCAATCTGCAAGGCCTGAACAGTTCATCCAATCAGCTGGGAAGTGCGGAACTAAATATTTCCTATGACCTCGATTTGTTTGGCGGAAACCGGGCTTCACAGCGCGCTGCGCAAGCTAGGTTTCGAGCGACCGGATATGATCGATTGGCGACAAAAATAGCAATCGAGGCGGATGTAGCCTCTGCTTATTTAGAGATTGCCGCCTTGACCGACCAAATTGCGTTGACCGAACGTGCCTTGCGAAATGCCCGTAAACTTGAAAACATTATCAAACTTAGGGCCAATGAGGGTCTTGCGGATCCGATCGAAGCGGGGCTTCAAGCATCGGAAGCGAACGAAATTGAAGTGGATATGTCGCGATTGGTTGAGGCCAAAGCCATTGCCAGAAATGCCCTTTCCACGTTGCTTGGCGAAGAAGCACCTACTTTTGCACTGAAGCCAGTGAGTATATCAAGTTTGGCCGCGCCGCGATTTAACGCGGCCCAGCCTGCCAACATACTGGTTCGGCGGCCCGATATTCTCGCCGCAGAAGCGCGCATCGTAGCTGCCAATGGCAACATCGACGAAGCAAGGGCGGCCTTCTTTCCCCAGATTAGCTTTTCCGGCAGCTCATTTCTTGACTTCACATCCGGCGGAATTGGTGTTCCCGGTTTGGCATTGGGTGCCAATGTTATCTCGCTTATCTTTGATAATGGCCGGAGAAAAGGCGCCTTCATGCGGGCGGAAGGGGACCAGATTGAGGCGACGGAATTTTACCGCAAAACGGTTCTCAATTCGTTGAATGAGGCACAGAATGCGCTCGTTTCGTCTTCGCAGTCCCAAAAACGGCTGACATTGCTAGAAAATTCTCGTGGGATAGCGGCGCGAACGGCGGTTTCAGCCAGACGGAAATATCTGGAAGGGAGTATCGGATTTAGCACATTGTTCGAATCTGAACGCAATTTGTTGAACACAGAAGCTACATTGATCCGCGCGAAACAAGAAAATCTACAGGCTGCAATTTCGCTTTTCAAAGCTCTTGGCGGCGCGCCTGAATAGGTCACGGTTTAATCAAAGTTCCAGATAATGCATTCCGCTGACGAATGGCGGGATTAGAATTTGACGCTCACTGTTGCCCCGCCCGATATATCGGCGCTGTTATTGTTCAGTCCGGTTGAGCCAAATAATGTCAGACCAACGCCATTTGCTATCCGCATGTTTGCCCATCCTGTGACTTCACTGCTGGGCTTGCGGCCAGCAAACGCCGACTGCTGCCAATCGTAATCTGCACCAAGGGTAAAGCCATCGCCCGCTTTGACACTAGCGCCCCCGCCGGCACCCCAAGTCGAACGGACGGTTGATCCGGTCGCCTTCCCGGCAAATTTGCGCCGTCCGTGAACATAGAAGCTGGCATTACCGGCAGACTTCACCAAATCGCTCGACAAAGTGACATCCACTTGCCCGGTACCCAATCGCTTGCTGCGGGAAGCTGTCGGGATTTTTACTTTTGCAGTCGGTTCGAAATAGAGATCGTCGCCCAAATCGAAACTATAGGTCATCGCCACATTCACGTCGCCAAAGCCGTTTCGTTTATTGTTGAGCGCAGTTGGAACGGCGCCGTCATTGCCGATGATTTCAACCGCCAGCGGGTCTTCGACCTCGACCGCGCTACCGCCAGAACCGGAGCCGCCTGATCCTGAGCTACCCGAGCCCGAACCGCCTGATCCTGAACCCGAACCGCTGGAGCCCGAACCACTAGAACCAGAGCCGCTGGAACCAGACCCGCTGTTATCGCTGCCTGAACTTGGACCCGATCCGCCATCGCGGCCTTCCGGCGTTGAGAGCAACGAACCCGGGCCATCGATCCAGACCCAAGGCGCGGATACGCGAACCTTTAGAGGGCCATTTCGAAAGGTAAGGCTTAAGGGAATTGCCAACACTTTGGTATCTTCGATCTCGCCATAGCTACCCTTGGAATAGCTGATACCGGTCGAAAATCGAAAACTCGACGCCGACGTTTTTTCTTGGGAATTGACGGTTGGATTATCGGTTGTTGTCTGTGCAAAGGTGACGGAGGGATATGCAAAAAGACAAACGGCGAAAGTTGTTAATTTGAGACGGCGCATTTTTTTCATTATGTTGCTCCCGGCTTCTTCAAAATTGAGTATGCCTCAATCGTAACATTCTGTAAAGTTTTCACGCAAAAACAGTCCTGAACGAGTTGCGGTCCCGTGCGCAGCATCGGGCGGCTTATTTCGCTTATGTCGGATTATTTTTGACTGGGTGTCTTGGACATCCAGCCGCTGGCGATCAACGCCGTTTCGGTCTCGCTATCCAGCGGGTCAGATGCATTGAGGCGCGCATACTCGCCGGTTAAACCGCTATCATCGGCGCCAGCAGCCGTTTCGATCTGGCCTGAACTTCCCAATGCCGTTGCACCCTTGGCATTTGCCACAATGGCCCAGCCAGCATTGCTGCGGCAGGCAATACCGGTGGCGGCTTGCGGGCCGCTGCGGGAAAATTCGCGGCAAAAGCGGCCGTCTCCGGCTTTAAACGTCAACAATGGCTCGACCGTCTCTCCTTTTGCCAACTGCGCGATCTGCCCCGAAGGCAGCGTTTCCATCGCCTGCGCAAACTGCGCACCGGGGCCATCGGTCGGGCTTGTCTGCAGCATCACAGCAGCAACCAGCGCAGCCGCAATTGAGCCAGCGGCTGGCCAGCGCCAACGCTGCCAACCGGGATTGTTATCATTGGCAACGGCTTTGGATTTTCTGGCCACGGAGATGTCCGCGACGTTTGCGGCTCCGGTATCCGCCAGACCCATCTTTGCCAGCAAGGCATCGCCGACGCCCTGCTGCATCGGCGCGTCAAAGGCCCCGCGAAGCAAATCATCGTTCGCGCCGAAACGGGCAACCGCGTCTGCCAATGCAGGATCAGCGTTCATCGCAGCTTCGAAATCCGCCATTTCATCGTCAACCATGTGGCCATCGAGAAAGGCTGTAAACCGCTCCTGCTGATTTTCATATTTCGTCATTTTCTGCCCCATTCACAAAAATGTCTATTGACCGCCGCGCGCGCGCAATCCGGCTCATCACCGTTCCCATCGGGATTTCGAGTATATCGGATGCTTCGCGGTAACTTTTACCGTCCAACACAACCAGCGCGAGAAGGACACGTTGATCGTCAGGCAGCGCAGCCATCGCCGCCCGCGCTTTCGCCAAGTCTGACCGCCCTTCGACTATCTGCACGCCGTCATCGCCTGACATCGTAAAGGCATCATCAACATCGATTTCCACACCGCGCGTTTTCAAACGCCGCATCTGGTCAATATGGATATTCTGTGCAATTCTATACATCCAACTGTCCAACCTCGTTCCTGGAATGAACTGGTCCTCTCGTGACAGCGCCCTTTCTACCGTTGCCTGGCAAAGATCGTCACCGGCATCCATCCCTTTGGCCAACGCCATGCAAAAGCGGCGCAGCCGGGGAAGAATGGCAATGACATCTTGGCGCAAGCCAATCGCCGTCGTTGGGCTGCCTCGATTCATTCCTTGTCCCCTATAAACGGATTGAGGATGTCTTTATTCCTGCATAACCGAAACTTTGCAAATGAGTGATTGAACGGGTTATACAAAATATCTGTTTCGTGACGGGAATAACCCCGTTCATTGTGCGTTATTATGCTAGAGTTTAATCCTCTTGTGGCGGATATCCTATGCAATCAGATATGCAAATATGCAGGCACAAACGAAAAATCAGTACGGCCTTGATCGCCGTGGCGGCTGTTTTGACTTTGATATCCAGCACAACATCGTCCGCGCGGCGTGACGGGAACGAACCGGATGACCGGGCTGATCGTGCGGTTGAGCGCGCGTCGCGCGATGCTGCACGCGCCGCAGAGCGTGCGGACAAAGATCGGGCCGAATTTTCCGAAGAACGTGCCAAGATCATGGAAGATGCCGCCAAGGATCCGCAGAAAGCTGCTGAGGAGCTGGCAGAGTTAGAAGAAGACATCCGCGAAGAAGCCGCCAAAGCAGCCGAAGACGCGGCCGAAGATGCTGCGGATTACGCCGAAGAGTTGGCGAAGGATTCCTACGATGACCATGGCAGCAGCGCCGAAATGCGGGAGGTGGGCAGCCAGGAGAACCCGGAATATGATGATCGCGGATTTCCGGTACGGCGCAGCGAAATTATTGCGCTCGATATTGGTCCTGACGCTTTAGTCAAAGCGCAAGGCCGCGGCTTTGCGATTATCGATCAAGAAAGACTGCCTTCGCTAGACACTGTGGTTACCCGGTTGACGGTTCCGCGCGACATGAAGTCCGATGACGCGCTGCGCCTGATGCAGAAAATTGAGCCCAAAGGCACGTATGATTTCGCCCATTATTATAGCCTGCAATATGCCCCGGCGGGAACGCAGGACGGCGCGAAAAAGGATATACTGCCACAAAAAAAAGATAAGCTCATCATCGGTATGATCGACACCGGTGTGATGAGCCATCCAGCTTTGAACGGTGCGTCGATCAAAAATCGCGATTTTGGCAGCGGCGACGGCGATATGCCGCGCGCGCATGGCACGGCAATCGCATCCATTCTGGTCAGTGAAGGTTCAAGCAGCCTGTATGTCGCCAATATTTTTCGCGGCGGAACCGGAACACCTTTCACCTCGGCAGATGCAATCGTCAAAGCATTGGAATGGATGACCGCGAACAAGGTTCCTGTCGTTAACATCAGCCTTGCTGGCCCCCGCAACGCGATATTAGACCGCCTGATTGATCGGTCTGTTGCCAAAGGCACGGTCATTGTCGCTGCGGCAGGCAATGGCGGACCAACTGCGCCGCCTGCCTATCCGGCGGCATTGCGGCAAGTTGTCGCGGTAACTGCGGTTGACGAAAATCGGCGGATTTATCGCTACGCCAACCAAGGAAAATACATCACTGTTGCCGCGCGCGGGGTTAGCGAGCCTGCGGCGGATGCCAGTGGCGGCATTGGGCGCTTTTCCGGAACCAGCTTTGCCACCCCGCATGTGTCCGCATGGATGGCGCGTTGCCTCAAATCGGCTGGCAATGCAGCTTGCGCCGCCCGCTTACGCAAAAAAGCCATTGACCTTGGTGCACCCGGATTTGATCCGGTCTATGGTTTTGGTTTCATAAAGTAATACGCTTTCTGCGTGTTGGTTGTATCCCTGCCCGTCAGCACTGTCATAAAAATGACATTTTTTTGTAACGGCACGGAATAAAATCCGCTTAAGGCCGTTATCTCCTTGCAGTGACTTCCATCATCAAGGAGAATGCGGATGCCCCGAATTTTGGTCTACTCTCACGACACATTCGGGCTTGGCAACATCCGCCGCATGCTTCGCATTTCCGAGGCGCTGGTTGAACGCGATCCGGACAGTTCGGTCTTATTGCTCACGGGTTCACCGATGCTCCACGCATTCCGGCTGCCGCCGCATATCGATTATGTGAAGCTGCCCTGCCTTGCCCGGGATGTCGACGGGAATTACGGCGTCAAACATCTCAACATGGAATTTGACCATGCCGTGCGGATGCGTTCCAGCCTGATCCTGTCTGCGGCTAGTGACTTTGAACCTGACATCATATTGATCGACAAAAAACCTTTGGGCGTTGCCGGCGAATTGGCACCGATGCTGGAATTGTTTTCCAAACGCGAAAACCGCGTGCCCACCTATCTATTGCTGCGCGATATTCTCGATACTGCCCATGCCACGCGCAAAGTTTGGGAAGCCAATGATTATCACGGCGCGATTGCGCGCCATTATGATGGCGTACTCGTGGTCGGTGAACCGCATATCTTTGACCTTGCCGAAGTTTATCAATTTCCAGCCGCAACGCGGGAAAAACTGCGTTACTGTGGTTATATTGACCGGGCCCGCAAAGCGCACATGAACCTGCCACCGCCCGCCACCGGTGTCCGGCAAAAAGTGCTGATCCATGCAGGCGGCGGCCAAGACGGCATACCGCTGATCGAAGCGGCCATTGGCGCGCTGCAGCTGGCGGGCGATAACCGCAACTTCGACTGCCATGTTATCGGCGGCCCTGAAATGGACGATGAATTGCTGCAAAAACTTGGTGACGCAGCGAAACGGATTGATGGCGTGAAATGGTCCAATTTCTCTGACAATATGGGCGAGGAAATTGCCACGGCGCAGCTCGTCGTCGCGATGGGCGGCTATAACAGCGTGTGTGAGATTTTGAGCTATCGCAAACGCTCAATCATCGTTCCGCGTTCGCACCCGGTGCGTGAACAACGGATCCGCGCCGAAGCCATGTCACGCCATGACCTTTTGAAGATGATCCCCGAAGAATTGTTAAGCCCCCAGTTGCTGCTGAATGAAATTGAACACGAACTGGCCATGGCCAATGTCAGTTCCTGCAAATTGGCGCGATTGTCATTTCGCGGCCTACCCGAGATTTGCGATCTGCTGCTGCCACAGGACCACGCCGTATCAAATCAGCGCGTGCGAAAGGGAATGTTTGCATGACAAGGAAACCCATCGCCTTGTTGGTAAAACGCTTCCCCAAATTGTCGGAAACTTTCATCCTGCATGAGGTTCTGGCGCTGGAAGCGATGGGCTGGCAAGTGACGATCTTTACGCTGGAACCGCCGAGCGACGAATTTTCGCACGCAGATGTGGCACGCGTGCAGGCAGACATAATTGAACTCGGCCCAAAACACCGGGCCAAAAACCTTGCGGCGTTATGCAAGGCGCGGTCCATCGCGCATATTCATGCCCACTTTGCCGATGTTCCAGCAGCCATCGCGCGGCATGCGGCACGGATCGCCAAAATCGGCTTCAGCATTTCGGCACATGCCAAGGACATCTATCTTGCGGACCCCGTCAAACTGCGCCGCAATTTGGCCGAGGCCCGGTTTGTTGCCACTTGCACCAGCTACAACGCCGAATATTTGCGCAGGATGGCCCCCGGTATTCCGGTGGCAAAGCTGTATCATGGCATTGATTGCGCGAAATTCCATAAACTGGATCGCCAACCGCAACTGCTGCCCACGATCCTCTCCATCGGACGTTTGCGGTCCAAAAAGGGTTTTGACACGTTGATCGAGGCGTGCCGGATATTGCGCGATGACGGCCGTGAATTTGCGTGCCGGATAATCGGCTATGGCCCCGAAGAATCGTCCTTAAACGCATTGATTGAGCAATATGGATTGCAGTGGCACGTTATGTTGCTCGGCAAACAGACGCACGATGTCGTGCTGCGCCAACTTGAAAAGGCGAGCATTTTTGCGTTGCCGTGCCGGATCGACGCCGATGGTGACCGCGATGGCATCCCCAATGTTTTGCTTGAGGCGATGGCCGCTGGCGTGCCGATAATCACAACCCCGGTTTCCGGCATCCCTGAAATCGTCACCGACGATGTAAACGGCAGGATTGTTGCGCCGGATGCGCCCGCCGAATTGGCCGCTGCAATGGCCGCATTGCTCGATGACGCAGGACTGACTGCGCGGCTGTCCCGGCAAGCTCGGGAAATGGTCACCGACCGCTTTGGTTGCGGCCGGGATATGGCGGCGCTTGACCGGATGCTGTTGACTGCGACCGGCGAAGGTGATGGCAGCATCGGCTATTTTATCAAAGGATTCCCGAGGCTCTCTGAAAGCTTCATCAGCAACGAAGTGTTAAAACTGGAACGCATGGGTAAGCATGTCACCGTCTTTGCCGGTGCGCGCGGTGATGATCTGGCATCATCGGTGTTAACCGATCTGAACGCGCCGCTCGCTTATCTGCCTGTCGCCGGTTCGGTTAGCGGCAACAGCTTATTAGGATGGCTGCAGATTGCCGTTCCTGCTTACCTTCCCGTTCACTGGCGGTTGTTCCGGCGGCGGCCCCGTGCTTGGCTTGCCGGGCTAAGCGCCACGTTCCGATTTGCGCGCCAGTACCGGCATGACGACGGACGTTTTTTTAAGCGCAGCTATTTCAAACAATTTGCCCAAGCAGGCGCCGTCGCCGAAGCAATTGACCGCGCGGGCGTGACCCATTTGCACGGTCATTTCTGCCACAGCGCCACTACGATTAGCTGGCTGGCGGCCGACATGGCGGGCGTGCCGTTCAGCTTTACTGCCCATGCCAAGGATATTTACGAAGCCCGGCATAATCCCGGAGACATGCTGTCGCGCAAAGTAAAAGCAGCGCAATTTGTCACCACATGTACCGCAGCCAACCATGCCCATATGGCAGAACAGTTGGCGCATCCAAGCAATCTGCACACCGTCTATCACGGACTCGACATTGGTTATTTCAGTCCGGTGGCGCGTTCGCAAAAAGGCCGTGTGCGGATTTTGGCGGTTGGCCGGCATGTCGACAAAAAAGGCTTCGATCTGTTGCTTCGTGCCCTTAGCCGGTTGCAGTTTGAAGGATTGGATTTCCATTGCCGGCTGATTGGCGAAACGGGGCCAGCGACGAAGCAACTATGCGCATTGCGCGAAGAATTGGGCCTTGACGAACAGGTCAGCATTGAACCGCCCGAACCAAGAGAAACGCTGCGTCAAAGCTATTACAATTCAAACATTTTCGTGCTGCCCTGCCGGATAGACGATAGCGGTGACCGCGACGGCATACCCAATGTGCTGGCCGAAGCGATGGCGACCGGACTTGCTGTGCTTTCGACACACATTTCCGGCATTCCAGAGATCGTCACCGACAGCGAAAATGGCTTAATGGTCGAACCAGATGACATCGACGCGTTGACGGCAGCATTGGCAGAACTGTGCAAGAACGAGTTGCTGCGCACACGGCTGGGTAACAATGCCGCCAAGCGCATTGCAGAAGTGTTTGACGCCGACCGAACGATCCAAGACCTAAAAACTCTGTTTGAACATGGCGTTATTGAGCATACTCATATTGAACACGGTCCTTTTGAGAATAATCAATTTCTGGAAGCGGCGGAATGAGCCCAGCCTTGTCTGTTCGGTTGGACCAGCCGCAGCCGCACGCCAATATCCGCGTGCGATTTGAGGAGGGCTTTCTTGACACCGGGCTGATCGAGACGCTGCATCAGGGCAATTTCACAGCGCACGGCGAAACGCACGCCATCGGCACCCCGGTTAACTGGTGCCACAACCCGTCGGACGATATCGAATGGCAGATTGTCCTGCACAAATTTTTCCACGCGCCCGCTTTGGTCTGGCATTGGCTGGAGAGCGGGGATGACCGGCATATATGCCTGCTGGACGCGCACATCCGCAGCTGGATAGACCAAGTACAGCCGGGCTTTATTGCAGCGGACGTGACCGGGCGGCGGATCCGCAACTGGGTCTATGCGTTATCGTTGATGGGTGATGCCTGGCCTGAACTGGCTCAAATTATGGCCAAGTCGGTCCGTGAACAAGTTCTCTGGTTGATCGGCAATTTGCACCCGGCGCGCAATCACCGGACGTTGGAGCTGTTCGCCATCTTCATTGCCGGTGTCTGGTTGCGCCATGAAGAATGGACCCGTTTCGCGCAAGCAGAACTGCTTATAAATGCGAGAACTGATTTCTTGCCCGACGGCGCGCATGTCGAGCTATCGCCGCATTATCATTGCATCGCCCTGCGCAACTTTATCGAAGCGATGCAGATTGCGGATGACAACGGCCTGCCCTTTCCCGCAGAACTGCGCGATATTGTCGCACGCGCCAGCCATTTTGCCCATGTGCTTCACAAACCAGATGGCGCTATTCCGGCGTTGAGCGATGCCGATGTCGGCGATTATCGCGCCATGTTGGGCGCAGGTTGCACGCCAAAGTTGATCGAGAATTTCCCCGACGCTGGCTATGTCATACTGCGGGACCGCAAGGCCCAATCTGGCGACGTCGAGGGCCAGTATATGGTGCTCGATTGCGGAGACATTGGCGCGGGCAATCACGGTCATCTCGATTGCCTGGCATTTGAATTTGCGGCCTTGGGCCGGTCAATGATCGTCGATCCCGGCCGCTATACTTACCATGAAGGCGGCGATTTTAATTGGCGCGCAGCATTCCGCCAAACGCGCGCGCACAATTTGGTGCAGGTCGATGGAATGGAACAAACGCTCTACCGCCAAGGACCGAAGCGGATGAAAGTCGCTGGCCCCTCGCCAACAGCGCGCTTGGTCTCGCAGCGGGATCAAGGGGACTTGCGCCATGTCCACCTGCGTTGTGAAAGCGCGCAATATGCGGTTGGCCACGACCGGCATGTCATCGCGCATGACGATGGGTGGTGGGTGATATTCGACCGGCTGACATCAGCCGATCATCACCTTTACGAAGCCCTGTTCCAGCTCGAGCCCGCCGCGCTTGATCACGCGCATTTCACCGAATGCGCATCTGGCGAGCGCAACTTGATGGCGCCCAATCTGCTGCTAATGCCGCGTGTTGGTTCCGGCCTAAACCTCACGCTCGAACAGGGGTGGGTGTCGCCGCAATATGGCGAAAAGCTCCGCGCCCCAAGGCTGGTTTGCGCCCAGAATGAAAGCGCCGGTTGGTTCGCTACTTTGCTGCTGCCTTATGTTGGCGAGTTGCCCGATATGCAGTTTAGCGCCGATGATTTTGGCTTCAATGTTAATGGCAAAAATTTCCGCCTTGATAGCGAAAGGCCAAAATGATGGCAGCTATCCAAAAGTGCGATAACGGGTTTGCAAAACTTGCCGAATCGCTCGATCCGAAAATGGCCGCATTGGCAATCGCGGATGATCTGCGTGAGGCCGGGTTTGGCTGCCCAACGCTTAAAGTTGAGGTTGAACGCATCCGTATCAAGCCCGGCCGCAAAGCGTTAATCGGCTACCGCCTGACTGGCCGCGACAGTGCGGACCGGGTGTTTGACCAACGGATGATGCTGTCGCATTGGCCCGGCGGCAAGGCGAACAAGCTGCCGGTGGTTCAGGGAAACGAGAGCTCTGCGCCAAGTTTCGGCCCGTCATCCATGCCGTTTCCGCGCCTGCAGGCAAACGCCTGGTTCTTCCCCAATGATCGCAAGATTGGCCACATCGCCGATTTGATAACCCAAGGCCAAGAATATGGCGAGGTTGAGATCGTCCACTATGTCCCTGAACAGGGCTGCACGATACGCGCCTGCGGCAAAGACGGGGTTTTATATGGCAAAGCGCGCGCCGATGATCGCGGATCAGTAGCCGCCAGCATCGGCGCATCGCCATCCACTCAACTGCGGCTGGCCCCAATCGCTGGCTATGACGCGGCGCGGCGGATATTGTGGCAACACGCAGTTTCCGGCAGCCCGGTGTCGGTGTCGGAGCTAACCATCCATGCGCCTGTCTGGTCGCCGCGCATCGCATCGGCCATTGCCGCGTTTCACCAGATTCCGGTGAACGCAGATCTGAAATCGCTGACCATCGAAACAATCGCGAAAACCATAATCGGCAGAATAACACGAACGGCTGCCAATATGCCCGACGTGTCCGACCGCTTGATCCATCTGGCCCGGCGGATCAGATCGCATCGCCCGGCGGAAACTCCTCTCAAACTTGCACATTGCGACCTTCACCCGAGCAATTTGCTTTGGGACGACACATGCTTTGCAATCATAGATCTTGATACCGCAGCGCTCGCTCCGGTTGCGCTCGATCATGGCACGTTAGTGGCATCAATCGCGCACCGGGCATTGGTGGCCGGTGCATCACCGCAGCGCGTTTCCGATATGATCAAACAGTTCCGCAAATCCGCAGCGCCTGAGTTGGATGACCTGCATCAATTTGACTGGTTCGTTGCCGCCAGCCTGCTGGGCGAGAGGCTTTATCGTTGCGGCACTCGGCTAAAAAGCCCCGAATTTCGTATTCGCACAGCGCTGATAAATTTGGCCGAGGGTTGCCTTGACAACATGGAGGCAAGCGATGGCCAATAAGGAATTTACTTTCGCACGAACGGTGCGCCGCTTCTCTCCTTTTCTGTCTTCGCAGAAAAAGCGATTGGCGCTCATTCTGTTCGCATCGTTGCTCGCGAGTGCCTTGGCAACCGCCGCACCGTTGCCGATCAAACTGGTAATCGACGGCGTCCTCACTGGAAAAGCGCCCGTCTGGATGCCCAAAGATATGATGCCCGCCATGCAAGTTTTGGCGCTTGCCGGGGCAGCGGCGATGTTTGCGGCATTGGCGGCGCTGTTTTCGGCGCTTGAAAAGATCAGCAGCGCGCGCGCCCGCGAACAGATGACCCGCGACATCAGAATGGCCTGCCTTGACCGGCTGCTTACGCTCAGCCCGCTTGGCTCCAAAGCAGACCGGCAAGGCGAATTGGGATTGCGCCTGATCGATGATGGCCAACAGGTCGCACGGCTGTTCACCAAAACGGGTCCGCTCATTTTGCGATATGTGTTGGTGTTTTTGTTCACTCTGGGCGCGATGACATGGGTCAGCCCTTGGCTGGGATTGCTCGCCGTAGGGCTTGCATTGCTGCTATCAGTGATGGTCCGCATAGCAGCCAGGCCGCTGTCGGCAGCAGCGCGCGCCAAGCGTAAACAAGAAGGCCGGGTTGCGTCCGGCGTGCAGGAAATTTTGCGCCTGCTTTCGTTCATTCAGGCATCAGGTAGCGAAGCGCAAATTCGTGGCGGGTTTGACGGCGTCAACCAGCAAGCATTGGCCACTGGTGTGGTCGAAACCGTCGCCGCTGTGCGATTGGAACGGATAATGCAGATCGCCAATGGTATTGCGGTCGCGATGGTGGTGGGATGCGGCGGTTATCTCGCCCTGCGCGGCACGGTGACAGCGGGCGATCTTGCTATTTCGGTCATTTATCTCAACCAAATGCTAAAGCCGCTGGAAAAGATTAACGAACTGGCATCGGCAGTAACCGGCGCCACCAGCCGCGCAGGACGCCTCGCCGAATTACTGGACCGTCCTGACCCGATGGACCGGACTGGAACATATACCGCCGAACGCGCACGCGGCGATTTAACCTTTCACGATGTCAGCTTTGCCTATCCCGGTGCGCGTCCGCTCAACCTTGGTGATGTCAGCCTGCCCACAGGTTCGGTTGTCGCCTTGTCGGGACCAAGCGGTGCGGGAAAATCAACGGTGATTGCTTTGTTGACGCGGCTGTTCGATCCTGCCGATGGCCATATTGAACTTGATGGCGTGCGCTATATTGATTGGCAGATAGATGCCTTGCGGGCGCAATTCGCGCTCGCTCCGCAAGCACCGCCCTTGCTGACCGGAAGCGTGCGTGAATGGCTTTCGTTGAGCAATGGCACGCCAAGCGACGCGCGTTGCGAGCAGGCGCTGGCGTCGGTAGCTCTCGACCGAATGATCCGCCTTCGCGGCGGCCTTGATGCCCATGTACGTGAAGGCGGCGCGGGCTTTTCGGGCGGTGAGCAGGCCCGGTTGTCGCTGGCCCGTGCGTTGGTTGCCGATCGTCCGATCCTGTTGCTCGATGAACCCCTCGCCAATGTCGATGACGTGTCGGCGGCAATCATTCTGGCGGCATTGCGACGTGAAAAGGGCAAGCGGACGATTATCATCGTGTCGCATCAGGAAATCCCTGCCGATCTGCTTGATATCCGCATCGACATTGGCGGCGGAGTAGCTTCAATCGGTTATGACAAAGTGCGGAAACTGAAATGCTAAGCCGCGCCGTTATTGACTGCCTGACGCTAAACGACCCGATCCCGGCTTTGCTTGATGGCGATGGCGACTGGATACGGACGTATGGCCGCACTGCGGGCGGAGGTGACGCTACCCTGCTGTATGAAAGCACCGGCACCATGCCATCGTTGCGCACAGTCAGGCTTGGCCAAGGTTCGCAAATGGTCACAGGGCTGGGCTTTATTGAAATCGCTGATTGGAGCCAGGACACAGCCCTGCCCGTTCTTGCCAGCATCCGTCCGCGCCATCCGAATTTGCAACCTGTGCGCTATCGTCCGGGCAAACGATGCACGTTTAAATCGGCCGGCAAGCATTCCTATTTCGCCAAAGTTGTTGCCGATAGCCGCGGTGAAGACATCATCCATCATGGCAGAATGCTATGGCAGACGTCGCGCGCGGGCCTGCTTGGTTTTGGCGTAGCGCGGCCTGCTGGCTGGTTGCCGTCATTGCAGATGATTGTCCACCACACACTGCCCGGTGGATCGGTCGTGCAAGAACTGAAAGGCACGGACGGGCCTGCACTCGCGCACCGCATGGGCAGCGCAAATGCAAGTCTGGCGCAAAGCGGGCTGAAACCGGCGGCACGTTATGATTATAGTTGGCAAATTAAGCGCACAGCCAAATATGCAGACCGCCTGTGCCGTATGTTGCCGGCAGCAACACCGTGGTTAGACGCAATCCTAGACCAGTTAACGCAGATCGAGCCGGGTGCAGCAATTACGCCAATTCACGGCGCGCCCCATGCACACCAGTGGTTACGCGACGGCGAACGGCTAAATCTGGTCGACTTTGACCGCTTCGGCCTTGGCGATCCCGAACTGGACGTTGCGACATTCTTAACCGAATGGGATTTCGAAAGTGGCAGCATGATGCCCGGCGTTGGCGAGGCTTATCGCCATGGATACGGCGAATTGATGCCGATCAATGACCGGCTGGTCGAGGCGTACCGCGTGCATAAATACATCGCCAAAGCAATGCGAACAATCACTGCAATCCGGCCTGACGCGGCGGAACGGACGCTTGAGATATTGGAAGAAGCGGCAGAGCGCGCGCGGAGGCTATTTTGAAACCGCGCCTGCTATTATATTGCCAACATTCATTGGGATTGGGCCACTTCTATCGTGCGCTGGCGCTGGCAGAGGCGATGGCCGAGCAATTTGACATCTGTTTCTTCAACGGCGGCCCCGTTCCCGGCATGGCTGAATTGCCGGATTACATCCGCTTCATTCACTTGCCGCCGCTGCGTATGGAAGAGGATGGATCGCTTTCGGGTGACGGCGACGTTGCCGCGATAATGGAACAGCGCAAGCAGACCTTGCTTGCCGTAGCATCGCAAGCACCGTCAGCAGCATTGGTGGTCGAACTCTATCCATTTGGCCGCAAAAAATTCGCGCGCGAAATTGATCCACTGATCGGCTATGTTCGCGGGCAAGGCGGCAAGATCGTGTGCAGCGTGCGCGATGTTCTGGTCAACGCCCGCGCCGATCAAGCGCGCCATGATCAACGCGCCGCCGATACTCTAGACAGGCTTTTTGACGCGGTGCTTGTTCATTCGGATGATCGCATTTTCAAACTGGAAGACAGCTTTAAACCGGAACGGCCACTTGCCCTCCCCGTCTTTCATACCGGATTTGTCACCCGCACAAAGCGGCGCGAGGTGCCTGCCGCTGGCAATCTTACGTTGGTAACGGCGGGCGGCGGCATAGTCGGGCATGCCATTTACCATTCGGCAATCGACGCGCAAAAAATGTTGTGGGAACAAAATGCTTGGCCGATGACTGTCGTCGCCGGTCCGCTGTTTCCCGATGCCGACTGGCGTGCCTTGCAGCATCAAGGGCAGCATGTCGGCGGGTTGACGTTATTGCGCGAAGTCAAGTCCATGGCCCCCTTGCTTGCGCAGGCTGGCCGCGTGGTTAGCCAGTGCGGCTATAACAGTGCGCTCGAAATCGTTCAGCATGGCCTGCCGACATTGTTCATCCCCTTCGCACGCGGTCAAGAAAGCGAACAGACCACCCGTGCTCGCCAATTCGGGCAATTGGGCCTTTCAGAATGGATGCCCGAAAGCGAACTTTGCGGCGCAACATTGGCCCGGCGACTACTGCGGCAAAACGCGCCTGCACCCAAAGCAACGCTCAATACAGACGGGGCGCGCGCCAGCGCCCTTAAGATACTGGAGCTCACCCAATGCGTGCATTAACCCAAGTCCTAGAGCGGCTTGACCGGCCCACCGATTTTTTCATCCGCAGCGATGATGCAGGATGGGGTGACGACGCACTCGCTAACCTAGTTGAAATATTCGCGGCCGCCGATCTACCAATCGACTTGGCCGTAATTCCAGCCGCCCTGACCGAACAGTCTGGGCAGTGGTTAACCAGCCTCGTTCGGCAACATCCAAAAATCGGCCTGCACCAGCATGGCTATGCCCATAGCAATCATGAACCTGAAGGCGCGCGCAAATGCGAATTTGGTGCATCGCGGTCGTCGGCGCGGCAGCTTGCTGATGTAATCGCGGGGCGCTATCGTTTGGCGCATCTGTTGGATGGCGTCGATGTCGATCCGATATTCACGCCGCCTTGGAACCGCTGTTCGGCGGACTTGGCGGCGGGGCTTCATCGGCACGGTTTCATGATGCTATCCACAGATAAAATGCGCGATGACGCAGGTGCGGAAATTACCCAGCTTCCCGTCGATATCGACTGGGAACGCGCGCGCCGCGAAGAACGATTGGCGCAGGCATTTTGCGGGGCAATCGAAACCAACAATGGCCCGATTGGCATCATGCTACACCATGCGATCATGGACGACGACGGACGGTCCGAACTGGCGTTGGTCTTGTCACTGTTACACGACAACCCGCATGTGCGTATCCTGCCCATGCGGCACTGGATTGGAGATTAAATGATGGCAAGACCGACCAAAATCGCGCTGATGTTGGCTTCGGCTGCCGCCGGATGCGCCGTAAGCAATGTTGCCCACGCCGCAATGCTGGAGGCAGAGGCAGTGGCAATCGAGGATGAGCAGGTTTTTGTTGATGCTGCGGCGTCCAAACGAACATACCGATTGAAGGATGAAGAAAAACGCCCCGAAACCGCGTTGGAAATTGCCCGCGAATTGGGCGTCTCAGACGATGACCGCCGGCCTGAAAACCAACTGCGGGTCAACATCTTTGGCAAACCCATGATCATCGGCGGTGAAGCCGGCAGCTCGTTTCAATATCGCGGCGGCTATGAACTCACCCCAGACGCAGATGACGACGATGCGCGGATTGAGCCCGGACTCAAGCTAGAGGCAATCTGGCAACTGGGTGACGACCTTGTCACCTTCACCGATGTCAAACTGTTCGGCGAGTCCACAATTTACAAACAGGGCGGCAAGTCCGATCACGTCGCTGGCGCCGAACTGAGCGAAGCATGGATATTAAAAACCGGCCTGTTTGGAACCCCTTTGGCGTTGCAGCTGGGACGGCAACAGGTGCAGGATCGCCGCGAATGGTGGTGGGACGAGGATCTCGACATGGCCCGGCTGCATTATTTCGGTAAAGACGTTTCCGGTTTTATCGGCATTGGCAAAGAGCTAGGCTATTACTCAACGTTGGGTCGCCGCGACCCCGAAGATCGGGGCATATTGCGGTTCATGGGCAATGCCAAATGGGAATGGGCGGACCGTCAGGAAATACAGATGTACGGCCTGCATCAACAGGACAAATCCGGTCGCTATGCCATCGGTGCGATCATCGGCGAAGACCGGTTTGACGAAACAGACGGCAATATCAGTTGGGGCGGGCTGCGATTGCGCGGACGCGCCAAAGTCAAATTTCCGGGCAAATTCTATTATTGGGGCGACCTGGCTTTCGTCACTGGCCGCGAAACCGTTTATGACAGCACGGCGCGGCCCGATGCCAGCGAACTAATTACCGCTATAGGCCGCGAAAAGGTGCGCGGTTGGGCCTATGATTTCGGCGCTAGTTTTGAGTTGCCCTTTGCTTTTGAACCCTATCTAACGCTGGGCCTTGCGCGCGGATCGGGCGGCAGCCGCACGTTTCGTCAAACCGGGCTCCACGGCAATAACGGCAAATTTCGCGGCAACAGCCGGTTCCGCTATTATGGCGAAGTGCTCCGCCCTGACCTGTCCAACATGCAGATCGCGACCGTCGCGCTTGGCGTTCCCATTGGCGAAGATGGCTGGGTCGAAACCGTCTGGCACCGCTATCGCCAACCGACCCCGCGCGACAGGATTTCGGGATCAAGGCTGGATATCGATCCGTTGGGCACAAGCCCCCGCATCGGCAACGAGCTGGACATTGTCGCCAGCTATCGCCCGAAAAGCGGTTGGGATTTCGAACTGACCGGCGGCGCATTTCGTGCAGGCCGTGCATTCGGAGCAGCTGAAGGCCGCAAAGCTTGGTTGGCCGAGTTCAAAATCTCGAAGAATTTCTAGGGTCAGGGCATAATCGCGGCGACGCGCTTTCAGCAAGCATTCGCTGCGATTAACCCGATATTAGCTCAAAAATGCTACGCGACATCCGTAGCATCGTTGATACCGAAACTTAGTCCGAGAAATGCCGCCAGATGACCGCAGTCTATATTACCATCGACACGGAATATTCATCGGGCATTGCCGCGCGTGAGGGCACGGACTGCCGCCAAAGCAATTTTGATCGGTCGATAGCAGGCAAAACGCCCGGTGGTTCGGTAGGGATCGAATATCAAATGGATGTCTTTGATCGTTATGGATTAAAGGCAGTGTTCTTCGTCGATCCGATGCCAGCTTTGATATGGGGGGTGGATGCGATTGCCGATGTGGTTGGCCCGGTAGTGGCGCGCGGTCATGATGTTCAGTTGCACCTCCACACCGAATGGCTGGAATTTGCGGGATCAAAAAACCCCGTTGGCGGCCGCACCGGGCATAATATCAAACAGTTTTCGTTCGATGAACAATATATCCTGCTCGATTATGCAAGGGCGACGTTAATGGCCGCAGGCGCGCCGCCTCCTGTGGCGTTTCGTGCGGGCAATTATGGTGCAAATGACGATACTTTACGGGCGCTGGCAAAGCTTGGCATATCGTATGAAACCAGCCATTGCCCCGGCATAGCGAGCTCGCTTTGCGATATCTCGCTTGGGCCGGATGTTCGCAGCCCGGTCATGCACCAAGGCGTGATGGAAATTCCGATTGGCTCGATTGCGGGGTTTGGCGACGCGCAGCGCCACGCCCAGATTACCGCATTGTCGGCCACAGAAATTTGCGCCGCGATAAAGTTTAATCACGCCAATCAAAGCGGTCCGTTCACATTGGTATCGCACAGTTTTGAATTACTCAGCCGCGATCGTTCCCGGATAAATCAGGTGGTAAAACGCAGATTTGAAATACTTTGCAAGCAATTGGCCAAAATGAAAAACATATCGACACAGACATATTCCAACCAGCCACCATTGCTGCCGGACACAAGTGCCGGCAACCCGTTGTTACCGCATAGCATCATGCGCACGGGCTGGCGGCTGGGCGAACAAGCATTGGGCAACGCTCTTTATGGTGCGGGATGAGTGCCGTGGAAACACAAATCAAGTTCGTCGTGGGATCACGAAAGCTGTTCTCCGTTCCGCGTCAATTGGACAGCCTGTCGTTTAGCCTTGATCATTTGCTGGGCAACAAAACGCTGGATTTTGCAAAATCCGCCGATGGCGCATTGCAAGGGTATCGAATCTTGTCCGCGCCAATCGATAAATTTTCCGAATTGTGCGATGCCAATCAGGGTTATGTGGTCGGCGGCTTCCAAAGTTACCGCCGCTTTTATATCGACATGGCGGGTAGCTATTCGGATTATCTTGCCCGATTTTCGTCAAAGACACGGTCCACTTTTAACCGCAAAAGGCGCAAGCTGGCGGAGCATTCTGGCGGCGAATTGGACATCCGTGAATTCCGCTCGCCCGATGAAATGGAGGCGTTTCTTACCGAAGCCATTCCGCTGTCGCGCAAAACCTATCAAGCGCGGTTGCTCGACGCTGGCCTGCCAGAGAGCGAAGCTGCCCGTAATCAAATGTTGGCGTTGGCCCGTGCAGATTGCGTCCGCGCATATCTGTTGTTTTTAGACAATAGGGCTGCCAGCTATTTGTATCTGCCGATTGAAAATGGCATTATATCGTATGCGTTTTTGGGATATGATCCGCAGATCGCCAATTTATCGCCGGGCACTGTCTTGCAGCTCGATGCGCTCGAACGGCTTTTTGCCGAAAATCGGTACCGCTACTTTGATTTCACAGAGGGTGAAGGCGCCCATAAGGCAATGTTCGGAACGGATTCAGTCGCCGCTTGTTCTTTTTTTCTGCTGAAGGGCAGCGTCGTCAACCGCACCCTATTGGGTTGCCTGGCGGCATTTGACGGCAGCATCAATGCATGCAAGCGACTTGCCGAAAAAAGCGGTGTCCAGGCAAACTTGCGCCGCGTGCTAAAGGGCTGATCATGCCCGCCAAGGCTATCATCAAATCTGCGCTCAGCCGGTGGTTTGAGGATTATCGCATCAATTGGATTTTTGCATCACCGGCCAAAACCGCTTTATCATCCGAAAAATTAGGTGATGTGGCCGTGGCAATAACCGAAGAGCATCGCCAAATTCTCGCCAGCAGCGCGACCGCAAAGATGCGCGGCAGCGTAAGCTTCAACAAATCTGGCCTCGATGGATATGTCATCGAGCAATTCGGAAGCCCGCTGTGCGTGGCGCATTTTGCCGATTGCGCGCGCTATGATCGATCCGGAACCTGGCCGCTTGCTGCAGATGAAATGGCGCTAATGGATATTGCAACCGAAGAAGCGATGCGCGGCCGCGGCCTTGCCGTCCGCCT
>JAYUPJ010000096.1:0-21912 GCA_043760195.1 Sphingomonadales bacterium | reverse complement strand
CAGCGAACAGATTTGCCCCTGCAACTGTCGTCAGCTTATCACCCGATAGGAACCATTGCCCCTCAATCGTCACCCCGCGTTCTTTGACGAATCCGCGGAAATCGTCGATCGTCACATGGTGGATGTTAGGCGTGTCATACCAGCGCGCGGGCAGCTGTTTAGTGACTGGCATCCGCCCGCCAAACATCAGCGAAAACCTGATCCGCACTTGCGCAAAATTGGGGAAGGACACAAAGGCTTTGCGTCCAACACGGAGCAATTGATCAAGCACCAAATCGGGGCGCACCGTGGTTTGGAGCGTCTGACTCAGGATCGCATAATCAAATGCCGAATCGGGATAATCGGCGAGATCAGTATCGGCATCACCTTGAATGACCGATAGCCCGCGCATCATTGCTGATGATACATTGGCCGGATCAATTTCCAATCCCCGTGCATCGCAGCCCTTATCATCGCGGAGCGCCGCCATAAGGTCACCATTGCCGCAGCCGACATCAAGCACACGCGCGCCTGCTGACACGCTATTAGCGATGATCTGAAGATCAGGGCGTAACATGAAATTTCTCTCCCTCTCCGCGCCTCCGCGCCTCCGCGCCTCCGCGTGAACCAAAAAAGGAATGACTATGTTTGATTTAACCGGAATGACCGCTTTAGTAACCGGCGCATCGGGCGGCATTGGCAGTGCGATTTGTGCGGCACTTGCATCGCAGGGCGCGCGGTTGGCGGTTTCGGGCAGCAACGTCGAAAAGCTGCATGCCTACCGCGATAACTTGGCCAATGAACATGGCGGCGATCATGTCGCTATTCCTTGCAACTTGGGCGATGCAGACAGCGTCGAGGCGCTGATCCCGGCGGCGTTGGAACGGCTTGGCAAGATCGATATCCTCGTTAACAACGCCGGGATTACCCGCGATAATCTGGCGTTGCGGATGAAGGATGAGGAATGGTCGGACGTTATCCGGATCAATCTGGAATCCAATTTTCGCCTGTGCCGTGCCGCCGCCCGCCCGATGATGAAGGCGCGGTTTGGGCGGATCATCTCGATCACCAGCGTCGTCGGCGCAACCGGCAATCCCGGCCAAGCCAATTACGCCGCATCAAAGGCAGGCGTTGTCGGCATGTCGAAAGCATTGGCACAGGAACTGGCGAGCCGCGGCATCACCGTCAACTGCATCGCGCCTGGCTTTATCGCTACACCGATGACCGATGGCTTGCCCGACGCTCAAAAAGAAGCACTCAACGCCCGCATCCCGATGGGCCGCATGGGCGAAGGCAGCGACATCGGCGCAGCAGCCGCTTATCTGGCGTCGCGGGAAGCCGGGTATATGACCGGGCAGACATTGCATGTGAACGGCGGCATGGCGATGCTGTGATGGTAACCCGACCATTATTGTAGCGGCCAAATCATAACCACCCTCTTGCCAAGCAACGCGCGCCGCATTAGGGCGATGGAACAAGTTTAATCCTCCCAAACATGAAGGGGCAAGTTTATGAGCGACACCGCAGAACGGGTCAAAAAAATCGTAGTCGAACATCTCGGCGTCGAGGCGGACAAAGTCACTGAAGCAGCCAGCTTTATTGACGATTTGGGCGCTGACAGCTTGGATATTGTCGAGCTGGTGATGGCGTTTGAAGAAGAATTTAACGTCGAAATCCCTGACGACGCGGCTGAAAAAATTGCGACCGTTAAGGATGCAATCGACTTCATCGACGCAAACGGTTGAGTTGTTCGGCGCATTTGCGCTGAAATTACTGTATATAAACGGCTTTTCTGCAGGGCAATACTGATCCCGCAGGAAAGCCGTTTGCTTTTGTCAGCAAGATGTTTTTAAAGCGTTCACTGGAATGAAAATTTGGAGAATTTATGCGCCGCGTAGTCGTAACAGGTTTGGGCTTGGTAACGCCATTGGGCGCGGATGTTGAAACCAGCTGGAAGAATATTCTTGCGTCGAAATCGGGCGCGGGGCCGATAACACGCTTTGATGCCAGCAACCAAAAATGCACGATTGCCTGCGAAGTGAAACCGGTTGGTCATGAATATGGTTTTGACCCTGATTTGCGCGTCGATCATAAAGTGCAGCGCCAGGTTGATCCGTTTATTATTTATGGCATTGATGCTGCTGGGCAAGCGCTCGAAGATGCTGGGCTGACCGAACTCACCGACGCCCAAAAAGTGCGCGCCGGTTGCTCGATAGGCTCCGGCATTGGCGGACTGCCGGGAATCGAAAGCGAATCATTGGTGCTGGCCGAAAAAGGCCCCGGCCGGGTCAGCCCGCATTTCGTACATGGCCGCCTGATCAACCTAATCTCTGGTCAGGTGAGCATCAAATATCAATTGCTTGGGCCAAATCACGCAGTGGTCACGGCATGTTCCACCGGTGCGCATTCGATTGGCGACGCGGCAAGAATGATCCGCGATGATGATGCCGATATTATGCTGGCTGGCGGCGCAGAAGGCACGATCAACCCGCTTGGCGTCGCCGGATTTGCGCAGGCACGCGCGCTCAATATGAGCTATAATGACCGCCCTGAACAAGCGAGCCGTCCTTATGATCGGGACCGTGACGGCTTTGTTATGGGCGAGGGCGCGGGTGTTGTCTGCCTTGAAGAATATGAGCATGCAAAGGCACGCGGAGCGAAAATTTATGCCGAAGTTGTCGGTTATGGACTTTCCGGCGACGGCTATCACGTCACTGCGCCGCACCCCACCGGCGATGGCGCATACCGGGCGATGGCGATGGCGATGAAAAAGGCAGGCATGCAGCCGAGTGATATCGATTATATCAACGCACATGGCACTTCTACTATGGCGGATACAATCGAATTGGGCGCGGTAAAGCGACTGTTTGGCGATGATCTGTCGGGTGCGTCGATGAGCTCGACAAAATCCGCTATCGGACATTTGCTGGGCGGCGCTGGCGCGGTTGAGAGTATATTTTGCATATTGGCGCTGCGCGATCAAATTGTTCCGCCGACGCTCAATCTCGACAATCCGGACGAAGGTTGCGAGGGCGTTGATCTGGTCCCGCACGTCGCGAGAAAGCGTCAGGTCCGCGCAGTTCTTAACAACAGTTTCGGCTTCGGAGGCACCAACGCCTGTTTGATCATGAGGGCCATATAGACCCTTATTCGGCTACATTTGCGCAGCATGACGGAGCCGATTTTGGCCGAGTGTAAGGAGTAAGGAGGGAGCCATGCCAATGTATAGAGACCGACGAACGACGCGGCAATCGGCCAAAAGGGGCCCGCCCAATCGGGTTGCCGCAGGAAGCTTTTCGGTCAGCGTCACCTTCCTGGACCGGGCAATAAGCCCGCTCTGCGCAAGGTTCCTTGCCGAAAATCTTCCTGCGGCAATCATGCTGTGCAAATGTGGTCGAATAAGGGTCTAAGTCATGCCAAAGATTGTCAAATGGGTCATCGGATTGGGGCTGTTGGCGGCACTGATAATTGGCGGCAATTTCGTCTATGGCTGGACCGCAACTGGCCCGTCGGAACGCGACGTAACCGTGGTCATAAAACCGGGGTCGAGCATCCGACTGGCGGCCAATCAACTTGAAAAAGGCGGCATACTGAAATCGGCCGAGGCATTCGTCAACCGCGCCCGCATCTTGGCCGGAACGCGCACGATCAAGGCAGGCGAGTTTTTGATCCCGGCGGGGGCATCGAATGCCGATGTGCTGTCGATCTTAACCGGCGGCAAAGCCGTGCAACGCATGATTACGGTGGTAGAGGGCATGCCGTCTATCATGGTTTGGGAACGGCTGATGGCCAATGAAAAACTAACCGGTGAAATCCCCGTGCCAGCCGAAGGTTCGGTTTTGCCAGACAGTTACGCTTTTGAAAAAGGCGAACCGCGCGCTGCCGTGATGAAACGGATGCAGGATGCGATGGCGACGACGCTTGCCGAACTGTGGGAAAAGCGCAGCGCCGATACCGTGGTGAAATCCCCGCAAGAAGCGATTTCGCTGGCGGCGATTGTTGAAAAAGAGACGCAGGTTCCTGCCGAGCGCCCAACAGTGGCGGGGGTTTATTCCAACCGCTTGCGTAAGAACATGATGCTGCAAGCTGATCCGACGATCATCTATCCGATCACCAAAGGCAAGCCGCTGGGCCGCCGCATTCGCCAGTCTGAAATTGCCGATGTGAATGATTACAATACTTATGCAATGGTTGGCCTGCCGAAAGGCCCGATTGCCAATCCCAGCCGCGCGTCGATTGAGGCGGTGCTTAATCCCGCCAAAACCAGCGCGTTGTTCTTCGTTGCCAACGGCAAAGGCGGGCATGTTTTTGCCGATACGTTGGAGGAGCACAACGCCAATGTCGAAAAATGGTTCGCCATCCGCCGTGAACGCGGTGAGATGTAAGTGAAACCTGTCTGCCTCGTTATTGGAGCAGGCGATGATACCGGCGCGGCGATTGCACGGGCCTTTGCGCGGCAGGGAATGACAGCGTGTTTGGTGCGGCGGCCCCGGCATAGCGATGCGCTGGAATCGTTGGCGCAAAGCATCCGCGAGGAAGGCCATGATGCCGCTGCTTTTCCCGCCGATGCGCGTGATGAAGATGCGATGGTGGCGTTGTTCGACCGGATCGAAGCCGATATCGGCCCGATCGAAGTCGCGGTGTTCAACATCGGCGCCAACGTTCGTTTCTCAATCACCCAAATGACAGCGCAGGTTTACCGCAAGGTTTGGGAAAAGGCCGCCTTTGCCGGTTTTCTAACGGGCCGGGAGGCTGCAAAGCGGATGGTACCGCGCGGCCGGGGTACCATCCTGTTCACCGGTGCAACCGCGAGTCTGCGCGGCAGCGCTGGCTTTTCTGCCTTTGCCGGAGCGAAGTTTGCATTGCGGGCTTTGGCGCAATCAATGGCGCGCGAACTGGGGGCGCAGAATATTCACGTTGCCCATATCATTATCGACGGCGCGATTGATTCCAATTTCATCCGCGAAAATGTGGCGGATGTCGACGCCCGGCGCGACGCTGACGGGATATTAGCGCCCGCCGACATTGCCCAAAATTATGTGATGCTGCACAATCAGCCGCGGACCGCGTGGACGCATGAACTCGATTTGCGGCCCTGGTCAGAAACATTCTAACGGGAGCGTATGCGATGCCGAAAACCATAGATTTCATCTTCGATTTTGCCAGCCCGAACGCATATCTGGCGGACAAGGTCTTGCGCGAAATTGGCGCCCGTAATGGTGCCAGCATCAATTATATTCCGTGCTTGCTGGGCGGCATATTCAAGGCGACGAACAATCAAGCGCCGATGATCGCCTTTGCGCCGATCAAGGGCAAGATGGCTTACGAGATGCTGGAAACGCAGCGATTCATCGCCAAGCATGCATTGGCGCAGTTCAAAATGAGCGCCCATTTTCCGGTCAATACCTTGATCCTGATGCGCGGCGCGATTGCGGCGCAGCGCGATGGACGGCTAAGCCAGTATATCGATGCCGGGTTGGCGATGATGTGGGAACGGAGCCTGAAGATGGACGATGCGGCAGTGTTCTGCGCGGCGATGGACAATGCCGGATTTGACGGAGCGGGCTTGTTGGCGCGAACCCAGGATCCCGATATCAAAGCCGAATTGGCGGCCAATACCGAAGCGGCGGTCATGCGCGGCGCATTTGGTATCCCGACATTCTATGTGGGCGATGAAATGTTCTTTGGCAAAGAACGCCTGGGCCAGTTGGAAGAGGCGCTGGGATAAGGCGGCAAAAAAGCTCTCCCAAAAAAGGAGCGCGAATTTCTCAGCTTCCTGAAAATACCCTCAAGACTCAAGTCGCCGCCGCTGCTATCCCGCCATCTATGTCAGAAGAAACTAACAGCACCCAAAAGCATCTCTACCTCGTCGATGGTTCCGCCTATATTTTTCGCGCCTATCACCGCCTGCCGCCGCTGACCAATAAGCACGGCGAACCTGTGGGCGCGGTCTATGGCTATACGACGATGCTGTGGAAACTGGCCGATGATCTGCATGCGGCAGATGGCCCCACCCACATGGCCGTGGTGCTGGACAAGGCAGGGACCAGTTTTCGCAATGACCTGTACGATCAATATAAAGCCAACCGGCCGCCAGCCCCCGAAGATTTGCGGCCGCAATTCCCGATGATCCGCGATGCCACCTTGGCATTTTCGTTGCCGATGGTGGAGGAGGAAAATGTCGAGGCGGATGATATGATCGCCAGTTATACCAAGGCGGCGGTGACGCAGGGGTGGAAGGTAACGATAGTATCATCGGACAAGGATCTGATGCAGCTTATCGAGCCGGGCGTAGACATGCTCGACACCATGAAGAACATCCGTATTCACCGCGAAGGTGTGGAGGAGAAATTCGGCGTTGGTCCCGAACTGGTCGGCGATGTGCTGGCATTGATGGGCGATAGCAGCGACAATATCCCGGGCATTCCCGGCATCGGGCCAAAGACCGCGACCAAGCTGATTATTGAATTTGGCACGTTGGACGGCGTGCTCGCCGCTGCGCCGGATATGAAGCCTTCAAAGATGCGCGACAATTTGATCGAACATGAAGATAAGGCCCGGCTATCGCGGATTTTGGTGACGTTGAAAGAGGATTGCCCGTTGCCGATTGCATTGGCGGATATGGAATTGGGAAAAATCCCAGAACCGCCTTTGGCCGAATTTTTGGAATATCACGGTTTCAATTCTCTGTTGAAACGCATCGGTCAAGTGAGCAATACGGCGGCAGCAAACAAGACGCTGGCGGGCGCGCCTGCCGCCACCACCAAAGGCGAAGGTACGGCGAATGCACCTGCCGCCGGATCACGGATATCGCCCGCGCCGATGCCGCCCATTGATGTGACCGCTTATGCGTGCGTCACCACGATTGCTGCGCTGGATGAATGGATTGCCAAGGCGCGCGCCGCTGGCGTTGTCGCTTTTGATACCGAGACCGACAGTTTGGAGGCAGTGACTGCGCGGCTTGTCGGGTTCAGCCTAGCCACCGCGCCGGGCGAGGCGTGCTATGTGCCGTTGCAACATGGCGGCACCGATATGTTTGCTGAAAAGCCCGACCAGATTGCGTTTGACCAAGCGTTGGCGCGGATCAAGGATCTGCTCGAAGACGATAGCGTGCTTAAGGTGGGCCAAAACCTGAAATATGACATGAGCGTTTTGGCACAGCATGATGTGGCGATTAAGGCGTTCGATGATACGATGGTGATGAGCTTTAATCTGGACGCAGGCGCGCACGGGCACGGCATGGATGAGCTGTCCAAGTTGCATCTGGGCCATGAATGCATCAGCTACAAAAGCGTCACTGGCACGGGCAAAAGCCAGATCAGCTTTGCCGAAGTGCCGTTGGTGCAAGCGACCCAATATGCCGCCGAAGATGCCGACGTAACTTTGCGCCTGTGGCATCATTTGAAACTGCGGCTGCCAACCGAAAAAGCAACCCGGATTTACGAGATGGTTGACCGGCCAACCGTACCCGTTCTGTCAAAAATGGAATGCCGCGGGATCAAGGTCGACCGCGCCGTATTGTCGCGGTTGTCGGCGGAATTTGCCAGCGAGATGGAAAAATTAGAGGTCCAAATTCACGGCTTGGCCGGTGAACCATTTGCCATCGCCAGCCCCATTCAACTGGGCAAAATCCTGTTCGAAAAAATGGGCAACAAGGGCGGCAAGAAAGGCAAATCGGGCCAGTATTCCACCGACGTCACCGTGCTGGAAGATTTGGCCGGGCAGGGCGTGGAGATTGCAGGCAAGGTGCTGGAATGGCGGCAACTGGCCAAGCTGAAATCTACCTATACCGATAGCTTGCAGGAACAGATCAACGCCAAAACCGGCCGTGTGCATACCAGTTACAGCCTAACCGGAGCGCAAACCGGGCGGCTGTCTTCGACCGATCCGAATTTGCAGAATATCCCGATCCGCACCGAAATCGGCAGGCAGATCCGCGATGCGTTTGTCGCGGATGAGGGCAATGTCATATTGGCGGCGGACTATAGCCAGATCGAATTGCGGCTGGCGGCACATATGGCCGATGTCGGTGCATTGCGAGAGGCATTTGAGCAGGGCGAAGACATCCACGCCCGCACCGCGCGCGAGTTGTTCGGCGAGGTTAACCGCGATACCAGAGGGCGCGCCAAAACGATCAACTTTTCGATCCTGTACGGCATATCACGCTGGGGTCTGGCCAAGCGGCTGGAGAGTACACCTGACGAGGCGCAGGCTATGATCGACGCCTATTTCAAAAGCTTCCCGGGGATCAGCAGCTATATTCAGGAGACATTGGAAAGCGTGCGCGAAAAAGGATATTCCGAAACACTGTTTGGCCGCAAAACCTGGTTCCCGCGCATCAAATCCAGCAACGGCGCCGAACGCCAAGGCAGCGAACGCGCTGCTATCAATGCGCCGATCCAAGGCACCAGCGCCGACATCATCAAACGCGCCATGGCCCGGATGGATGATGCGTTGGCCGCCGCCGGGCTGGGCCATGTCCGCATGTTGTTGCAGGTGCATGATGAACTGGTGTTCGAATTGCCGCAGGGCGATGTTGCAGCGGCCAGCGATGTTATCCGCGAAGTCATGGCGGGCGCGGCAGGACCATCGGTAAAGCTATCCGTGCCGCTGGGCGTCGATATCGGCACAGGAAAAAGCTGGGGCGCGGCGCATTAGGCAGCGTTGACATGAAAAATTTTCTTGATGAAAACGATGTCGTCATTCCCGCCTTCGCGGGAATGACGGAGATTTTTGTTGTCATGAACTTTAATACAGGAAACCATCCCGCAATAGTACGATTGCGAGTAGGATTAAAATCCTACATTTTAGCAATCTTAATCGGGCCCCAAAACGTCCAAGTTGACACCTTGTTGACAAGGTTGACGCCCAATTTGACATTTATCAAAAGTCCGGCGTAAGATTATTTCCAACATTGTGGTTTTCTGTCTTTAACTTTCTTCCGCAAAACTCCTGCGAAAGGGGAGATAAATTGACCGCCAACAATGTCAAAGAGCCCGCCGCCAAATCAGCGTCTATGCCCCGCATTCCCAGAACAAATCCTACATTACAAGCACAAATGCGGGATGGCATGTGAGTGAAGCGTCATCGTGCATTTTTTCAAGATGTATACAGCGCATCTATTAGATGAGGTTGGCATTCAAAAATTAGTCTTTTTGAAAAAGGATTTCGTCATTCCCGCGAAGGCGGGAATCCATCACCTGCAATCGAATTTTAACGCGAGTTGGCTTAATTTTGATAGGTTCGGTGATGGATTCCCGCCTTCGCGGGAATGACGAAGTTTATGTTTTTATGCATTTTGCACCTCAACACTATCTAAGGTCGCAAGCCTATCCATACTGAAACAAATTCAAGTCGGCAAATATGCGGCTAACGTACCGCCGCCACCGCTGACATAACCACGCGGCCATCGCTGCCCAATGCCGCCAATTCGATTTGGCCGTCTGTTTGATTGCCGGTCAAATGCAGTTCCTCGCCAACAAATGCCGGGGCTTGCCCACGAAACGCAAAGCTTTTCAGCTTGTTGCTGCCCAACTTTCGCGCCGCAAGATCAAGCAGCAGCGTCGCGGTCAACGGTCCATGGACGACAAGCCCGCGATAACGCTCCTCATTCAAGGCATAGGGCGCGTCATAATGGATGCGGTGGCTGTTGAATGTCAGGGCGGAATAGCGAAACAATAACGCCTCATTCGGCGTAATATTGCGGTGCCATTGCCAGCCCGATAGATCGGGCGTTCCCTCGCCAAGCGCAATTGGCGCGGCGGTGCTGGCTTCGCGGTAGACGACGGTTTGGATTTCGGACACCGCCAGCGTTCCGTCCGCCGTGGTTTCATGCGCTATTTCGGCAAACACCAGCGACCCGCTGCCGCCAGATTTTTCCGTGATGGCCACTATATTTGACGCGCGTTCAATCACTGCGCCTAAGGCTATCGGCGCGTGAAACTCCAATTTACTCGATGCCCACATCCGGCGAGGCAGCGGGATGGGCGGCAAGAAACTGTCCGGGCTGTGCGTGCGAACGGGATGGCCATCGGTGCCCAAATCCGATGTAGCGGCACCGGGCGTACAAAGGCACCAATGGATCGCCTGCGGCGCAATCATGCTATCGTCATGGCTATTGAGTGTGGCGTGAAACCGGGCCAGCAGCGCGGGCGTCAATATGTCGCTTTGTCGCTGCGACCGGCCAATCCATGCATCCCATTCACTCATCGAAAACTCCTTGGCGCGCCCAACAGGAGTCGAACCTCCCGCTCGGCGGAAGCCGACCAGCCGGTTTACTCGGCGGACGCCGAAATGCCGGATTACCCCAGGTTCGGCCACAAAGACCCAATTGGCGCGCCCTACAGGAGTCGAACCTGTGGCCTCAAGATTAGAAGTCTCGCGCTCTATCCAGCTGAGCTAAGGGCGCGCGCTGGCTGTCCAATAACCACTTTACGGCGCTCTGCAAAGCCGCTTATGTGAACACCATGACTGAATCGAATGTAAAACCTGAAATAGCACTGCACGCGGCCAATCGGCAGTTTCGTTATTATGATTTTGTGATGGCGGCTTTTGTCGCAATCTTGCTGCTTTCCAACGTGATTGGCGCGGCCAAACCGGCTGCTGTGATGCAAGACGGCAAGGTAATGGTCCTGTTTGGCAAGGAGCTGATCTTCGGCGCGGGCATATTATTTTTTCCATTGGGCTATGTCATCGGTGATGTTTTAACCGAGGTATATGGCTTCGCCCGGGCGCGCCGCGTGATTTGGGCTGGATTCGCGGCATTGCTGTTTATGGCGTTTATGAGCTGGGTGGTGGTCAGCTTGCCGCCTGCGCCCGGTTGGCAGGGGCAGGCATCGTATGACGCGGTATTCGGTCAGGTTTGGCGGATCGTGTTTGCATCAATTACAGCATTTTGGGCGGGCGAATTCGTCAATAGCTATGTGATGGCAAAGATGAAGCTGCTGACCAAAGGGCGGCATTTGTGGACCCGAACGATTGGATCGACCTTTGTCGGGCAGGGCGTCGATAGCATGATATTTTATCCTTTGGCCTTTTACGGCGATTGGTCGAACAGTTTGTTGTTAACGGTCATGTTCACCAATTGGGCGCTCAAAGTATTGTGGGAGGCGGTGTTGACGCCGGTGACTTATGCTGTGGTGGGATTCCTGAAACGGCGTGAAGGCGTGGATATTTTTGACGAAGGCACTGATTTTTCACCGTTCAAAGCGCGGGTATGAGCTGGTTTGACGATCCCGGCAGTTTTCAGGCGCTGAAGATTGATTTGCTGGAATTTACCGGACTGGCGAAAGACGCGATGCATGTGCATATCGGTTTGATCGTTTTTGTCATTGTCCGGTTGTTTTGGCGTTGTCGCGGAGGCTGGATATTGGCTTGGCTTGCCGCGTTGACCGTTGCGTTTGGTGGTGAGTATATTGACATACGCGGCGAAATTATGCGCCATGAATTTACGTCTGACGCCGCGCATTGGCACGATGTCTGGAACACGATGGTTTGGCCAACAGTGTTGATGCTGGTCGGGCGCTGGCTGCAGCCGCAGCCTAAAAATCAAGCTGCCGACCTATCAAGCGATTTCGCGGATCAATCCTTCGAACAAGCGCCGCCCGTCTGAACCACCGTGCGCTGCCTCGATCATGCGTTCGGGGTGCGGCATCATGCCAAGCACATTGCCCGCATCGTTCAGCAATCCGGCGATGTTGCGCGCCGATCCGTTGACCGGTTCATTATAGCGGAATGCCACCCGTCCTTCGCCTTCGATCCGGTCCAAAGTGGCGGTGTCGGCGAAATAATTACCGTCATGATGGGCGACCGGAATGTGGATTTCTTCGCCGTGGCCGAAACCGCTGGTGAACATCGACTGGCTATTTTCCACCGTCAGCCCAACCGTGCGGCAGACAAAACGAATACCGCTGTTGCGCATCAGCGCGCCGGGCAGCAATCCCGCTTCGGTTAAAATCTGAAAGCCGTTGCATACGCCCAGAACAGGAACACCGCGCGCCGCAGCGGCCACAACGGCTTGCATAACCGGAGACCGCGCCGCCATCGCGCCGGAACGCAGATAATCACCATAAGAAAACCCGCCGGGAATGGCGATCAGGTCGAGCCCGTCAGGCAGACTGGTTTCGCGGTGCCAGACAAGAGACGTGTCTGCACCCATGATCTCACGGATTGCCACGGCCATGTCGCGGTCACAGTTCGAACCGGGAAATTGAATGACGGCTGCTTTCATGTGCTGTTTCCGACCTTAATTCTGTTCGATTTCGAAATTCTCAATCACCATATTGGCCAGCAACTTGCGGCTCATGCTTTCCAAATCGGCCGCCGAAACATTGTCTTCATGTTCGATCTCAATGACTCGTCCAGCCCGAACGTCATTGACCCCGGAAAAGCCAAGCCCTTCCAAAGCATGGTGTATCGCCTTGCCTTGCGGATCAAGTACGCCATTTTTAAGGGTGATGAATATCCGGGTTTTCATACTTGCTCCACTCTGATTCTGGGCCATCGATGACGTTTGGCTATCCCTATAGAATGCACTGCCGCCGACGCAAGAGCGGTAACTGGATAAAGGAAATATTAACTCCTGTAATATAGTTTATTTTCACTATCCTTTGTGGAGTGAACCGAATGGTTGGATTGGCAGCAGCGATGTTCGTGGCGGTATATGCGTTCGGCCATGAAATGATCGGATGGAGCGAGGATGCCAATAGCCAGGTTCAATTGGCGTTGTTCCTGTCGTTCATCCTAGGCATTGTGTGCGGATACAAGACTAAGGGTTAAGCAATTTTTCTCGCGATATTTCATTTATTGGCTTTAACATTGGACGGTTAACGGTTAGCGCAGTCGCTGGAGATCGGCGTTGCAGACTTTTCAAATTCATCATTTTGCAGTTCCGGGCGATGCGCAGCAATTGCGCGGCGACGTGCGCGCATTCCTGTCCGCGAACCAACCTGCCAGCAACATCGAAGACCGCGCCAATTGCTGGGCGATCAGCGATATGGCGTTCAGCCGCAGTATGGGGGCTGCCGGGTATATCGGCATGATTTGGCCGAAAAAATATGGCGGCCATGACCACCATCCTTTGGAACGCTATATTGTGCTTGAAGAGATGCTGGCGGCGGGCGCTCCGGTTGGCGCGCATTGGATAGCAGATCGCCAAACCGGACCGCTGTTGCTGCGTTATGGTACCGAATCGCAGCGAGAGAAATATTTGCCGGGCATGGCACGCGGTGAAGTTTATGCGTGCATTGGCTTGTCCGAACCGGGGGCAGGATCTGATCTGGCGGCAATACGTTCAACTGCGCGCCTAACCCATAAAGGTTGGCGCATAAACGGGCAAAAGATCTGGACCAGCGGCGCGCATCATGCCCACGCCATGTTGGCGTTGTTGCGAAGCGAGGAAGGCAGTGAACGCAACGCCGGGTTAAGCCAGTTTCTCATCGATCTGGACACACCGGGAATTACGATCCGCCCAATCTTTAACATGAGCGGTACGCATGATTTCAACGAAGTCTTCTTTGACGACGTTCTTGTCCCTGAAGGCGCTTTGGTTGGCGAACGCGGCGGCGGTTGGACGCAAGTAACCGCTGAACTGGCGCTCGAACGGTCGGGGCCGGAACGCTATTTATCCAGCCATGCTTTGTTTGCGGCGCTTGTCGATGCGGCAGGGCCGCAGCCCGAGCCGCTATTGCGAAATTTGATCGGGGAGCTGACCGCCGAATTATGGACGCTACGCAATATGTCGATGTCGGTCGCAGCAAAACTTGCCAGCGGAGAAGACCCGGCGACCGAAGCAGCGATCGTGAAAGACCTTGGCAACAGCTTTGAACAAGACATGCCAAAACGGGTTCAGGCAATCATCGAATGCGGGCCGGAACGCGATGATGCCTTGGCCAAGCTACTGCGTTCATTGCTGCTTTCTTCGCCAAGCTTTTCACTGCGCGGCGGGACACGGGAAATTATGCGCGGAATGATCGCGCGGGGGCTTGGATTGCGATGAGCGAAAATCGTGCAATCCTGGTTGACACTGCGGGCATTGTTTTTGCCGAAGCCAAAGTCCACGGCTACTCGCCAATCAAAGAAGCCGGGTTTGAAACGCTGTTGATTGCCGAAGCCGATGGCGGTTTTGGTGGCGATTTTGGCGATCTGTTTGCTGTGATGTACGTCGCGGGCGCGCAGGCGTTGGCGCATCCAGTGGGTGAGGCGATCTTGTCGGCGCGGCTTGCCAGCGACGCGGGCGGAGTTGAGGTCAAATTCAATCCACACCGGCATCGGCATCTTGGCGCATTTTTGCGCGTTGCCCAGTCGGCGGGGGCTTTAGACGCGGCGCTTGCCATGAGCATCGAGCACACAAATACCCGCGTGCAGTTCGGCAAAGCTTTATCCAAACAACAAGCGGTCCAGCAAAACCTGGCGATATTTGCATGCGAAGCGGCGGCGGTAAATGTCGCGGGACAAGCGGCAGCGCGTTCGCTTGACCATTCATCTGGCCCCGATTTTGGCGCGTCCGACTTCGGCGATGCACTGTTCGAGATTGCAGCGGCAAAATTGCGCACGAACAAGGCGATTGGCATCGGCACGTCGATTGCCCACCAGGTTCACGGCGCAATTGGCTTTACGCAGGAATACGGCCTGCACCCGTTGACGAGGGGCCTGATGCAATGGCGCTCCGAATTTGGCAATGATGCGTATTGGGCCGATATTTTGGGCGGCATGGCCAGCGGTCAAGGCGCCGCCGGATTGTGGGCAGAAATCACCCAGCGCGGCGACCGCGTTTAGCACGGAATGTCGTTTTGGTTAGGCGGAACTCCCTATCCGTTCGTCCTGAGCCTGTCGAAGGATGAGCCCCGCAACCTGTACTTCGACAGGCTCAGTACGAACGGTTTTTTGTCATACTCAAATACCATCAAGCTATAGCTGAGCACGAACGGAGAGGGGGCACTCGACTGAAACAACACCGTTCGTACTGAGCCTGTCGAAGTACAGGTTGCTTGTCACGTAACCCGCCATCGACCCGCCGGGAGATATGACGAACGGAGAGGGAGCACACTCAAACACCATCCGAGTCTAGCGCCCGAAAACCTCAGCCGCGCGGGCGGGCTTGGCGGTATGTGCCGAGCAGGCGGACGGAATTGCAGTGAAATCGCAGCTCGTCCATTGCTCGGTCAACCGCAGCATCGCCGGGGGCACCTTCGATATCGGCGAAAAATTCGGTTGCGGAGAAGCTGTTGCCGTTTTGATAGCTTTCCAGCTTGGTCATATTGACGCCGTTGGTGGCAAACCCGCCCATCGCTTTATAGAGCGCGGCGGGGACATTCTTCACTTCAAAAATGAAGGTCGTCATCAATGTTCCGGTTGCCGCAGTCTGAAGCTGCGGCTGTTTTGCCAACACAACAAAGCGCGTCATATTGTGATCTGCATCTTGAATACTGTCGTCAATGATCTCTAATCCATACAGCTGCGCGGCAATTCGCGGCGCAATTGCGGCGGCGGCGGGATCATCATTGCCCGCGACAAAAGCCGCCGCTGCAGCGGTATCGGCGTAGGCAACGGGTATGATCGCATGGTCGCGCAGATAATGGCGGCATTGCCCCAGCGCCTGCGGATGGCTCATCGCGGTGGAAAGCTGTGCATCCGCACTTTTCGCCATCAAGCAATGTTCGATGGGCATGAAATGTTCGGCAATGATCGACAAACCTGATTCGGGCAAAAGGAAATGGATGTCGGCCACGCGGCCATGCAGGCTGTTCTCGATGGGAATAATCGCGCGTTCGGATTGCCCCTCTTTCACCGCATCGATGGCATCCTCGAATGAAAAGCACGGCAAAGGCAAGCAATCGGCATCAAATTGCAGCGCCGCCAGATGCGAGTTTGCCCCCGGCGCGCCTTGAAAACTTATTGCCTTTTTGGGCGCGATGGCGGCCTCTGCGGCCATTTTGCTGACATGCGTCAGCGCAAGTTTCGGGTAACTTTCCATAATGATTGAGATCGATAGGCGACGGCAATAGCGCGGGCAAGCCGCTTTTGATCGGTGATGCCGGATTTGCAGCCTTTGCAGCGATTGCAACCGGGAAAACGGATTCTGGTCTTGCACCCTTTTTCAAGGCGCATTAGAGGGGCGTTATCTACTACCGGATTGCAGTTCTGTGCGGTCCAACACCTCAAAGGGCAGAATTTCGATGGACGATCGTGGCAATACAATTGCAGGCTGGGTTTTGGGCGCAGGAATTGCTGCTTTGGGGCTAAGCATATTGTCCGGAACCGTCTTTCACGCCGAAGTGCCGCACGAAGGCAAGCAAGGCTATGCAATCGAAGGCGTCGAAGCCGACGGCGGAGATGTTGGCGTTGCACCTGTGCCAATTGCAAATGTCATGTCCGAAGTTATGGCCGCAGATGGCGTTGCAAAGGGTGAGGCAGTTTTCAAAAAATGCACCGCTTGTCATACGATCGCTGCTGGCGGCCCGGCTGGCATCGGTCCCAATTTGCATGGCGTGGTCGGACGGCCAATCGGCGGCGGCGCATTTGCATATTCAGAAGCACTCAAAGGTGTGGGCGGAACATGGTCGTTTGAAGCGTTGAACAGTTGGTTGACCAATCCGAAGAAATTTGCGGCGGGTAACAAGATGACGTACGCGGGTCTGGGCAAGCCCGAAGACCGCGCCGCCGTGATGTTGTATTTGAACAGCCAAGGATCCAATTTGCCGATGCCTGCGGTCGAAGCAATTGCTGCCGAAACGGCTGCACCAGCAGACGGCGCAGCAGCCGCGCCAGCCGCAGCAGCAGCTGTTGCGCCAGCCGCAGCCGCACCGGCCGCAGTCGGAGCTCCAGCGCAGTGATGTTCCGCGCCATGACCTTGGCCGCTGCCGTTCTGGCGCTGTCGGCATGTGGGAAGTCTGACGACGCGGTATCGCCCGATGCTTCCACCGTGGCGGAAACGCCCGCCGCGCAGGTTGCTATTTCGGGCGAAGCGGCGTTTACAAAATGCGCGGCTTGCCACAATGTTGCCAAAGGCGGCCCCAATGGCATCGGCCCAAATCTTCATGGCGTGCTGGGCCGGGGCGTTGGTTCGGCCGCGGGCTTTAGCTATTCCAGTGCGATGAAAGCAAAAGGCGGCAATTGGGATGCTGCCGGTCTTGACGCGTATATCGCCGCGCCTGCCAAATATATGCCGGGCACAAAAATGGCCTTTGCCGGCATCAGCAATGCGGATGAACGCAAGGCGTTAATCGAGTATATGAGCGCGCAGAAATAGCGGTAATTCTGGCGATGTATCAATCGCACGGCAGCTTGTAAAAGGCGCGGATCGCTGTCCACGCTTCCTCTGCGGTGTTGACCATTTGGAACAGTTCGATATCGCGCGGGCTGATTGTGCCCTCCAGTATCAATTCTTCAAAATTGATCACCCGGTCCCAAAATTGACGCCCAAACAACATGATCGGCATCGCTTCGATTTTGCCTGTTTGGATCAGCGTCAACAATTCAAAAAATTCATCGAACGTACCAAAACCGCCGGGGAACACCGCGACGGCGCGGGCGCGCAACAGGAAGTGCATCTTGCGCAGCGCAAAATAATGAAATTGAAAGCTCAAATCCGGGGTAACATATTGATTGGGCGCTTGTTCATGCGGCAACACAATGTTCAGGCCGATGGAATCTTTACCGGCGTCGGCCGCGCCGCGATTGGCCGCCTCCATAATCGATGGGCCGCCGCCTGAACAGACGACGAAATGCCGTCCGTTCTCATCGGCTATCCCGCATTCGCTTGCCATCCGGGCGAGCTTTCGCGCCTCATCATAATATTGCGATTTTTCTTTCAATCGTTCGGCAACAATTTTGCTGCGTTCATCGGTTGCCGCCGCGATCAGCGCGTCGGCTTTGCTGGGTTCGGGAATACGCGCCGAACCGTAAATGACCAATGTTGATGCGATGCCGGCTTCGTCCAACAGCATTTCGGGTTTTAGCAGTTCCAATTGAAACCGCACCGGACGCAGCTCTTCGCGTAGCAAAAATTCCTTGTCTTGAAACGCCAGCTTATAAGCTTCGCTTTGCGTTTGGGGTGTGGACGGCGTTTGCTTTTCGACAAAGCGCGCCTCTTGTTTGGCTTTGTGGAACCGGTCGTCGTGCAAATCGTTTTTTGTCATGCGCCCCTAATAACCAAGGTTGCGGTAATTTCCACCAGATATCATCAGCGGCAAAAGGCCGCACCGTTCAGCCGTGATGCTGCCATGTCGAAATGAAAATGATTGGCGTGTTCGCGGTTGTAAGACGGGCCAAGCACGGTTCCGAAAACACCGCAGGCTTCTTTGTGCAACTGGCGCAGGAATCGTTGTTCTTTGTCGGTGCCGTTCCAGCCGTTTAGGACACTCACTTTGCGGCCATCTTCGGTAACGAACGCGAACACGTCAACGGCATTGCCAAAGGCGTGCTGCGATAGGTTGCCGTTTCCGCCCACGCGGCGGCAGCTATATGTGCCAGTCGTTTCAATTCTGGCCAGCGGACTGCCCAGGATTTTCTTGGCGGCAGGGCGCACAATGTCGCGGGTCCAGTCGGTGAAACTGCTGGCGAGCGGGCAAGTCATCGGGCCCAGATTGGTAACTTTGGTGCCGATATCAATCAGGCTGACGGCGTTGGCCGTGCTGCAGCCTCCGCCATAATTTTTGTCGGGCAACGCGGCAAAGCTGATCCGGTTGGATTTTAGTTCGGACAGGCACATGCGCGCATCTTTGGACGCGAAGGCTGTGCCGCTTGGCCGTTCGACTTTCTGCCCGCGCGGGATGCAGCCGCCGAGCAACAATGCCGCCATAACTGTGACCAAAGCTGGACCTGTTTTTGCCGTGATAATCATTGCACCCTGTTTACCGAATCATGGTTAACGAAAGATAACCTGCGCACGGTATCGCGCCCGGCTTAGCGCGCAATGTTACCGGCTGGACGCAATGTATAAATCAGTGGTGGATCAGCATCAGTTTCCTGAAAAAAGACATCGTCATTCCCGCGAAGGCGGGTATCCATCACCGGTACTCGCATTTTACGCAAGCCGGCTTAATTGTGCCGGGTCAGGTGATAGATTCCCGCCTGCGCGGGAATGACGAAGTTTATGTTCTTATGTGTTTTGTAATCTGAACGTCAACACGACTTAGGCTCCGGATTCTACCCCGGCGCGCAAATTCCGGCTTGCTCAATTTTTTTGCTTACCCTAATGCGCTGCCGGGCCACGCGGTCCCAACGCCGCGCTGCTCTCTGTAAGGAGACGCATTATGACTATGAGTACAACTGCCGGTGGCGCGCCTTTGCGTCCGGCCAAACCAAGCAATACACCGGCTCGTCCCTATTTTTCCTCTGGCCCGTGCGCAAAGCCGCCGGGCTGGGACGCCAGCAAATTACAAACCGAATCACTGGGCCGATCACACCGCGCCAAAATTGGTAAGTCGCGTTTGCAACTTGCCATAGATTTGATGCGCGAGGTTCTGCAAGTCCCTGCAACACACCGCATCGGCATCGTTCCGGGCAGCGATACCGGCGCGATTGAAATGGCGATGTGGACGATGCTGGGCGCGCGTCCGGTTACGATGATGGCTTGGGAAAGCTTTGGCGAAGGCTGGGTCACCGACGTGAACAAGCAGTTGAAGCTGAACGCCAATGTGATGAACGCCGCTTACGGTGAAATCCCCGATTTGAGCGCAACCGATTTTTCGCACGATGTCGTTTTCACTTGGAACGGCACGACCTCGGGCGCACGCGTTCCTGATGGCGATTGGATTGCCGACGACCGCGAAGGCCTGACCTTCAACGACGCCACCAGCGCGGTCTTTGCCTATGACATGCCATGGGACAAGCTCGACGTGACGACCTTTTCTTGGCAGAAAGTTTTGGGCGGCGAAGGCGCGCATGGTGTCATCATCTTGGGCCCGCGCGCAGTGGAACGGCTGGAAAGCTACACGCCGTCTTGGCCGCTGCCAAAGGTGTTCCGGTTGATGTCAAAAGGCGCTTTGGCAGAAGGTATTTTTAAAGGCGAAACGATCAACACGCCGTCGATGCTGGCGGTTGAGGATGTGATTTTCGCGCTGGAATGGGGCAAGTCTGTTGGCGGTTTGGCCGGGCTCATGGCGCGCAGCAATGCCAACGCAGCGGCGCTCGGCAAGATTGTCGAGGCCCGCGAGTATCTGGGCTTTCTGGCTGCCGACCCCGCAATACGATCAACCACATCGGTTTGCCTGACGGTGGCCGGAGCAGACGAGGCATTTATCAAGAAAATGGCGGCGCTGCTGGAAGCCGAAGGGGCCGCTTACGACATCGCCGGTTACCGCGATGCCCCGCCGGGCCTGCGGATCTGGTGCGGCGCTACGGTGGATACCGCGGACGTCGAAGCACTCGGGCCATGGCTCGATTGGGCTTATCAGATTGTGAAAACCGAACAGCAGGAAGCCAATTCCTAATACGCCGCACCAGCGCAGGTTGGTGCCCATCACGTCTCTCGTTTGTGACTGACAAGCGAGATAGGCCTCAGCCTAAGCTGGGGCGACGACTTTAAAGGATAATCAAATGACCAAACCACGCATACTCATTTCCGACCAAATGGACCCCAAAGCCGAACAGATTTTCCGCGAACGCGGCTGCGATGTCGATGTCATTACTGGCAAGACTCCAGAAGAACTGGGCGAGATCATCGGGCAATATGATGGCCTTGCGATCCGTTCGACCACCAAGCTTACCAAAGAGCTGATTGAAAAAGCGACCAACCTGAAAGTCGTTGGCCGCGCCGGGATTGGCGTTGACAATATCGACATTCCCGCCGCATCGGTGAAGGGCATTGTCGTGATGAACACGCCGTTCGGTAACTCGATCACCACGGCGGAACATGCCATCGCGCTGATGTTTGCGCTCGCCCGGCAACTGCCAGAGGCGGATGCTTCGACGCAGGCTGGCAAGTGGGAAAAGAACCGCTTCATGGGCGTCGAAGTGACCGGCAAAACGCTGGGCTTGATCGGTGCGGGCAATATCGGCAGCATTGTCGCCAGCCGTGCGCTTGGGCTGAAAATGAAGGTCGTCGCCTTCGATCCATTCCTCACCCCGGAACGTGCGGTTGAAATTGGCGTGGAAAAAGCTGATCTCGATGGACTGCTTGCCAAAGCCGACTTCATCACGCTGCATACGCCATTGACCGACCAGACACGCAATATCCTCAGCCGTGAAAACATCGCCAAGTGCAAGCCTGGCGTGCGGATTATCAACTGTGCACGCGGCGGATTGATCGACGAAGACGCGCTCAAAGATGCGCTCGACAGCGGTCATGTCGCGGGCGCCGCGCTCGATGTGTTCGTCAAAGAACCCGCAAAGGAATCGCCATTATTTGGCACCCCCAACTTCATCTCGACCCCGCATCTTGGCGCGTCCACGGATGAGGCGCAGGTCAATGTCGCAATCCAAGTGGCGGAACAGCTCTCCGATTATCTGGTCAATGGCGGCGTGACCAACGCGCTCAATATGCCAAGCCTGTCGGCGGAAGAAGCGCCAAAGTTGAAGCCCTATATGGCGCTTGCCGAAAGCCTCGGTTCGTTGATCGGGCAATTGGCCCACGACAATCTAACGCATATTTCCATCGAAGTTGAGGGGGCCGCTGCACAGTTGAATATCAAACCGATTACCGGGGCAGTATTGGCCGGTTTGATGCGCCGTTATTCGGATACTGTGAATATGGTCAACGCGCCGTTTCTTGCCAAAGAACGGGGCCTTGATGTTCGCGAGATTCGCCATGACCGCGAAGGCGTATATCATACGTTGGTTCGGGTTACGGTTAAGACTGCCAGCGGCGAACGCTCGGTTGCGGGGACGTTATTTGGCAATGCTGCGCCGCGCCTGGTCGAGCTTTTCGGAGTGAATGTGGAGGCGGATTTGACCGGCGACATGCTGTATATCGTCAACGAAGATGCGCCGGGT
>JAYUPJ010000095.1:0-7482 GCA_043760195.1 Sphingomonadales bacterium | reverse complement strand
GGATCGCCATTTTCGCGGCGTATGTCGAATATCAGCCGCCCGTCTTGAACGCTGATATGCAAGCCATAGGGCCCGGAATAGCCATCTTCCACTTCCCGTTTTGGTTTAAAACTGTTATCTTCGATCAAGTCGAAAATGGCGACGCGGCGTTCTTGTTCGATATCGGCGTTGCGCCACAATATCGTGGCGTCGTCGAGTTCGACTTTTATGATGCGCGGATCGGTCACGCCCCTGTGTTAGCTTGACTATTAATGCAAGCAAGCCTTGTCGCAATTTTATCCACAATTTGCGCACAGGGATATGGGGTGAAATTTTGTTTCGTCGGCGGTTGCGCGCGGCGAATTCTAAGCCGATAGGAGCGCCATGGCCGAACCGATCAGACTTGCCGCATCTAACGATGGCGAACCCCAAAGACTGCCCCGTAATGTCGAGGCAGAGGCGGCGTTTTTGGGCGCGATCCTGATCGACAACCGGATTATCGAGGATGTCTCGATCAAACTACAGCCTGCGCATTTCTTTGAACCGCTGCATGGCCGGATTTTTGAACAAATACTGCGCCTGATTGACCGCAACATGCTGGTCACGCCGGTTACGTTGAAGCCTTTTTTTGAGGCTGACGAATCGATCAAGGAACTGGGCGGCCCGGGCTATCTGGTGCGCTTGACCGCCGATGGTGCCGGTTTGCTGGGCGCACGCGATTTTGCCCAGCAGATTTACGACCTGGCGTTGCTGCGCGAATTGGTCAGCGTCGGGCGCACGCTGGTCGAAAACGCGCTCGATACCAGCGAAGATGTCGATCCCAAGGGGCAGATTGAGGCGGCCGAATCGGCGCTGTATAAAGTTGCCGAGGGTGAAGGCGAAACCGGCAGCATGAAAAGCTTCCTTGCCGCATCCACCGAAGCGATCCGGAATGTTGAAAAGGCGCTGCAATCGGGCGGGCATCTGTCAGGCATCACAACCGGCCTGAACAGCATCAATGCCAAGGTCGGCGGGCTGCACAACAGCGATCTGGTGATCCTTGCCGGACGTCCGGGCATGGGCAAAACCGCTTTGGTCACCAACATCGCGTTCAACGCGGCGCAGCGGTGGCTGCGCGAACGAGAGGATGGCATCCCCGAGGACAAGGGCGTGGGCGCAAAGGTCGCGTTTTTCAGTCTGGAAATGTCGGCGGATCAGCTGGCGACGCGGATCTTGGCCGAACAATCGGGGATCAGCGCGGAATTGCTGCGGATGGGCAAAATCAGCCGTGAGGATTTCCGCGAGCTATCCCGCGCCAGCCGCGAATTGCAGGAATTGCCGCTGTTTATCGACGATACCCCCGCGCTCACTATTGCGGCGCTGCGCACCCGCGCGCGGCGGTTGCAACGGCAAAAGGGCATCGGGCTGATTATTGTGGATTATCTGCAACTGCTGCAAGGATCGGGCCGCAGCAACGACAACCGCGTCAACGAAATTTCGGAGATTAGCCGGGGACTGAAAACATTGGCCAAGGAGCTGTCGGTTCCGGTGATCGCGCTGTCGCAGCTTAGCCGCGCGGTCGAACAGCGTGAGGATAAACGGCCAATGCTGTCCGATTTGCGCGAATCGGGTTCGATTGAGCAAGATGCCGATATGGTGTGGTTTGTTTACCGCGAGGATTATTACGAAAAATCCAAGGAACCCGAACACACAAACGAAGCCGCCTATACCGCATGGCAAGAAACAATGTCCCGCATCCATGGTATTTCAGAACTGATCGTCGCCAAACAGCGGCACGGTTCAACGGGCAAAGTGCGGCTGAAATTCGAGGCCAAGATCACCAAGTTCAGCGATCTTGCCGATGATGCCTATGCCGATGCGGGATATGATTGAGGCCGGGTTCCGGTAGTAAAATTTGACAAGCGATTTCGCATTTATCCAAAGCTGCATCCTTATGCCCGCATCCAATAACCGTAGCCCTGAGCTTGTCGAAGGGCGTGTGTAAGGGAAGCGCCCTTCGACAGGCTCAGGGCTACGGTTATTATCAGGACTAAGGATATTTGTAATCAAACCTTGTTGCGCCGCCCTTCTTTCCTTCTTCATCTTATTTCCTTTGCTTGAAACAAATGGCACCGCGCTCTCAACCAAACATTACGCGCGTATTCATCATTCTGCCGCAATGGTCTTGTAACGCGAAATCTAACAACCATTAGGGTAACTATGACTATTGCTCTCCCCCACAAGCACGCCATCGGCATAGTGCCCGGCGACATTGATTTCATGGGCCATGTCAACAATGCCAAATATCTGAACTGGGTGCAGGACGCGGTGCTGGCGCATTGGAACAAGCTTGCCCCGCCCGAAACCGCCGCGAAATATCTATGGGTCGCGTTGAAGCACGAGATCACCTACCGCAAACCCGCGTTCCTGAACGACGAGGTTATCGCCACCGTCGTGCTGGAAAAGGTCCAAGGCGCCCGCAGTTTCTACGACACCGTCATCAAACGCGGCGAGGATGTGCTGGCCGAGGTAAAGTCGAGCTGGTGCTGCATCGACGCCGAAACGCTGCGGCCCGCAAGGATTGCAAAGGACGTGCAGGCGTATTTTTTTGGGTAGGGGTTGCGGTATAGAAATACGCCGGTCCAGCAAAGGGTGGAACCTATCCTGCGCGTGAACATTGACTAACTTCGGATTATTCCAACAAACGCAATAGGCTCCAGCCTAGGCTAGAGTGGTGGTGAAAACACTAAGTGCTAAAAGCCTCTTGCAATCTGTTAAGAGTATTATTAACTTATTGTTCTATGAAGCCTCTAAAGGACGATTCTCTCGAACATATCGAATGCGACGTCCTTGCAGAGCATTCGGGCGCGCGCGTTGTAATTCGTCGTGCTATTAGAAAGGTATATGATGCGTTGGATGATCGAGCACAGGGCCGATTTTTTCAGAGGATGAAGCGGTGGTGTGACGATCCGTCACAACTTACGCAGGAAATGTTTAATGGCAATGAAGGAAGGTCGTCTAAACACAACATTATGCTTCAAGCCTTCAAAAATAATGCAGCTAAAGTAAGGTTATATGGATTTTCATTCTCCGTCGCAGACAAGAAAACTTTCATTATAGTCGATGCCGACACCGCTAAAAAGCAAAACAAAGCTGACCCAATTATATTAAAAAGAGCCAAATCACGAATAGATGATTTGTTAGATGAAAAAGGAAACTAGCATGGCTGATAAACTCGTTGCTGAACGTGAAGCAATCTTCGCAGAAGAGGCTTTTGTTGTCGATGTTCAAATCCTCCTCAATCAAATTATGAAAGAGAAGGGTTTCTCGAGAGCCGATCTTGCCAGAGCGATGAATGTTTCGCGGGCACGCATTACCCAGATTTTTTCTGACGATTGCAAAAACTTCACTGTGCGCCTTTTGGCGCGTGCGATGCACGCAATGGAAGAAGTTCCTGAGGTCACCTGCGAATTTCATATGGATCAAATGCGTCGCAAATGGGAAGTTCAGTCGCGCAAACTTACAAACGAAGCTCCCAATATTGTTCGTATGTGGGAAAACGAAACTGACGAAAATGAAACGCGCCGGCCTGCGAACGATAACCGTTTGGCGGGTCTAATAAGACACTATAGAATGGCAGCATAATGACCGATTTATCCACCGAGATCGCAAATGAAGCACCAAAGAGGGGCTTCGCTGGTGCTGAGTATAATGCTGTGGCAAAATCAGCGCAGCTACAACGAATCAACTTGCTTTCTAACAATTTTGTGATTGATCCCAACTGCCTCATGGAGCAAAATCAATGGAAATTGAGCCATGGTCGCAAGGTATTGTCGTGTCAATTTAGTGATGAGGATCACAGTGTTGCTGCTATTCTTCAGTATAATGTTATAGCTAAATTTGGCCGCAAGCGTGCACTTCACTGTACGGCGGATTATGGCGTTTTCTATGCAATTCCAAATGGTGCGTCTCAGGAAGCGGCCAGTGCATTCTGTCTTAATGTAGGGACTTTTGCTGCTTACCCTTATTTCCGTGCATTGTTTGCGCAGCTTGCTGGGGAAGCAGGGCTTATGCTCCCTCCTTTGCCTTCGATTGCATCCACAGCGCACATTCCGCCTAAAGAGCCAAAGAAGGTGAAAACCAAGTGAGCAACGCCCTGTTCACATACTACCAGCGCATGGGAACGTTGTTACCTGATCACTAGGAGAGAGGGATAAAGTCTCACTTTACCCCTCCCCTAAAACACCGGATCGTTTGCGCCATTATCGTTTGCTTCGGGAACCGCCGTATGTATCCCGCATTCGACCTTGTCCCAACCTTTCCAGCGGCCGGAGCGTTCGTCTTCACCGGGGGCTACCATCGACGTACAGGGGCTGCAGCCGATGGAGGGATAGCCTTGTTCCACCAGCGGATGCGGCGGCAGGTCGTGCTCGGCGATATACGCGGCGATGCGGGCTTTGTCCCAGTCGGCGAGCGGGTTTACTTTCAAGCGGCCTTCTTCGATCTCGAACCGGGGCAGGGCATTACGGGTTTTGGATTGGAATGCTTTGCGCCCTGTAAACTGCGCATCAAACGGCGCGAGCGCGGCGCGTAACGGCAATACTTTGCGAATGTCGCAGCAGCCATCGGGGTCGTAGGACCAGCGCAGGCCGTTTTCATCCTTGCGCGCCAGCAATGCCGCGTCGGGGGTGATGTTGCGCAGGCCGGTCATGCCGATATGCGCGATCAATTCGTCGCAGTAGCTGAGGGTTTCGGGGAAATGCTTCCCAGTTTCCAAAAACAGCACGGGAACAGACGGATCGATGCTGCCGATCAGGTGCAGCAATACCGCGCTTTCCGCACCGAAGCTGCTGACTATCGCGGCATCGCCCAGCATATTTTCGCGCAGCAATATCGTCAGCATCTCCACGGTATCGCGGCCGCGAAACATGTTGTTCAACCGGATCGCGTCGCTTTCGGTATATTGCGGCGCGGTGTTGATGCGGTCGGGGGATCGGTTCCCCTCCCGTTTACGGGTGGGGCTAGGGGTGGGGCTTGTCTGGTTAGCACGTGGGCTACTGACAGGCCCACCCAGCGCGGCTTTCGGCTCTGTCTGGGAGACAGAGCTGCTGCGCTCCCCTCCCGCGAGCGGTAGGGGAGACTTTGCAGGCTCACCCATGGCGCAGTTTCCACACAGGCACGGCGGCGTCGGCGGCGGACTGGTATACGTCGGCGTAGGTCGACAATGCGCGTTCGACCACAATAGGATCAAGCGGCACATCGGGGGCGAAACTATTGAAGCCGCAGCGCGTCATGAACGCGACTTGATCGACAAGAACGTCGCCCGCCGCGCGCATTTCGCCGGTGTAACCCGCCTCACGCAATATCCGTGCGCTGCTATAGCCCCGGCCATCGCGGAATTTGGGGAAGGTGATTTCGACGAACGTTATCCGGTCCAGATGGGGCAGCAAATCGCGCGCATCCTCGCCCGGTTCAATGCGGACGGCGGTGGCGTTTGATCCGGCAAACTCGCTTAGGCTGGAGATGGGGTTATCCATAAATAGCTTCCTTAAATGGCTCCAGCCCGACGCGGCGGTATGTGTCGATGAAGCGTTCGCCCTCCTGGCGTAGGCCCTTGTAAACTTCGGTGGCTTTTTCGACCGCATCGACGACGCCGTCTTCGTCAAATCCCGGGCCGATGATTTTGCCGATGGACACATCCTCTGCGCCTGAACCTCCGAACGTGAGCTGGTAATTTTCCACGCCTTTGCGGTCGACGCCCAATATGCCGATATGGCCGGCATGATGGTGGCCGCAGGCGTTGATACAGCCGGATATTTTCAGCTTCAATTCGCCAAGGTCACGCTGCCGGTCCATGTCGGCGAACCGCGTGGCGATTTTCTGTGCGACCGGGATCGAACGGGCATTGGCCAGGCTGCAATAATCAAGGCCGGGGCAGGCGATGATATCGCTGATCAAATCGAGGTTTGCATCGGCGAGTTCCGCCGCGCGCAATGCGCTCCACACCGCAAACAGATCGCGTTTGGCGACGTGCGGCAGGACGATGTTTTGCGCGTGGGTGACGCGCAATTCGTCAAAGCTATATGCTTTCGCAAGGTCCGCCATAGTGTCGATCTGATCGGCGGTCGCATCTCCCGGAATCCCGCCAATGGGTTTCAGGCTGATGTTGACGATGGCGTAACCGGCCTGCTTATGCGGCTTGACGTTTTGGTCGAGCCAGACGGCGAAGTCCGGGTCGCCGCGGTCTATGTCGTTGCTGACGGCCTCAAATGCAGGGGCTGCAAAAAACGCAGCTATCCGGTCAAATTCAGCCATTGGCGGGTCGATGCCCAAAGTCTTCACATGCGCAAACTCTTCGGCCACTTGGGCGCGGTAGGCGTCGGCTCCGATTTCGTGGACCAGGATTTTGATCCGCGCTTTGTAGATATTGTCGCGGCGGCCATAGCGGTTGTACACGCGCAGGCAGGCCTCGATATAGCTGAGCAGATCTTCGGCGCGGATGAACGGGTTGATTTCGGGGGCGATCATCGGGGTGCGGCCCATGCCGCCGCCGACGAACACCCGTCCGCCGAGTACGCCGTCCTGTTTGACCAGTTCGATGCCGATGTCATGCAGGCGCATTGCGGCGCGGTCTTCGGGCGATGCAATCACCGCGATTTTGAACTTGCGCGGCAGGTAACTGAATTCAGGATGGAAGGTGCTCCATTGGCGCAGCAATTCGGCCCAAGGGCGCGGATCGGCGACTTCGTCGGCGGCGGCTCCGGCATATTGGTCAGACGATATGTTGCGGATGCAATTGCCGCTGGTTTGGATGGCGTGCATTTCGACGCTGGCCAATTCCTGCAGCAAATCGGCACATTCCTCCAGCTTGATCCAATTATACTGGATGTTTTGCCGCGTGGTGAAATGGCCATAGCCGCGGTCATATTTGCGCGCGATATGCGCCAGCATGTGCATCTGCTTGCTGTCCATCGTACCATAAGGCACCGCAACGCGCAGCATATAGGCGTGCAGTTGCAGGTATAGCCCGTTCATCAGGCGCAATGGCTTGAACTGGTCCTCAGTGATTTCCCCGGCCAGACGGCGGTTCACCTGATCGCGGAATTCGGCGACGCGGGCATCGACGATGGATTGGTCGTAGGTGTCATATTTATACATGCTTTATGCCTTCACTATCTGGATCGCCGGGTTCACGCCCAAATCGGTGCGAACGGTCGGGCCAGCGGCGCGGACGCGGTCTTTGATGTGCAGTGGAATGCCGTTTTCGGCCTCGACAATGTACGATGCATTCACGCGGCGCGCGTCTTCTTCGGCGGCGAGAATTGCTTCGCCGTCATTGCCCGCATCAACCGCGTCTTCGACCTTGCGCGACCAGCCATTGCCCGTCCACCAGATGACGTCGCCCGATCCAAGGTCGTTTCCTGTTAATAATTTCACGTCAAACTCCCTAATATTTCGTCATCCTGAACTTGTTTCAGGATAACGCACCCGCCTAGCTTGTTATGCTGAAACAAGTTCAGCATG
>JAYUPJ010000094.1:0-7493 GCA_043760195.1 Sphingomonadales bacterium | reverse complement strand
GCCATGCATTTTCTAGATCAAGCCAAAATTTTCATTCGTTCGGGCGCGGGCGGCCCCGGCGCGGTATCGTTCCGGCGCGAAAAATACGTCCAATATGGCGGCCCTGACGGCGGCAATGGCGGCAAGGGTGGCGATATTATATTCGAAGCTGTGGCCGGGCTGAATACGCTGATTGATTTTCGTTATACCCAGCATTTCAAGGCGCAGCGCGGCATTCAGGGCATGGGCCGTGATCGCCACGGTGCTTATGGTAACGAGATGGTTATCAAGGTTCCCGTGGGTACGCAGGTGCTTGCCGACGACGAAGAGCGCAGCCTGTTGCTCGATATGACCGAGGTCGGGCAGCGCGCCGTGTTCCTGCGCGGCGGCGGCGGCGGGCGCGGCAATGCCAGCTTTAAATCCTCCACCAACCGTGCGCCGACCGAGCATGGCCCGGGCTGGCCCGGCGAAGAAATGTATGTCTGGTTGCGGCTAAAATTGCTCGCCGATGCCGGGCTGGTTGGTATGCCGAATGCCGGTAAATCGACGTTCATCAATCAGGTGTCGAACACCAAAGCAAAGGTCGGCGCATATCCATTCACCACATTGCGCCCGCAATTGGGCGTGGTTGAACATAAAAGCCGCGAATTTGTGCTTGCCGATATTCCAGGCCTGATCGCTGGAGCAGCCGAGGGCGCGGGCGTTGGTGACCGGTTCCTTGGTCATATCGAACGCTGCCGGATATTGATCCATCTGGTCGATGCGACGCAGGACGATCCGATTGGCGGGTGGCAAACGGTATGCGAAGAACTGGCCGAATATGGCGCAGGTCTTCAGGACAAGCCGCAAATCGTGGCGCTGAACAAGGGCGACTTGCTTGACCCGGAATTGATGGCAGATATTGCCAGCCAACTGCATGCAGCAGGCGCGGCCGATGTTATCTCAATTTCCGGCGCAACCGGGCAGGGCGTGCCCGAAGTGCTCGACCGGATATTGGAAGCGCTGCCGCACAAAAGCGGTATTGAAAGTTCACGCAGCGACGGATTGACCGAGGACGGGACATGGTCGCCAATTTAGCCATTTGCGCATGGGGGAACGGATGAGCGAGTTTGCACCTGAAAACTGCCCATTGTTGGTGGTCAAAGTTGGCTCGTCGCTGTTGGTGGAACCTGCGGGCGGGGTGCGCCGTGAATGGCTGGAAACCTTGGTCTGTGACATAGCGATGCGGCATGAAGCGGGCCAGCGCGTTATCGTCGTGAGCTCCGGCGCGATTGCGCTCGGTGCGCGGCGGCTAAAGCTGGACCGGGGCGGACGCAGCAGCCTTGCCGATGCACAGGCGGCGGCTTCGGTCGGGCAGATCATCCTATCAGGGACATGGGCCGAATTGCTGGGTGCCAAAGACCTTACTGCTGCACAGATGTTGGTGACCTTGGATGATCTGGAGGATCGCCGCCGCTATCTCAACATTGCCGCCACACTCGACCGTTTGCTGGGTGCGGGCGCGGTGCCGGTGATCAACGAGAATGACAGCGTCGCAACCGAAGAAATTCGTTTTGGCGACAATGACCGTTTGGCCGCGCGCGTTGCACAGGCAGCCGGGGCCACAGGCGTGGTATTGCTGTCCGATGTCGATGGCCTCTATGATCGCAACCCGCAGGAACCAGACGCGCAAATTGTTCCAGTCGTGGCACGCATTGATGACAATATTCGCGCCATGGTGGCCAAGGGATCGTCGTCCGGCATGGGGTCCGGCGGAATGGCATCGAAGCTGGATGCCGCAGACATTGCGACCCGCGCCGGAATTCCGTTGGCGTTGATTTCTGGAATGACGCTGCATCCGCTGAGGCGCTTCGCAGAAGGCGGACCTTCGACGATATTCGCGGCGCGAAAGGGACAAAGCGCCCGCAAAAACTGGCTGGGAGGACGGCTGACATCACGCGGAAAAATCCACATTGATGACGGCGCAGCCAAGGCATTAAAGGGCGGCAGCAGCCTGTTACCGGCGGGAGCGATTTCGGTTTCAGGATCGTTCCGGCGCGGCGATGTCGTCGACATATTGTGCGATGGGGAGCAGGTCGCGCGCGGCCTTAGCGAGTATGACGCGGCAGACGCGGCGCAAATCTGTCAAAAGCGCACTGCCGATCTGGAGAAGATATTGGGTGCAGTCGCGCGCAATGTGTTGGTCCACCGCGACCAGATGGTGTTGATTTAGCGATGACCGTTGCGGCAACCAAAACGGTGGCGATAACCGGCGCGACCGGGTTTGTCGGCAGCACAGTGCTTCCCCTGTTGCTCGCCGCTGGCTGGCAAGTGCGCGCGCTAACCCGGCGGCAACAAGAACCGCAAAACGGCGTCAATTGGATCAGCGGTTCGCTTGGCGATCCAGATAGCCTGTATGAACTATGCGACGGCGCGGACAGCATATTGCATATCGCAGGCGTGGTGAATGCCCCCGATGCGGCCGGTTTTGAAGCTGGAAATGTAACTGGTACCATCAACCTGATTGCCGCGGCAAAGGCCGCCGGTGTTGCAAGGTTTGTGCATGTTTCCTCGCTTTCTGCGCGCGAACCCAAGCTGTCCGATTATGGTGCCAGCAAGATGCGCGGCGAGAAACTGGTGGCAACGTCGTTGCTGGACTGGACCATCGTGCGCCCGCCCGGCGTATTTGGACCTGGCGATACCGAGGTTCTCGACATGTTCAAAATGGCGCAAAAAGGATTCGTTCTGTTGCCGCCGCGCGGAAAAGCGTCTTGGATATATGTCGATGATCTGGCGCGATTGCTTGTGGCGCTGTGCCCGGCGCATGAAGACAGCACGGCGCAGATATTTGAAGCCGATGACGGCCAACCGGGCGGCTGGAGCCATAGCGGGTTTGCCCGCGCGGTGGGATGGGCGCTTGGGCGGCGGGTGACGACTTTCCACGCGCCGAAACCATTGCTGTTCGCCGCCGCGTATTGCGACCGGTTGCTGCGGCGAACGAAAGCTAAGTTAACACCGGACCGCGCCGGTTATTTGGCGCACAAGGATTGGACAATTGATCCCGCCGTCCGTCCGCCCGCCGCGCTTTGGGCTCCGCAAGTCAAGACGCGTGCCGCGCTGCAAGATACGGTTCGTTGGTATAAGCGTAAAGGCTGGCTCTAAATTATCGCGCCGAATGCTTGTTCATAAACAAACACAATGAACGTCATCGATATGCCGATGAGAAACACACGGTATGCCAGCCGCAGGTAACGGTATTTCTTCTTTTCGATCACACTGCCCAGCTGATGAATGTCGTGCAACATCGTGCGGTAAATGGTTTCTTGATCGCCGATGCGGGACAATATTTTTTCCACAAAATCGTCTTCGTCGATCTTTGAAAACGCGCCAAAAAATAGCCAGTTCGGTTCGTTCTTTGTAATGCGCCCGGTAAAAGGCATCACCGCCAACGCGGCAAATGCAGCCGACAAAAATGAAGCAATCGCAAGGATCAGCAGCGGCACCGAGAAATCCGATTTATCGCTTTGACCAATCGCCAAGGTAAAAACAACAAAGGTCGCGCCGATCAGCATATTGGCCGTTTGATCGGCCATCATACTTAGTTGGACATGGTGTTGCTGTGTTGTCCGGATCAATTGAATGGCTTCATCGGGCCAAATCTTTTGCTGCGTCATATAAATTGCGCCTGTTTGATGGACCGAAATGATGACAGGTTAAGCGCGCGTCGGCAAGCCGCCCAAATTACAGCGAAAAAAAAACTCCGCAATCATGCCCAATTGCGGCCTTAATCGCTTGCCATAGGCCATCATTAGCAGGCAGTGGGAAACCGCAGCTGCCGTTTATAATTTCAGGAACCAACATGACCGACCGCACCGAAATGTATGACAAGATCACAGGCCTAATCGCCCCGTTCAACAAAAAGGGTGCCGATGTGACAGAAGCCACTACTTTTGCCGGTGATCTCGAATGGGATAGTTTGACCGTCATGGATTTCGTCGCCGAAGTCGAAGATGAATTCGACATCGTTATTTCCATGAACTTGCAGGCAGAGATTGAAAATGTCGGGCAGTTGGTCGATGCGGTGACAAAGTTGGTGGCGGCTTGATATGACCGACCTGTTTTCCAAATTCGATCCGCTGATCCAACAGCGCGAACAATTGCTGTCGACCGGCATCACCGATCCTTTTTCGCTGGTGATGCAGGAAGTGAAATCGCCAACTGTCGCGGTATGCAACGGGCGCGAAACGATCTTGCTTGGTACCTATAACTATATGGGCATGACCTTTGACGACGACGTTATTCAAGCAGGCAAGGACGCACTGGATAGCTTTGGCGCAGGCACCACCGGCAGCCGCGTACTGAACGGCACGTTTCAGGGCCACAAGGAATGCGAAGACGCGCTGAAAGAATTTTACGGCATGGACCATGCGATGGTGTTTTCCACCGGATACCAAGCCAATCTGGGCATTATCAGCACCATCGCGGGCAAGGGCGATTATGTCATATTGGACATCGACAGCCATGCATCGATCTATGATGGCTGCGCAATGGGCAATGCGGAGATTGTCGCATTCCGCCATAATGATGTCGAGGCATTGGAAAAACGGCTGAAACGCTTGCCCGCCGATGCAGGCAAATTGGTGGTGCTGGAGGGCGTATATTCGATGATGGGCGATGTCGCACCGCTGAAGGAAATGGTTCGCGTGTCGAAAGCGGCAGGCGCGATGATATTGGTCGATGAAGCGCACTCAATGGGCTTTATCGGCGAACACGGACGCGGCGTGGCGGAGGATCAAGGCGTATTGGACGATGTTGATTTCATCATCGGCACATTCAGCAAATCGGTGGGAACCGTTGGTGGATTTTGCGTATCGAACCATCCGAAGTTTGAAATCATGCGGCTGGTGTGCCGACCCTATGTCTTTACCGCCAGCCTGCCGCCGGCCGTTGTCGCCTGTTCCGCCACCAGCATCCGCAAGTTGATGCACAATGGCAACAAGCGTGCGCATTTGTGGGAAAACAGCAAGGCACTGCATCAGGGATTGCGCGATTTGGGCTTCAAGCTCGGCACCGAAACCGCGCAGTCCGCGATCATCGCGGTCATCATGCCCGATCTGGAACGCGGTGCGATGATGTGGGAGGCGCTGCTGAACGAAGGGCTGTATGTGAACTTAGCCCGCCCGCCGGCAACCCCGGCCGGAATGACATTGCTGCGCTGCTCGCTATGCGCCGAACATACCAGCGAACAGGTCGTGCAGATATTGGGCATGTTTAAGGCGGCGGGTGAGGCTGTGGGGATTATTTAACGTGCGATGACGTTTGTGCGAAGCCGCCGTCTCCCGGCGGGTTGATGTCGAAGGATGAGGCCAGTAACCTATCTAAATCGCCCCGCCGGAAGACAGCACGAACGGCTTGCTTCATTTCTATGCCATGCAGCAAATTTGCCTACAAAGCCGGGGGCCGAAAGCGCCCAAATTGGCCCAAGTTGACTCCTAGTTGACAAGGTTGACACCCATTTTGACATTTTGCGAAAGAACGGTGTTCGATTATTTCCTACAGTGTGTTTTTTTGTAGGATATTTTTTCGCCAATTTGCGGGGCGAAGGGAAGTGCTTTTACCGCCAACAATGTCAAAGAGCCCGGCCCTGAACAAGCGGCTATGCCTCTCGTTCCCAGAACAAATCCTACATTACAAGCGCTAATGCGGGGTCGGATTGCCCAAGCCATCATCCTGATGTGGCTTCCGTTAACGCACCGCGCCCTTCGCCAGCAATTTCGGTACCAGAAACGCTGCGGCGACAAGCGGCCAGCGGCGTTGCCAATCGCGCACCTGTATGTCGGTACCGGCGTGCTTGTTCACTTTCCACGCCAGATAGTCGATCCCGCCGGTGTAAGTGAACGCCGCCTTTGCCAAGCGCGCAACCGTGAGCAATTTTCCTCGCCGCTGTAGCCCGGGCCACCGGCGGCGTTCGCGGCTGGCGCGGTTTTCCGGATCGGATTGCAGATAGATTTTGCCGCCGCGAATTTCATTGGGAATCATTGTGTGGTGCAATGCCGCTGCGCCAAATCTCTCGTATCGCTTGCGGTCATGGTCCACCACGGAACCCGGCCGGTCGCTGCGTTCGGCGCGCAATTCGGCGCTATAGGTGAGAGAAAAACCCAATTGCCACAGGTCGGCAATGTCAACTTCGCGTTCGGTTTGCGCCAATGCGACATTGAGCAAGGTTGGAGATGCGCCCGCAACCGACATGATGATGTTGCGTGTGGCCTCCGCATCCGCAGACCACACAAGCCGCGACGGTTGAGCAAAGCGCGCCCATACCGACACTGCCGAAGCATCCGACCGGTTGAGCGCGTGAAAATCCGCCATGCTCAATACGGCAACCTTTGCCATCAACCCGCCGTGTTGAAACGGGAATACATTGGGGGGCAAAATACGGTTTGCCCGGGCAAGCCAGCCTTTGCCATACGCGGCTTCATAATCGGAAACGATCAAATAAAAGTCCAGCATCTGGCCTTTTAGTTCTTTGGTGCGCAGGCACGATCCATAGAATAATACGCCGCGCGCAGCATCGGGATAAGACGCGACGATTGCATCCGCGAAGTCACGGACTTGCGGCAAGACCTTACCGGACAATTCTTTTGCAACGAGTTGCTGTAATGAGAGCATGAACGCGCACTTACCGCCATTCTGCAAAATTGTCGATTGGCTAACTGGTGCCTCTACGCGGCAAGCCGAATGAACGGTATTGGCGCAGTTGACCGCAAGACAATCGGGCTGAGCGTGCTTGCCTCGAACACTTCGCCATCGAGCACTACGCTGCTGCGCGTGCTTTCGATGCGAATTTCGTCGCCACGCTCAAAATGAAGGCCATCAACATTGTGCGCGCCCAGCTTGCCGAGCATCGCGGCAAATGCCACAGCCAATAACGATCCTGCGCGCTGGTCGACGGCCATGAATTTCAACCGGCCAATTTTTGCAGGATTGACGATCTTGCCGCCCATCAACAGTTTTTCCAACGTGGTCACAATCAACACGGAAAAAATCCCGTGCAGTTCATTTTTGCGTAAAAACGAAATTTTGACCGGTTCGGACCGGGGCGGAAGGAAACTGGCGCGTATTCCAAAGATCGAGCTGAACAGCACGGCCATAGCGGCGAGCAAGTGGCTCAAACCATTTGGCAGCCCCAACGGGTAAATCTTGTGACGGCAGTATAATATCGTTTCAGCCAGGCCGGCACCGCCCAGGAACATGCCCAGCACCGGTTTGGCATTGTCACTGCCGTCGCTTAACGCGATCAGCTCACGCACGACGGTATGTTGTTCTAGGTCACCTTTGGCCAGATCAATAATACGTTGCAGAGCGACAATCGGGTCGCCTTCTGAACCGAGATCCAGCGCAATCAAGTTGGTCTTGCCATTGGGCAGAACGGCAACGGGCGGCGGATTGCCGTCAAAATGGCCGCCATGATACAGTTCGGTCAATGCCGATTGCACCGTACCGTCGCCGCCATTGATCACCAATATCTTGGGCTT
>JAYUPJ010000093.1:0-7500 GCA_043760195.1 Sphingomonadales bacterium | reverse complement strand
CAACGATGCTTGGAACAACCGCGTATTGGCCTATGAACATGTTGCGGCCACCGGCACAATGAGCTGTTCGCCTGTTGGCGCGGGCGGGTTTACCGGTTGCGGCCTGAAAGACATTGGCAATGCCTATGCCGAAAAGTCCCAAGATGTCGGCTTGGCGTTTGGCCGTTTGATTGCGGCTGAACGGAACAAACGGCTGTCGGGAATTGATGCCGAGGCTTTGGAAATTGAAGAACGCGTACTCGACGAAGAGCGCGCTGCTGCGGCAAAAAAGCTGCAAGATCAAGGGAACAGCGTCTTGGCAGTAGACAGCGTTGACGTGACGGCCGAGGAGTTGCCGACGCCGAATTGAGTGAGGCGTTGGTGCAACCCATCCCGATCTGTGCAATGCTGGCGCTCGCTATTTTGGTTCAACAATCACATAGACAGCTGTTTCAGCGCCAACATTGACCGCTTCATGCCAGGCGATGCCATCGCTCCACCAGCTAGCTCCGCTTTTAAGTACCCGCTCGGTTGTTCCCGCTGCTGTCGTGATCCGCATCGTTCCGCCTTGGATAATATACCCCCAATGGCGCGGATGATAATGCCGGTCGTGGCCACCGCCGGGCGGAAATGTGCAGCGCGCGGCGCGAACGTCTGCATTTTCATAAAGCAGTTCGCAGATAGGCTCGCCTTTCCATCCTGCTTGCAACGCGGACGGCAAAGCCGCGACGTTGCCGACCGCTGGACCGATGCTTGCCGAACATGAGCCGAGTATTATCGCCATTGTTAAAAGCAACAGTGAGCCATTAGATCGCATGGTTGTCCTTCGATATTAAATTGTTCGTGGGTAGGGCTGCTTGGCTCAATTGCCGAACAATTGCTACTTTTGAAGCAACCAAGCCAATTTTTTTGCGGCATTGATGCCAACTGCAAACGCCGCGCGCCATTCATCCCCCTTGTCGGTGCGCCAAAAATCATGCAGCACCGGCCATAGACAATGGACGGGGGAATGTATGGCAAGTTTGATGGCGAGTGTGGTTGGCGGGTTTTTGCGGACAACCGGTTTGGTGAAACGGACGTTCGCGGGCGGGCCGCATTTTGAACAACGCATCAGATTGTCCCGAAACGTTCCGGTGCCCACGCCAACTACCAAGATGCGGGCGCAATTGAATGTGAGCGAGACGATATTGGATGGCCGTTCGGTTTGGACCATGGCACCCAAAGATCGCCCAGCTGCCGGACATTTGCTGTATTTTCATGGCGGTGGATATGTTGCGGCACCAACAACCGTTCACTGGAATTTTCTGGCCAAGATGGTGCAGGAACACGATATCGCGGTCACCGCGCCGCTCTATCCGCTTGCACCCGAAGCGCGTGCGGATGAGATTACCGCGTTCGGGTTGAAAGCGTATCAGCAATTTGCAGGTACAGTTGACGGCCCATTCATCATGGGCGGCGATTCCGCTGGTGGCGGCCTGACTGCGGCAGTGGCGCAAGCGGCACGTGATGCCGGATTGCGAAGCGCGTCAGGACTGCTGCTGATTTGCCCTTGGTTGGACGCCGCGGTTAGCCATGCCGACCAAGCGATGCTGGAGAAACGGGATTGCATATTGAGCGTTGACGGTACGCGGCAGGCAGGGTTGCTGTATGCCGGATCGTTGCCAATCACCGATCCCCGGGTCAGCCCGATCCATGGCGACTGGAGCGGCCTGCCGCCCGTTTTGTGTTTTGGCGGGGGTGACGACATTCTTGTCACCGATGCCCGCACGTTGAAGGCAAGAATTCCCGAAATCGACTATGTCGAAGAGGCCGGATTGATGCATGTTTGGCCGATTTTTCCGTTTTCCGATGCGCGGCCAGCCCGGCTGCGTATCGCGCAGTTCACCGATCACGTTACACGCGTTTAGGAGTGTCTATTTTCAACGCTGTAGGTTGATGCTATCAACCGCCCACATCGGACAGGAGATCAGCTATGACAATTTTTTCAAACGCACGACGCGCAATGGCACTCACGGCAATTGGGCTGCTGATTTCGGCGCCTGTTTTGGCGGGGCCACTGGGCATCGGATCCGGTTTTAAAGAATTACTGAGCGGCGCATCGGACAAGTCGCTCGACAAGCTGTCGCAACCCGGCGCGTTTTATGCCGATCAAGCGGTGCGTATTGTTTTGCCGGGCACAGGCGGAAAATTGGCGTCGAAGCTGATGAAGGTTGGGGACAAAGCCGGGCTGACCAAGAATCTGACGAAGAGTTTGAACGATGCCGCAGGATTGGCAGCAAAAGAGGCTAAGCCGGTGTTCCGCTCCGCTATCGATAATTTGTCTTTGACCGATGTCCCCGGCCTTGCGACCCAAAATGACGGCGCGACCCAATATCTGAAGAAATCATCAGGTGATCAATTGCGGATCAAAGTTCGGCCGCTGGTGCAATCCGCTTTGGGCAAAGTGGGCGCATTTGATCAACTGGGGAAACTGTCCAGCACCGGCGGCGTCCTTGGCAAGCTGGGGCTGAACAACGAAAAATTGACCGAAAGCGTCACCGACCAAACGTTGAAGGGCATATATGGATATATGGGCAGCGAAGAAGCAAGGCTGCGCAAAAATCCGCTCAAAACCGGCAAGTCGATTCTGGACGTGCTAAAGAAGTAAACCCCGCGATGCGGCTTGCATGCGTTTCAGCGCACGGCGGTCAAACCAAAACAGCGTCGGATTCCAGCGCGCACGGAATTTGGGCAAATATCTAGCATAGAAACTAGCCAGTTCAGCGGGTAGCGCCGCAGGACCTGCGGACCGCATGATGTCGGTTACGATCTGGTTTTGGAAGTGGCGCATGCTGTAATTGATTTTCCGCGCATATTGCACTTTCCAAGTGGCCGGACGGCGCAGCAAAGTTGGCTCGCAATGGAAACCGGCGTCTGCGCACACGACAACGCGGCCATCCTGCCAATGTGTTTCCGGATTAAGATCGGTTTTGGCGAGCGAACCGATCAATCCATCATCGCCGATTAAATCGCTCGGTAACCGGATATCTGCCGCCTTCATTCGAGCGAGAAAATCACCGCGCAAGGCATAGAGATCGCCGAACAACCCGTGTTCCTTTTGCATCGCCGATTGATAAAAAGTCACATTCCGGCCGTTTAATGGCACGCCCGATGCAGCGTTAGCCGATGGATTTTTTGCCAAAGCTTGTTCTAACATCGCGACCGAACCGGGGGCGATTTCCGCGTCACCATCGACGAAAATATGCGTGTCTGCAAAACCATCAAGCACATCGAACACGAACCGGTTCCAGCTGCGCGATTTGCCGCCTTGCCCAAATTCGTGAACGATCACGCGCGAACCGAAACTCCGCGCAATGTTGGCGGTGTTGTCCGTGGTGCCGTTGACCACGACGTGGATAGGAAATGCGCCAGGTTGGGCAAGCAAACTGGCGATGCAGCGGCCAATGCGGCCTTCTTCATTATGCGCCAAGATTGCGACACTTACCGACATCATTCAACCTATGCTGCGAACCGGAGTTCGGATGGAAGCGGACATGCCGCAGTAACTCGCGTCTACATAGCCAATAAAGGTTAGCATTTGATTAGGGGGCCGGAAGGTGAAATATCCGCTTTGTTTTTGCCGCCCACTGCGCTATGGGCGACGCTTCTTGCGGATTACTCCGTAATAAAACCGTGTGGGAGATGGGCTTCGTGCCTATTGTTTGACCACTTAATTTGAAGCTGACGCAGCGACGCTGCGGTGGCTGATAGAATGAAAGGAAGCCAAAAATGGCTAAAAAGATCGACGGCTATATCGGCCTGCAAGTCCCTGCGGGCTCTGCAACACCATCACCGCCAATCGGCCCGGCACTGGGTCAACGCGGCGTAAACATCATGGAATTCTGCAAGGCATTCAATGCGGCAACCGCCGACTTGGAAAAAGGCACACCGATCCCGACCAAGATCACAGTGTTTGCGGACAAAAGCTTCACCTTCATCACCAAAACACCGCCTGCCACTTTCTTGATTAAGAAAGTCCTCGGCATCAAATCGGGTTCAAAAGAGCCCGGCAAGATTTCCGCTGGTAAGATCACCCGCGCCCAATTGGAAGAAGTCGCGACCATTAAGATGGCCGATTTGAACGCCAATGACATGGAAGCTGCGATCAAGATTATCGCGGGTAGCGCAACGGCCATGGGCCTGACGGTGGAAGGCTAAGATTATGGCAAAGCAAACCAAAAAAGCGAAAATGCTGACCGAAAAGCTGGACGGCGAAAAACTATATTCGATCAATGACGCGATCAAGACTGCGAAAGAATATGCGACTGCGAAATTCGATGAAACGATCGAAATCGCCATGAATTTGGGCGTGGACCCGCGCCATGCTGACCAAATGGTCCGCGGCATGGTTTCGCTGCCTGCTGGTACCGGCAAGGACATGAAGGTCGCCGTGTTCGCACGCGGAGAGAATGCCGAGAAAGCTATCGCTGCTGGAGCTGACAAGGTTGGCGCCGAAGACCTGATGGAAGATATGTTGGCAGGCAATCTGAATTATGACCGCGTCATTGCGACACCGGACATGATGGGTATCGTTGGCCGCTTGGGCAAAACCTTGGGTCCAAAGGGCCTGATGCCAAACCCGAAACTGGGCACGGTTACCCCCAATGTCGAAGAAGCCGTGAAAGCCGCAAAGGCCGGACAGGTTGAATTCCGCGTCGAGAAGCTGGGCATCATCCACAGCGGCATCGGCAAGAAAAGCTTTTCCGACGCCGATCTTCGCAAGAATTTCGATGCGCTGGTGGACGCGGTGATCAAATCCAAGCCATCAGGATCAAAGGGCAAATATGTGCGCAAGGTCGCGATCAGCTCGTCAATGGGCCCTGGTTTGAAGATTGATCTGGCGGATGTCGCCGGCGCATAATTCGCGGCATCATCGTTGCTAACAAAAAAGGGCTGGAGAGAAATCTCCGGCCCTTTTTTTGTTGGGGGATATAGAGCGGATGATATTGGCGAGCGTTTATTGATAGCAATCAAAAACCGTTATCGGGATACGACAAGTTTTCGGTCGTAGCGCTTCCTTCTGAACTGCGTTAAAAGAGGGCATTCCGGCCATGTTGCATTATTGGAACACAGATTTAGCTCAGGGTTGCCATTCTACCGAGACAGTCATCGAAATAGCATAGGGCAAGCGTGACGATACGCTATACCTTCAAAGCGCCGTTTCCCAAGCACTGATGCCGGAAAGTCGAAAATCCTCGTTCTATCCTATCACATGCCGCTTACGGACCGCTTGAGGACAGCCTTGCCGTTCACTTCCACACTTGAAAAGACTTGCTCGGCCAGCTCACAGCGCAAGGCGGGGCATATGACCGTGACCGACAGTGTATCGATCCGCGCACCAGAACGAAACGTGTGTCGCAGACGGTTTTGGTAACCGGCGATACCCGCCTGCTCCACGTCGCGCTCGATGTTCAGCTCACCTGCATCGGTGGCCATACCAATAAGCGACCTCAGATCGGCAAATACCTCGCTCGCACCGATCTTGTAATGCGCAAACGCCAAGCTATCGATTGTAATTCCCGAAGATGCCACTTCCGCCGATGCTGGGACCGCTATCGAGCAACACTCGCCGACCGCAACGCGCTTCAGCGCGGCGGTTGACGATGCTGCTGAGGTTTGTGTCACAGCCGTCCCGGCAACGCCATTCTGCGACTGAGCGCAGCCGACCAAAAGCATTGCTAGAAGACTGATGACGCTTTGACTTGCGGCCTTATGCGTCGCAAGCATCATCAGTAAATGCCGCCAAATACGGTCACTTCCGCAGCGCACAGCGTTCGCTTATTTTGCCCGAACGATTGCGTTGCGAACATCGTGCAGCTCGTTCCGGTAAAATGGTCAAGCCCGAACGCATGACCCAGCTCATGTAGACTCGTCGATTCTAAATCTAATTTGCCCGCAGGCACGGCTTGTCCAGCGGCGGCCGGACAATACAACTCGCCAACACTTTCACCTGATGCCGCCGTGTAGAACATCTTGTTGAAATTAAAAACGATGTCGGCGTCACTGTAACCTGCAGTCGTATTGTTCCGATACCGCGTTTCCGCAATTGTGTTCGCGCTTGTCACGCTCGTCGAATAATCAAATTGAAGATCATTATCGTTTCCGTTTTCTATGCTAGGCGCGGTATTAGTGGTCGCATAGCTGTACTGGAAACGCGGATTTTTGCTGTTCCACGTCTGCACGGCACGGAGAATTGCCGGGCGACATTGCGTCGGAAAGCCTGTGTTTGATTTCACCTTAACAGCCTTCCGCGAATATTTGCCGACCGTCCCGTTCGTCGCGGCATAAGCTGTGCTCGTTGCCATGGCCACACCGATGGCTATCATGATTGTGATCACCGATCTCATTGACTGTCCTCCGGGCCAGGTGTTTCATTGATGGATTGATCGACGCGAACCTTGGCTAGTCCTGCTAGCTGCGATTTCGCGACTGCAACGCTCGTTGGCCCATCGGTGCCAAAAAGGGGCGTCGCAGTGTCGCCATCGACGATAAACCGCACCCCGATCGAGCTGTAATAACGGGGTCGGCCATTAGGCTTGGTTACTGTCGTTCCGCCACTTGTTGTCGCGTCGTCGTCATACGCGCCACGCGAAAGCGAGAGTAAATAGGTTCGCCTATCGTCGGCAGCAAAATCGTTTGTGTAAAAAATGTCCTCGCCCTGCACCTTGCCGCTCCGCTGCCGAACGAGTATTCTTGGCGGTGCCGTCGGCCGGACCAATGTATCGGAAACGTCGAGAACGACCGTTGAACCAAACCCGTCGCCTAGATCCTCAGCCTTCACCGAACGGACCGATGCAACTATCGTGCGATCAGACAGAATTGCTTGGTCGAGCAAACTGCCGCTACCGCGAATATAATTGGTAGCGGCCTCGAGCGGATTGAACCCGCCCTGCTCAAGCGTCCGAATTTTTCCGGGTCGAAGATCGATAAGCGCGAGGAACTGCGCCGCATCAGTCACAAGACTTGTTTGCAGCGCTTCTTCCTGCGAAGTCTTGATTTTCAATCCAGGTTTAGGCGGCGCGATACCCTTCGCACGGATTAGACGTCGCAGCTCGCGATCGTCAGCTCCTGTCCCTTGCTTGGCAAGGCGCGCATCACGCCGTGCCTGCGCAGTCGCTTTTCGGTCAAGGAATTGCTGAACCGCCTGTTCGTCGTCTGTGTTTGACGCTCCGGCGTCTTGCGCTTGGGCAGGGACTATCATGCCCGTCGCTAAAAAAAACAAAGCAAGTTTCCGCATCGTGCGCTTCTCCATCCACCCCATCAGTTCAGATCGACTAAGCCCCTGCTGCCTCTACGTTATACAAAAACGGGATCGCGTCAACCACGGACTTCTGCTCAAAAAGTCCTTTCGCAGCGACAGCTAATGCCCTTTTCCTCGCAAAACCCGCCTGTCAGCTCCCCTCAACAAAGCTGTCGTTGACAATTCGGCTGAGTCACTCCGATTGGGCAAGCGGGTCATTTTGTCTGCAACCACCAGCTTGC
>JAYUPJ010000092.1:0-55202 GCA_043760195.1 Sphingomonadales bacterium | reverse complement strand
TCTTGAACTGGCGTCCGGTCAACCGAAACGTCGAGGACGTACTGCGATCCCTTGGTCAAACAACGTCCAAAACGACAATTGATGGCGAGATCTGGCTTCGTCAAGTGGCGGCAAATCCCCATGCTGACATAGCGAAAATATGGGAAAAAATCTGCTCGGTTATATAATCTCGCGCCGGGTTTCTGACAGCTTTTCCGGACACATATCGGCAGGCCTCATTTTGCTGATTTTCGGGGCTATACCAATTGAATTTTGCAGTTATAGTGACGGCATTAAACGCGACCCAATTAGTAGGAAACGAAATATGATCAAGGGCCGTGAACCAGAACGTGAACCAGAATTCACCATGGAAGTTTTGGATGGAAGGACGCTACGCGTTGCGCGGTGGCGAGCCGCTGGCAAGGGGCCATCAGCATCATTGCCAATCCTGTTCTTCAACGGGATCGGCGCGAATATTGAGGCTGTGGCACCGATGGCCGAAATGCTCGACGACCGCGATTTTATCACTTTCGACATGCCCGGCGTCGGCGGGTCACCCGACCCGGTTGTGCCCTATAACGCCATTATGATGGCGCGCATCGCGGGGCTTTTGCTTGAAAAATTCAAAATTCCGGTGGCCGACGTTGTCGGTGTCAGCTGGGGCGGCGCAATGGCGCAGCAATTTGCCATGCAAAACGGCGCGCAAGTCAACAAGCTGATCCTGATGGCAACCAGCGCGGGCATGCTGATGGTTCCCGGCAACCCGGCGGCATTGGTGAAAATGGCTGATCCGCGCCGTTACATCGACCCTGAATTTATGAACAAGCATTTCAAGACGCTCTATGGCGGTGCTGATGATAATAAGGGCGGGCATATTTCCCGCATTACGCCGCCTTCTAAAACCGGATATTTCTATCAGTTGATGGCGATGATGGGGTGGACCAGTGCGCCGTTCTTGCCGTTCATGAAAAAGGAAACGCTGATCATGATGGGGGACGACGATCAGATCGTGCCGCTGGCCAATGGCAAATTCCTGAACATGTTGATCCCGAACAGCGAATTGCATGTCATCAAGAATGGTGGCCATTTGTTTATGTTGAGCCACACCGAAGAAAGCATCGCGGCAATTCGCAGTTTCTTGGCCCCGGCGCAGGCTCAGCGTAAGGCGGCTTAAACAGCGCTTTCCTTTCGCCAGTATCGCGCTAGCATCTCGAATCGAGGATAGGCTTAGGGAGAGCATTGGTGCGGCATATCGCAATTATCGGGTCGGGCCCGGCGGGATATTATACAGCGGAGGCGGTGCAAAAGGCCTTTGGCGACGATGTACGGATCGATGTGATTGACCGCCTGCCTGTGCCATTTGGGCTTATTCGTTTTGGCGTTGCCCCCGATCACCAATCGATCAAGGCGGTTGCGAACCGATACGAAAAAGTCGCCCTGTTCGACAATGTGCGGTTTGCCGGCAACGTCAGCGTGGGCAAAGACGTTACGGTTGACGAACTACGCGAACTTTATGACGCGGTGGTGCTGGCGACGGGCGCTCCAAATGATCGCAAGCTGGACATTGATGGCGCGGATTTGCCGGGGGTTTATGGCAGCGCGGCATTTGTCGGCTGGTATAATGGCCACCCCGATTTTGCGGATCTCGACCCAGACCTTGGCGGCAAGCATGTCGTCGTGATTGGCAACGGTAATGTCGCGCTCGACGTCGGGCGGATATTATCCAAAACGCGCGAGGAATTTCTGGGATCAGATATCGTCAGCCATGCGCTCGGCCGGTTGATGACCGCCAAAACCGAGCGGGTTACTTTCCTCGGGCGGCGTGGTCCGCATCAGATCGCCATGACGCCAAAGGAGCTTGGCGAACTGGGCCATTTAGAACGTGCCGCGCCGTTCGTGGCCGCCGCTGATTTGCCCGACGAAGGTGCCGACGCATTGCTCGAACCCGGCATGCGCAAGTCGGTGTCGCATCTGCGCGACTTCGCGGATATTCCCGCGAGCGTGCGCGCTGACAAACCGATCACTATCGAGTTTGATTTCTTCGCCTCACCGGTTGCAATCGAAGGCAATGGCAAGGTGGAACGGTTATTGGTGGAGCGAACAACGCTCGATGATCAAATGCGCAGCCATGGCACGGGCGAGATTTACGCGCTCGAATGCTCGGCAGTGATCAGCTGCATCGGGTATCAAACACCGCCGATAGAAGGCGTGCCATTCGAACATGGCCGCGGCCGTTTTGCCAGCGATGAAGGCCGGATATTGCCGGGCCTATACTGCGTCGGTTGGGCGCGGCGCGGACCGTCGGGAACCATCGGCACCAACCGTCCAGACGGCTATGCAATCGCAGATTTGATCGCGCAGGATATTGGCGATGGCGCAGGTAAGGCGGGGCGCAGCGGCCTCGATGAAATTCTATCGCGGCGGTCCGTCGACGTTGTGACCTTCAACGATTGGAAAAAGATCGAACACGCCGAATTGCAGCGCGCAAGAGAAGGCGCGCCGCGTGAGAAATTCACCAGTATCGCAGAAATGATCGCGGCGGCGGGGTGATCAATCCCGATTGCGTTTGAGTTCGCCCCTGCCTTAAATCCACAATCCCACCGCGTGGATCACGAGCCCGGCCAAGCCGCCAACCAACGTGCCATTGATGCGGATGAATTGCAGGTCGCTGCCGACGGCGTTTTCGACGCGGTCGGTGATGGTCGATGCGTCCCAGCCTTTGATCGTGTCGGATACTAAGGACACGATATTTTCGCCGTAATTTTCAGTGGTGCCAACAATTGCGCGGCGCGCGAAGCGGTTGATTTGACGTTTCAGGCGTTCGTCTTGCTGCAGACGGTTGCCCAGATTGATCAGGATTTTGCCAAACTGCCCGGCCAAAGAGGCGTCGGGATGACGGGCTGCTTTCAGCAGGCCTTCGCGGCCTTGCTGCCACAATCCATCAATCCAGCTGCCAATCGCGGGATTATCGAGCAACTCGCTTTTCCATTCGTTGACGCGCTTGCGCATTTTCTTGTCATGGACCAAATCATGGGCAAGGTTGCTCAGCCCCTCTTCGCCCTTTGCGCGCAAAGGATGGTCGGGGTCTGCGGCCATTTCGGCCAGCATCTTGGTAAGGCCGCTGACAATCGCATCGGCCAGTTTTTCATCAAGTCCGGTCCAGCGCATAATCGTATTGGCGCGTTCCTCCACCATTTCGCGGATGAGATGTTCGTTGGCTTCGAGTGTTTTTGCGCTCCACTTGATGACGCCGTCGAGCACTGCCATGTGCCGCCGCTCACGGATCATCGCGGTCAGCATCTGACCCAATAACGGGGCAATATCGAGTTTTTGCAACTGCTGTTTCAGCGCGGCTTTGGCGACATTGCCCAAGCGTTCGTCGTCGAGCGACGCGATCATATCGCCAAATAGCCGCGAAGCGCCCATCCGCATCCGACCTTCTCCGCCCGCAGGTTGCACCAGGAATCGGCCCATCGCCCCTGCCACATCCATGTTCCGAATACGCCGCGTCACCACTTTGGTGGTCAGGAAATTACCGCGCAAGAACGCTGCCAGGGTGTTGCCAATCCGCGTCTTGTTGTTGGGAATGATCGCGGTGTGCGGAATGCGAATACCCATCGGATGGCGGAACAAGGCGGTCACCGCAAACCAATCGGCCAGCCCGCCGATCATCCCCGCCTCGGCAAACGCGCGTAAAAATCCCCAATAGCCTAGGTAGTTATGTTCCAGCCGGCTGCCGATTATGAACAGCACCGCCATGAAGGCCAGCAAGCTGGTCGCGACAATACGCATTTGGCGCAGCTCTGCGTCACGCGCATCATAACGTGCCTTTTCCGATTGTCCCAAATGTTTGACCTGCTTCACAATTTTTGCCTTACCGCAATACGGCGGCATCTGCCAAGCGGCCTGCGCGGTTCAGCTCGATTATTCAGCAGGCTGAATGCCTCCGCCTTCGCTAAAAATAGGTGACTTCTTTTTGGCTTTGCGCCTTGCGGCCTCTTTTTCATTCTCGGCCAAGCTGTCATAATCTGCCAGCAACACACGCCCGATCTTTTTGCCAAGCCACGCCTCAATATCGCTCGCCAAGCTGAAGCCAGCAGGCACCAGCGCCAAAGTCAGGATCGTCGAGAGGATCAACCCGCCAATCACCGCCACGCCCATTGGCGCACGGAATGCGCCGTCACCCGAAATAGACAGCGCCGTCGGCACCATACCGGCAACCATCGCCACAGTGGTCATCACAATCGGTTGCGCCCGTTTGCGCCCGGCTTCGATGATAGCCTCGGCCTTGGGCACGCCGCGCTCAATTTCCTCCAGCGCGAAATCAATCAACAAGATCGAGTTCTTGCCAACAATTCCCAGCAACATCAGTATGCCGATGAACACGGGTATCGAAATAACATCCCCGGTGATCCAAATCGCGATCAGACCGCCCAGCGGGGCCAGCAACAGCGACGCCATGTTAACCAGCGGCGATACAAAGCGGCGGTACAAAAGCACCAAGACGCCAAAGACCAGAAACACGCCGGAAATCACCGCGACAATGAAATTCTGGATTAGCTCAAGCAGGATTTCATCCTGACCAGCGGCCGGATTGGCGACGCCGACAGGCAGATTTTTCATCAGCGGCAGCGCGTTCACTTCTTTGATCGCGTCACCATAAATGCCGTTGGCAGCAATATCTGCGCCGATAAATACCCGGCGCTGCTGGTTTTCCCGCTGAATTGTCGTTGGGCCGGAACCGAATGAAATTTCGGCGACACGGCTCAACGGCACCGTTCCGCCGCTGGCGGTTGGAACCGGCAGGTTTTGAATCGTCGATATCTCGGACCGGGTTGATTCAGATAGCATAACGCGGATCGGGATTTGACGGCTTGAGAGCGAGAATTTTGCGCTGTTCTGATCAATGTCACCAATCGTTGCTATCCGAATCGCTTGGCTCAAAGACGCTGTTGTAACGCCCAGTTGCGCGGCAAGATCAAGCCGGGGGCGAATGATGACTTCGGGCCGTTTAAGATCCGCCGACACCCGCGGTCCATCCAGCGACTTTATCGACTTCATCTGTTCCACCAGCTTCGCTGCTGTATCATTTAACAGCACGGGATCCGAACCGGTTAACATGACCGTCACGTCACGGCCTGAACTGGGACCGCCATAGCCGTCTGCCTGAAAGTTCATCCGCGCATCGGGGATTTTCTGCAAGATCGGGGTCAATGACCGTTCAAACTCAATGCTGGTCAGCTTGCGATCTTTTTTCAGCGTTATGACGACAAACGCATTGCCCTCATTAATCCGCTCCAACGCATTTTCGACATCGGGATGGGCGTTCAGTAATGCCGCGACTTTGTCGGCGACAACCTCTGTTTGCTTGAGCGTCGTCCCCGGGACCATCTCAATGCGGATACGGCTGAAATCCTGATTGGCATCGGGAAAAGGCTGGATCGGAACAACGGTGAACATGCCAATCGTCGCCACAAAGGCAAGAACGCCAATCCCGACCATCTTCCACCGGTGGTTCAGCGACCATGTCAGCATGCTAACGTAGCGTTCCATCCACGGTCCCTGCGCATGCGAGGCTTCACCATGCGATTTCATGAAATACGCCGCAATCATCGGCGTGATCATGCGTGCGACCGCAAGGCTGATAAACACTGCAATCACGACGGTAAGCCCGAATGCTTTGAAAAACTGGCCGGATATACCGGGCATCAATCCCACCGGCAGGAACACTGCGATAATCGAAAATGTCGTCGCGACCACGGCCAAGCCGATTTCGTCGGCGGCATCAATCGACGCTTGATAGGCGGATTTGCCCATCCGCATGTGGCGGACGATGTTTTCGATTTCCACAATGGCATCGTCGACCAGAACACCTGCCACCAATCCCAGCGCAAGCAGGCTGAATGTGTTCAGGTTGAAGCCAAGCAGGTCCATAAACCAAAAGGTCGGTATCGCGGACAAGGGGATCGCGATGGCAGAGATCAATGTCGCCCGCCAATCGCGCAGGAACAGGAACACAACGACGATAGCCAGTAAAGCGCCCTCAATCATCGCCGCCATCGAACTGGCATATTGGCCCTTGGTATAATCAACGGTGGTGAACAGTCGCGTGAATTTAATCCCCGGATTGCTTTTTTCCAGCTCTTGTAATTTTTCCACTGACTTGTCGTAGACGGTAACTTCGGACGATCCTTTGGCGCGGGTAATACCGAATGTTATCACTTGGCGGCCGCGCAATTTGCCTATCGAGGTTTGTTCACCAAAACCGTCGGTTACTTTTGCGACATCGCTCAATTTTACTGTCCGGCCATTGCCCAACGATATTTGCGTTTGGCTAAGGGCAAAGGCGGAGTCGGCATTTCCCAATACGCGAACCGATTGGCGCGATCCGGCAATTTCTGCACGCCCGCCCGCCGCATTGACATTTAACTGGCGCAAAACATTGTTGATTTGACTGGCCGTCACGCCGAGTGATTGCATCTTTGCGGGATCCAGCGTTACCCTAATCTCTCGGCTGACGCCGCCATTGCGGTCGACATTGGCAACACCTTCAACCGCGAGTAACGATTTCGAAATGGTATCATCGACAAACCAGCTAAGCTGTTCCAGCGTTAGATCGGCGGCCGAAACGGCGAAGTAAACCAGAGCGTCGCCGTTAATGGTGACCTTTAATATTTGCGGTTCCAATATGCCATCGGGCAATTCGCTGCGGATCTGGTCCACCGCATTTTTCACTTCGGCGACCGCGGCGTTGGTGTCTGTGCCCAGTTCGAACTGAACAAAAGTTTCACTGCTGCCTTCACGAACGGAGGAGCTGATCTGATTGACCCCGGCGATAGATTGGATCGCGGCCTCAACCCGCTGTGTAACCTGCGTTTCCAGCTCGCTGGGGGCTGCGCCCGGTTGGACGATAATTACCTGCGCTGCGGGAAAATCAATATCCGGATCGTTGTTCACGTCCATCTGGTTGAAACTTAATATCCCGGCCATCAACAACCCGAAAAACAACACGATCGGGACAACCGGATTGCGGATCGACCAAGCGGAGATATTGTTGAAGTTCATTCTGCTGATCCGGACATAACGGGGAGGGTGATCGCGCGGGGCATGAGGCTATTGCGCCTGCTTTTTCTGCATCACCGCTTTTACTGTTTCGCCGGGATTCAAAAAGCCGCCGGCAAACAGAACAACCTTTTCCGTGCCGTCCAGCCCTTCGATAACGGGGATACCGTTTGCTGTGACTTCTCCGGTCTTAATAGCCCGGCGGGCGACCTTGCTGTCGTTGCCGATGATATACACGAAAAAGCCGCGATCATCATTCTGGATTGCGGATTCGGGCAGGATTGGCGCAGTCATGGCACCGGACCGAATGATCACGCTGGCAAATCCGCCGGGACGCAGTGCCCGGTTAAACGGCAGCGAAATGCGCGCCATACCTTGCCGCGATTGTCCATCAATGGTCGGCGCAATTTGCCAAATCTGACCGGTAAAAGTCTCTTCACTGCCAACGGGCGTGACGGTTGCTGAAATACCTTCGGATACCGACGCAAGATCATTCTCGCTCAACAACGCTTGCAATTCCATCTCGCCGCCTTTGGCGATGCGGAACAATATGCCGCTGCCCGCGCTCACGGTTTGGCCCGGCTCGACATTGCGTTCGAGCAGATATCCGCTGACAGGCGCACGGATATCGAGCCGTGCATTGCGGGCGCGGGTTTCATTCAGCTGCGCTAACGCCACGTTGACCCGGGCGCGGGCGGCATTGCGTGTGGCAGTTTTGCGGTCAACATCGGCTTTAGAAATAAAGCCTCTGTCGATCAGCTGCGCCGCACGGTTCAATTCACTCTCCGCCAGTTGCAGATCGGCGCGCGCCACACCGATTTGCGCGTCCAGCGCGGCGGCTTGCTGCACTTGCACTGACCGTTCGATGCTGACCAAAGTTTGCCCTTGCGAAACCCATTCTCCCGCATCGAAATACACGCGTGATACCTGTCCGCCTTCACCGACCACGCCGACGGGCGTATCGCGCCGCGCCGCAATGGTACCAGTCGCGTTGATTGATTTGGCGACGGTTTCCGTGCCCGGCGATACGACCGTAACATTCTGCGCCTGCGCGCTCTTTTTGGCGTCGTCGGCGGCTTTTGTTGCCGCGCCGGTTTCGCCTTGAGAATAATAATAGCCCAGTGCTCCGCCAACCAACAAGATCAGAGCGATGGCGGCAATAATGATCCAGCGGCGCTTATTTGATCTGCCGCTGTCGTCAAACGTATATTCACTTTGGCCGCCAATCGGGTTGGCAATGCTGGTTTCGTAGTTCATGTCTTGTCCGTATTCGATTGCGCGGGCTTGATTGTGGTGCGGGGAGAGGCCAATTGCGCTAGCTGTATTACATCAGTACGTCACCGTCCAGAGTTTTCCGAACGGGTATGCCATCAATATAGAGATATTTACCTAGCCGATAGATGCATTTGCCACAACAGAGATTGACGGCCAGTTTTTTCGACGAACGACGTTGAAATGGGCTGCGCTTATTCTGCGCAGCCCGATACTATTTGCGAACTGTTGGGTAATTAACGAACGCTGCCGCGCTTCACCAGGTTAACAATGCCCAGCAAGACGATCGCGCCGACGAATGCTATAATCAAACCCGTGATCGAAAATTCTTGAACAGATCCGACAATGCCAAATCTATTGGCAACCAAATTGCCAATTACCGAACCGACACAGCCAGCCACAACATTCCACATAATACCCATATCTGCGTCGCGATTCATAACCTTGCTGGCGAGCCAGCCAGCGATTCCGCCAACGATGATAGCAATAATCCATCCCATTTAATTTCTCCTCATATCGCATCCGGAACAAATAACCGGTATGTAACGTGATAGTTTATTACTGAAAAAGATCAAATGCCGTTTTTTGCATTGCGTGGTGGACGCAATTGGCGGGAGAAAACCGCAACGCAAAAGCCCCGCAGGCCAAGTGCTAAATTTGGAACCTACGGGGCTTTTAAAAGCGCTGGTCTCGCGCCTGTTACTTAGTATTTTTGTTGGCGCTCGTATAGGTCGCGGTAATGCTGGATGCGGGTCACCCGCAGGCCAGCCATGCCGGAACGATCGACCGCCCGTTGCCAAGAAGCAAATTCTTCCAAGGTTAGGTCATAGCGTTCGCACACGTCATTGATGCTTAACAATCCGCCATTTACTGCGGAAACAACCTCTGCCTTGCGGCGCACAACCCAGCGCGTTGTTCCTGGCGGCGGCAGGCTGTCTATCGAAAGTGGTTCGCCCAATGGACCGATGACCGTAGCAGGGCGTATTTTTTGGTTTTCTATCATTTGGACCTCAGTTTTTCTTGCCCCGGATTTGCTGTCAGTTGGTCTGACAAATCTGGTTTTACTGCGACAGGTTTGCGATTGATTGAACCGTCTTGGTTAACGGCCTGGTTATAATTGGCATGGTCACCAAATTCTGACGATTTGCCGGGATAAAACGAGCCGTGCGGCACCGATTTCCCAGCGATTGGGGCAGTATTTCCAGCGAAATAGTGTAAACGACCCTCAACACTGTCGTCGCGTATTGCGGTGCCGATAACGTTGCGCTGTGCAGCAATTACGGCCATTGACGTAAACGAGTTCGCTTGCCGCGAAATCGCCGAAGACAGCAACGCACGAAAATCCGATCGACGCGGTGCGCCGTTCATATTGTCGCGCAAAGAGGGGAATGTCATTTCCATGCCCTTCCTCTACACGCCACCTGATAACGCGGAGTAAAGGCACGGTTCATTTAACGTTAGGCGAGATTAATGGCGGTTATCATTTGCCAGCCGGTTTTGTATCATTTTGAGAACGCGTAACGCAAAACTAGCGTTTCGGCGCTCACGCCGCTATGGGCCATGCCGACATGACCGAAAAAAATACTTCAGTGAATTTCCAATTGGGCGATGATTTGTCCGGAAAGCGAATCGTTGTCGCTATGTCGGGCGGGGTCGATTCGTCGGTGGTTGCGGCATTGGCAGCGCGCACGGGCGCCGAAACGATTGGCGTGACTTTGCAGCTTTATGATCACGGCAGCGCGGTGAAACGTGCGGGTTCATGTTGCGCCGGGCAAGATATCCGCGATGCGCGTGCCGTTGCCGACAAGCTGGGAATTGCCCATTATGTGTTCGATCACGAAAGCCGTTTTCGCGAATCGGTGATCGATCATTTTGCCGATGAATATATGGCAGGGCGAACACCGATCCCTTGCGTCCGCTGTAACATGGGCGTGAAATTTACCGATTTGTTCCGGCTGGCAAAGGAGCTGGGCGCAGATTGCCTTGCCACCGGTCATTATGTCCGCCGGATAGAGGGGCAGAGCGGGGCAGAGTTACACCGCGCCGCAGATGTCGCCCGCGACCAAAGCTATTTCCTGTTCGCCACGACGCAAGATCAACTGGATTATTTGCGGTTCCCATTGGGTGATATGCCCAAGCCGTTGGTACGTGAAATTGCGGCTGATCTGGGATTGGTGGTTGCCGCGAAGCCCGACAGTCAGGATATTTGCTTTGTGCCCGATGGCGATTACGCCAGCGTTGTGCGCAAAATACGGCCCGATGCCGATACTGGCGGCGAAATCGTGCATATCAATGGTGACGTTCTTGGCGAGCATAAGGGCCTGATCCATTATACCGTGGGGCAGCGCAAGGGGCTGGATATCGGTGGTCAGCCTGTGCCGCTGTACGTGGTGCGGCTGGATGCCGCCGCACGCCGCGTTTATGTTGGCCCGCGCGCTGCGCTTGCCGTCGCCGCTGCCCGGGTGATAGACTGCAATTGGCTGACCGAGAGCAAATCGCGTCCTATCATGGTGAAAGTGCGGTCGATGGCGCGGCCCGTTGCGGCGCGCATTGACGGCGAATGGCTGCGCTTTGACGTTCCAGAACTTGGCGTTGCACCGGGGCAAGCCGCAGTATTCTATGACGGCGACCGGGTTTTAGGCGGCGGCTGGATCGAAGAAACCGAGGCAGTGGCGCTGGATTTGGTGGCCTGAACTGCGACCGGTATTAAAACGCTCTAATCCAGCGCCTCAAGTTCAGCCTTGTTCAATTGTTGGCAGCCAAATTCACCGCGCAATTCGGCTGCGGCTTCGGCTAGAAACGGGACCGATGCAGTGACGCGCTTGTTATCGGGATCATCGCTGACGCTGACTATTTCCATGCCGGCTTCGGTGTCATTGGCACAGCTTGCCATATCGCGGCCCTCAATATAGCGGCATGAACAGGTTACGTGCGCTGCATAACTTGTCCCCAAACGGGCATAGCCCTGAAGCGTCGCAAAATTGAACATGAGCAACAAGATGATCAAAACAATCATCGCAACCATTGCGATCTTGGCGGTCCGCCATTTGTTGTGGGGCGCTTTGTGTGTTGGATTTGGGGTTGCAGTTGCCATGAACGTTCCTAATGATAATCTCTATGCCTAAGATCAATACGCCTCTCGCCGCAACCGCTTTTTCACTCGCCGCCGCGCTCACGCTATCCGCATGCAGCAATACAGCGCCGGAACCTGCGGCAAAATCAACCGCTGCTGCGGTACCTTTTATCGCCAATTACGCCGATGATGCCGCCGTTAGCGAGGCTGCTTTGAAGCAGATGATCGCGCCTTTCTTTGAAGATCCGGCATTGTCGGAAACCCGCGCTTTGGTGATCTTGCACGGCGGTATTGTCGTCGCAGAACGATACGCGCCGGGATATGGCCCCGATACCAAGCTGATAAGTTGGTCGATGGCAAAAACGGTGACGGCAACATTGGTCGGCATGATGATCGCTGATGGTCGCCTTGCGCTCGATGAACCTGCGCCGATTGCTGAATGGCAAATTCCCGGAGACGAGCGGCGCAAAATTACGATCCGGCATTTGTTGCATATGGCATCGGGGATTGATCATACCGAAGGGCTGGATGAGGAGGCTGACGTCGCGATTTACGATGGCGATACGCCGCGTATGCTATTTCTCGATGGCCGCGACGATGTGGCACGCTATGCTGAAACCCGGGTGCTGGAGGCATCGCCGGGAACGAAGTTTGAATATAGTTCGGCGACGTCCCATATCCTGGCGGACATCATGACGCGGTCGCTTACCGACAGCAAAGACCCGCTGGTTCGGCGCAATGCCATGCTGGAATATGCCAAGGGCCGGTTGTTTGATCCATTGGGGATGAAGAGCATGACTCCGGAATTTGACCGGTCGGGTACGATGCTGGGCGGCAGCATGATGCACGCAACGGCCCGTGATTGGGCGAAACTCGGCGAATTTTTGCGCAACAATGGCTCGGTGCGCAGCGCCCAATTGCTGCCAACAAGCTGGACGCGGTTTATGCGCACATCAAGCGGGCAAGATGCAGCCTATGGCGGGCATTTATGGTTGAACAAAAAACGTCCAGAAGGCCGCGACCAGGTTTTGTTCCCGGGCAAAGGGCCCAGCGATGTATTTTCGATGCTTGGCCATCTGGGGCAATTTGTTCTGGTATCACCGCAACATAAGTTGACCGTTGTGCGGCTGGGAAAAACGGTTGATTCCGAATTGGCCCCGGTAAACGAACAGCTGGCCAAAGTCGTCGCGATGTTTCCGAAAAGCTGATCTGCGGCTGAAACAATCTGCAGCTGAAATGAGCACCTACCAAATTGTTGGCTTGGCAATCATCAACCAGAACACTGCGAGCAAGCCCAAGAATGCGGGCCAGCCCAATGCAAACCAAAGCCGCATTGTTCGGCGGTATTCTGATCCCAGAGGTTCACCGGTTTCCATTGCGGCCTGTGCCAAGCGCTGTGCCTTTATTTGCAGCCAGACGACGGGAGCCCAGCATGCGAAGGCAATCGCATATAATACATAACTCACAACGAGCCATGACTCGCCGAACGAATAGCCCGCGAGGTGAACCAGCACTAGGCCGCTGGCCGGTTGTATGATGCCGCTGGCTCCGGTAAAAATCCAATCTGCCCGCACCACCAGCCGGCCCACATTGGCAACCGTGGCCGGATCACGGCTGAGATGTGCGCACCAGAAATAATATGCCGTTCCCGCGCCAAAACCGAACAATATCGTGCTGCTCAAAATATGAACCCATTTGACGAGGAGGTAGAGTTCCATCAGCGTTGATCCCCAATGGCGCCATGCACAGCGATGGCCAGCAGTATGGGAATGTTCTTCACCAAAGGCCCAAGCGGATCGAGCCAAAGCATTGGCAGGGCGAAACCGATGACCAAGGTATAGCCAATCACCACGGCGAGTTGAACGGGTGTTGAAAGCCGCGCATTCCGGTCGAAAATTACCAAGCCAGCAATCGCAATATCCAATATGCTGCTGCCGATCCGCAATGGGGTTGCGAACGCGGCGGGCAGGCCGATGCCTTGAACGAGCGCATCAGTCTGCGCGTGACCGTGGAACAGCCCCAGATAGGCGGAACTTAGCCACATCAAAACAAGCACGATTTTCAACGCCGGTGCCAGAAAGAACAGCCGCGCATGCCACCGGTCCTGAACCTGCGCTGGCCGGTCGCGCATTGCATCACTCAGGCCGCGCGGTGAGAAGCCGATTGCTTTTGCAAAAGTTGCGCTATCGCCCGCATTGCCAGCGACCATTTGAGCGAGGCTGTTCGTTGCAATCGGTCCGTTCCCCGCGACATCCCCAATGCGGGCCAGAAAACGCATCAGCGGCATGGGAACCGGCAGAAACCGGGCTTTCCCGAAACCGAGCCATGCTCTATATTGTTGCAACAAATCTTTTAGGTTGAGCGTTTCTGGCCCAACCGGCTCCAAAGTTTGTTTGGAAAAGGCGCCACCTTCGCACACCGTTCGCACGGCTTGCGAAAGGTCATGCACATGAATCGGGGTAAAGGCGAAATCTCCATTGCCGGGCACTGGCGTAATCAGGGGAAGGCCCGCCATCCCTCGCATTAACGACGTTCCGCCATAACTTCCATCGCCATAAACCAGCGATGGACGCAGGATTGTCCAGTTTAGACCTGAAGATCGCAGCGCTTCTTCACCCGCCAACTTTGAAACTGAATAGTCGGTTGCAACATCGCTCCGCGCGCTGATTGCAGAGATCAGCACGATTCGCTTGACGCCTGCCTCAAGTGCGGCAGCATATAATATCTTTGGTGTGTCGACATGGATCGCATCCATATCTCGTCCGCGCAGAATACCTGCGGCGTTTATGATGACATCGACGCCGAACAGTTGGTGCCGCCAAATTTCCGGATTGGCCGCTTGGGCAAGATCAATGGCAATGAATTGGGCCTGGGGAAAGGCGATTGGCAATTCGCCAACGTTGCGCACTATGCCAATAACTTCATGACCCGCAGCCAATAGATCGGCCATGATGGAGCGGCCAATAAACCCTCCCGCGCCCAGCAGCATTATACGCATTCATCGCCCCTTTTCAGAGGTATTAAGCCTTAACGTCAGGCTTTGGCAACAGGTGCGTCTTCGCCAAGGTCTTCAAACCAGGCTTCGACCGGACCCTTTAGCGTTAACAACATTGGCCGCCCCTTGCGGTCGAGTGATTTTCCGGCTTGCACTTTGATCCAGCCAGCGGAAATGCAGTATTCCTCAACTGTCGTGCGCTTTTCCCCTTTGAAGCGGATGCCGATGCCGCGTTCCAACGCTTCGGCATTGTAGGCGGCGCTATATGGATGGATCGACAAATGGTCGGGCGGAGTATCTGCGGTGTCAGTCATAACCGCGCCTTTGCCGTAAACTGGCCGCGCTGGCAATCCCCCACTATTGCGGGCAGCAATCTTAACTGGCAAGGCGCGCAGATGAATATAGATCAATATGATGTCATCGTTCTGGGTGCTGGCGGTGCCGGGTTAATGTGTGCGGCGGCGGCGGGACAGCGCGGGCGGCGGGTGTTGCTGATCGATCATGCCGAAGAAGCGGGTAAGAAGGTCCTGATTTCGGGCGGTGGCCGCTGCAATTTCACCAATGTAAATACGGTGGCAGATCGTTTCCTCTCGGCAAATCCCCATTTCGCCAAATCCGCATTGGGGCGATATTCCCCGCAAGATTTCATCGCGCTGGTCGATAGCTATGGCATCGCTTATCATGAAAAAACCTTGGGGCAGTTGTTCTGCGACGGCAGCGCCAAGCAGATTGTGGCGATGTTGTTGGAGGAATGCGCCAAGGGCAATGTTCACGTCGCGCTGGGATCGCCGCTTGGCGCGATCAACCATGGCGACGGGCGCTTTCACGTGGGCTATGGCTCGAAATTGGCGAGCGCGGCGTCGCTGGTTATTGCAACCGGCGGCCCAAGTATCCCCAAAATGGGAGCGACCGGCTTTGCTTATGATCTGGCACGGCAGTTCGGATTAAAGGTGGTTGAACCGCGTCCTGCGTTGGTCCCGTTCACCTTGGGCGGCCAGGACGTGCTGTTTCGCGAGCTTTCAGGTGTGTCCGCCGATGTGGTGGCGCGGTGCGGCAAAACTGCATTCAGGGAAGCCGCCTTGTTGACCCACAAAGGGCTATCAGGGCCAGCGATATTGCAAATTTCAAGCTATTGGCGGCACGGCCAGCCAGTTGGCATCGACTTTTTGCCAGATGTTAAAAGCGGCTGGCTGCGGACACTCAAGCGGGAACAGCCGCGCAGCACGATCAAGTCGGTTCTGTCCGCCGCTTTATCATCGCGGCTGGCCGAAACCTTGGCCGAGCGGATTGGCGGCGCTGGCAATCTGGCTGACACCACCGACCGTGTGTTGGAGGAAACCGAGCAGCGTTTGGCCAATTGGCAGTTTACCCCGAACGGTACAGAAGGCTATGCCAAGGCCGAAGTTACCGCTGGCGGGATCAGCACCGACGGCCTGTCGCAGCAAACGATGGAGGCGAAAAAAGTGCCCGGCCTTTATGCGATTGGCGAGGCGGTCGATGTTACCGGCTGGCTCGGCGGATATAATTTTCAATGGGCCTGGGCCAGCGGCCACGCGGCAGGGCAGGCGATTTAGGGGGAGCAGCGGTGGTTGGCAATTCAACCCCGCATCAATCACACGTCGATCCGGTCCCCGCTTCCAAATCAAGGCACCTACCGTCAAATTCCCCAGCCGGAACCGAAAGCCCGATCAGCGCCGCCAAAGTGGGTGCGATGTCCACAGTTTCCACCGATAAAGGCTGTTCAAACCGCGCCATATCTTTGCGCCAAAACAGGATTGGCACGCGGCGGTCATAATCCCACACGCTGCCGTGCGTGGCGACATAGCCAGAGCTCGCATCAGGGATCGGTGTGACATACGGTTTGAGTGCGACGAACAAATCCCCCGATAGCGCAGGATCAAACGACGCCCGCGCGCGTTCAATAATTGTCCAGCTCTCGGGCGGGGCTGATGGAAGCTGCGTCGCCGCGATCTGGGCCTTTGAATAGGCCGCCGCCACCAACGGATGCGCGCGGTACGCCGTCAATGCCGCTGTCAGAACTTTCGCCTTTTGCGCCTTATTCAAGCTGACATCGATCCACACATCGCCCAGACCGTCGCTGTGTAACGGCCGGACTTTCAGTTTGAGTTTATTGGCTATATCGGCGCCAATCGCCTTCACCGAAACCGACTTGGTTATCCGCTGCGCATCCGGAATGGCGAGTTCGCGGATGCGTTCCGGCAAATCATGGCCGCCATGATCAGCGGTCAGCACCGCCGCATAATCAACTCCCGCATTGTCGAGCCGTGCAAACAAGCCGCCTAGATACTGGTCGAGCATCATCAGCTGGATGCACATCTCGCTGCCCGATGTGCCATAAGTATGGCCAACATAGTCGGTTGCCGACGCACCAATCGCCAAAACGTCCGTCGAAGCCCCCTTGCCAAGGCCCATGTCGATGGCCAATTCACCAGCCAAATTAATAACGGTTTTGTCAAAATGTGGAGCCGCTCGCCAACCGCGGGCGTCGTCGCTGTCGCGTGCGAACCGGCCATCACCAACATTCTTGCCGCCGCCGATGGCGATTGCGCGCGAATGCCCTGCGCAAAATTCCGGAAGCGGCATTGCCGCCGCTCCGTCCGCGATTTGCGATGCTGCACTGGCATTTGCGCGCGTAACTGCGCCGGGCATGTCACGGCCAGCATAGGATTCGAACGCCTTGCCCGACCACCACCAAAGTTCGTCGACTTTATGGCCGCCCATCATGACCGCCGCGCGGTCTTTTCCGGCCACTGAAACTACGCGCACAGCCGAATTGGCGGCTTTCATGCGTTCGCCCAGTGTCGGCACTTTCAGGTGTTTGTCGGATACGGTGTACTTGTTAGAGGTTGAGCCGGGTACGCTTTCATCCTCGGCGCAGTAGATTTTCTTGTCTTCACGCGCTGTATTCAACTCGATCCAGTCATTGGCGATTATTCCAGCGCGGCCCGGGCGAACGCCGGTTAGAATTGTCGCATGGCCAGGGCAGGTTTCGGTAGCCGAATGGCTTTGATATCCCGCAGGAAAAACCGCCCCTTGCTGCAACCGCTTCAATCCGCCGGTAAACTCGCCGCGATATTCAGCGAATAAATCGGCGGACAACTGATCCACCGATATCGCCACGATCAACTTTGGCAGTGCGCTTTCGGCGGGCGTGGCGGTAGGTGAAGGTCCACTGGTATGAACTGTGGTTTGGGCAAACGCGGGGCTACAAATGGCCAAAGCAGTGGACCCAGCCAATAGGACAATTGCACAATAAGCAGAACGGAACATGGCGACCCTTCATTTTGAAATGACTTCATCATCATAGGCGAGAGGCCCATCTATGGAAGCGTTAGTTTTCAGATTTGTGAAGAGGTCGCGAGCGACGCTGTTATGCGTTCCCAGCAGATTTTCGTGCAACGATTGGGCGCTCTGGAGGGAAACCGTTAGGCGTTGCGGTTCCTTCTGGAAAATCAAAAAATCAATTCTCCTCCCACCATCTTTTTTGCGGGAAGTAAAATTTATTGACCAATGGCGTGACTGTAATTTATTCGTTTGTGTTGCCGCATTCTGGTAACACACAAGTATTCTTGCAAAGCTTTGCACAGTTGTGTATTGCACACGAAATATTCTTGGTAAAGCGCTCGACTTCGGACGGAACAATGTAAAGTATACCGTTGCATTCAGCCATTAAGGCTGCAAGCCTCGGGTCGCAGAAAGAGGCGTCGGATCAATCCGGCGCCTCTTTTTTTGTCTGCAGATATTTTCGCTTAAGCCGCCGCTTTCGCCCGCGACTGTTTCTTACGCTCGTTGGGATCAAGGAACCGTTTGCGCAGGCGGATGTTCTTTGGTGTCACTTCGACCATTTCGTCATTGTCAACATAGGCGATCGCTTGTTCCAGCGTCATCCGCCATGGCGGGGTCAGGCGGATGGCGTCGTCTTTGCCGGTGGAACGGAAGTTGGTGAGCTGCTTGCTCTTCATCGGGTTGACTTCCAGATCGTCGGGCTTCGCATTTTCGCCGATAATCATGCCTTCGTACAATGCTTCGCCCGGGCTAACCATCAATATACCGCGTTCTTCCAATGGGCCGAGCGCATAAGCCACGGCTTCGCCGCTGCCGTTCGAGATCAGAACGCCGTTTTTGCGGCCATCGATTGTGCCGCGATGCGGGCCGTATTTTTCAAACAGGCGGTTCATGATGCCGGTGCCGCGTGTGTCGGACAGGAACTCGCCATGATAGCCGATCAAGCCGCGTGATGGCGCGCTGAATGTGATCCGGGTTTTGCCACCGCCCGATGGCCGCATGTCGGTCATCTCGCCTTTGCGGATCGCCATTTTCTCAACAACAGTGCCCGAATATTCATCATCAACGTCGATGACGACGGTTTCATAAGGCTCGGTTGGTTTGCCGTTTTCGTCTTCATTAAACAACACGCGGGGACGCGAAATGCCGAGTTCAAATCCTTCGCGGCGCATGGTTTCGATCAGCACGCCCAATTGCAATTCACCCCGGCCGGCAACTTCAAAGCTGTCCTTGTCGGCAGATTCAGTAATGCGGACAGCGACGTTGCTTTCGGCTTCGCGCATCAAACGGTCGCGGATCATGCGGCTGGTGACTTTGGTGCCTTCGCGGCCCGCCATCGGGCTATCGTTTACCGAAAAACGCATTGAAAGCGTTGGCGGATCGATGGGCTGCGCGTGCAATGGTTCGGTTACGCTTGGTTCGGCGATGGTATCGGCCACGGTTGCTGTGGTCATGCCCGCGATGGATATAATATCGCCTGCTTTGGCTTCTTCCACTGGAACGCGTTCAAGACCGCGAAACGACATGATTTTTGAGGCGCGGCCGGTTTCGACAATCTTGCCTTCCGGGCTGAGCGCATGGATTTGCTGGTTCAGCTTTACGGTGCCAGACAGCACAAGGCCGGTTAATATGCGGCCAAGAAAGTTATCCCGGTCCAACAGAGTGACGAGCATTTTGAACTCACCATCGACGTCGGCCTTTGGCGCGGGGACGTGGGCGACAATGGTTTCGAACATCGGTGTCAACGTGCCCTCACGCAGCGACGGATCGATCGACGCATAACCATTGCGGCCCGAAGCGTAAAGCACAGGAAAATCAAGCTGTTCATCGGTGGCGTCAAGCGATACGAACAAGTCGAACACTTCGTCCAACACTTCTTGGATACGCTCATCCTGGCGGTCGACCTTGTTGACCACAACGATGGGGCGCAGGCCGAGCGCCAACGCTTTACCGGTCACGAATTTGGTTTGCGGCATCGCGCCTTCGGATGCGTCAACGAGCAGGATAACGCCGTCAACCATCGACAATATGCGCTCCACTTCGCCGCCGAAATCGGCGTGTCCGGGCGTGTCGACGATGTTGATACGGTTGCCTTCCCACTCAACGCTGGTGCATTTTGCCAGAATCGTGATGCCGCGTTCTTTTTCCAGATCGTTCGAGTCCATCGCCCGCTCTTCAACGCGCTGATTATCGCGGAAGGTGCCGGATTGACGGAAAAGCTGATCAACAAGGGTGGTTTTGCCATGATCGACGTGGGCGATGATAGCGATATTGCGCAGGGACATTTCTATATAAGCCTTATGGGAGCTAGGTTTTGGTAGCCAATTGCCACCAGATTCTCGCGCGCCTCTAACCCAAATTGTGTTGCGGCGCAACAATCAAACGCTTGCGTTTCCTAATGGCTGAATGCTGCAGCGATTTGTTTTCCATCATAAAGTGATTGCGTTTCGCCCGCTTTCAGGCGGCGGGTGAGCTTGCGGTCAAAATCTTGCCGCCAAATTTGCAGCAGTTTCGGCAGCTTGCGCTGGTCAGAAACATTCGCAATCGCCTGCAGCCGCTTTGACGCATTTAGGAGCAGCAAGCGTTCTTGTTTAAACCGCGCGGCGGCATAACGTTCGTGTATTAGGCCCAGTTGATGGCGCGCACCGCTGATCAACACGCTTGCGGCTGCATGATCTCCGATCCGGTGCATCATATTCGCGCCATCCAAAGCGGCGTCGATGATCGCCAATTGATCTTCAAGCCCGCGATCTTGGTTCACGCCTTTGCCACCTGCACAACTTTGAATTGCGCGCATATAAGCGGCGAGCGAATTCAGCATCGCTGCACTGGGTTGCTTGCCTGAAAATTCATCGACAATGAGATTTCGGGTAAAGTGTATCAGCGCCGGGTCCGCCTGTTGCCTTGAGATTTTGCCGGGCATCGCCAGATCCGGGATTGGCACAGGATCGTTGACCCCGTTGCCGCGCGCCGGACCAAAGAAGCTGTTGGTTACATCCGCCGTACCTGCTTTGTCAGACAGGCTAGGCAACAGGAAATGGGGATTGCCGCGCCCGTTGGCATGGCAACTGGCACAACTTAGCCCTGCCTTGGCCGCTTGACCGCCGAGCAGCGCAGGCGAATTGAACAACGCCAAACCGGCGCGGACATCGGCTTGTTCGTCCGGTTTAAAGGACAGGCAGGTGGATGGCCGCTTGGACAGCGCGGCAATTTCTTGACCCGGCGCGGTCCAACGCAAGGATTCGATCAACTGGGCGGGCGCAGCGATAACCGCCGCCGCGCCGATGGCACCAAATAACACCGCGTAGATCAGCTTGCGGATGTCTGCGCCAGATAACGGCGCGCAGATCAGCTTGCGGATGGCACTTTCTCCGTGATCCAGCGGCGCAGCTCATCGGCTTCGTAACACCCAAAGCTGCACAATGTTTCCAATTTCGCAAGATGCAATTTGGCACCGGCAACATTGCCCCGCTCCAGTTTTAACTCGCCGTAATATTCCAACGCGCCGAGATGTGCGGGGGCGACCTGCAACGCTGCCTGATAATAGCTTTCAGCCGCGTCATATTTGTGCAGCTTGCGGTTGGCAAATCCTAGATAAGTCAAAATATCGGGATGCGGTCCCGCCGTCCATAATGCGCTATCAAGCTGAACAATTGCCTCTTCATATCGTTTTTCGTTGATCAAGCTGACTGCCGACACATACACTGCATCAGCAGATTTCGCACCCGCCAACCGGATATCCGGCACAACCGGAGCCAGCGCCGCTTTGCCGCTTTGCATGGCAGCGTCCACTTTGGCGACCGCATCGGTGATCTTTGCTGCATCGGTACACGCCGTGCCGCATGTCGCCGCTGCCGCTTTCAACGCAGAAAGTTGTGCGCCCGCCTTGGCTGCATCACCCAATTTCGCATAGGTGATTGCCAAATCGCGTCGTGCCTCGATCATTTTTCCGTCATATTTTACCGCTGATTCAAAAGGCTTTTTCGCTTTTTTGAATTGACCTTGCGCCATGTAACTTGCGCCGAGCAGATAATTGGCCTGCGGATTTTTGGGAATAGCATCAACCACGCGCTTGAACGCCTTTGCTGCTTCGGCGAATTGGTTCGCACGAAATGCCGTCGTCCCTTTTTGATATTCGACTGCGGGATCATATTGCGGTGTCGACTGGCTGGGCGCTCCTCCGCCCCCGCCTCCTCCGCCGCCGCCACCTGCCGCAAAAACCGGAGATAATGTCAAAAATATCGCGCCAGCCGTCAATGCCAAAACGCGCGGCTTCAAACCTAATTTTAAACGGAGAAACATCGACTCGATCCTTTGCCAAATTTCAATGATTGAACAATACCATATTTGCATCGGGGTTGTAAGGCATGGCGATATGATGAAAGAAAGGCGCGAACCGTTTCGCGTCATTCAAAAATTTGGACCAATATGCTGCTGCGCTTGATACCCGACCGCTTTATTTTGATGCTGCTACTCGCGTTGGCATTGGCGTGGGTGTTGCCTGTTCGCGGGGCGGCATTGGATGCAGCACAGAGCATAATTTTTGCCTGTATATTCCTGCTGTTCTTTCTGCATGGATTGCGCTTGCCGCGCGCCGAAGTGGCAAAGGCGACACGCAGTTTTCGGGTACAAGGCGCGATGCTGGCGGTTTGTTTTGTAATGATGCCGCTGGCGGGATGGCTATTGGCCAAGCTGGCCGCACTGGCTTTGCCTGGCCCGCTTGCTGCCGGGATTATATTTCTGGCGGTGCTGCCATCAACGGTACAGTCGGCGATCAGCTATGCGTCGATAGGCGGCGGAAACGTAGCTGCGTCGGTGGTTGGCGCGGCGCTTTCCAATCTGGCCGGGATAATATTGACGCCGTTGCTTGCTGCTTTGTTGATTGGCGGGGCCAGCGGGGCGGCGATGGATTCAAACGTGGTAATCAAGATCGCAACGATGCTGCTGCTGCCGTTCGCTTTGGGGCAAGCGGCGCAATATTGGTTGGGGGACTGGGCGGCGGGGAAAAAGGCGTTGCTGTCACTGTTTGACCGGGCGGTGATATTGCTGGCGGTGTATATCTCGTTTGCCGGCGCGGTTGCATCGGGGGCGCTGGCTGATTTGGATGGCATGGTGTTGACTGCGCTTGTTCTCACGCTGGCGATGCTTTTGGCATTCGCATTTGGGTGCGCGATGCTGGTAGGCGGGATGTTAGGACTGGCGCGGCCGGACCGGATCAGCCTGATTTTTGCCGGTGCGCATAAGAGCATTGCCACCGGCGCACCGATGGCGGCGCTGTTATTTGGCAATCAGGCCGGGCTGATTATCCTGCCCGCGATTTTGTACCACATCGCGCAGTTGATTTTGAGCGCACCGTTGGCGGGCCGGATGGCAAGGGGAAGTTTTCTCCCAACGTCATCCTGAACTTGTTTCAGGATCCATTTCTCAGGATAGGTCGGCACTTCGCTGCACGATGGACCCTGAAATGAATTAAGGTTGACGGAGCAAACAAATCACAAACTCCTCAGCGCCTCTGCCGGGCGGGCGGCCAGTATCGGCAGCGATCCGGCCAGACCCAGTACGAACGTAATTCCAGCGCCGCCCAATAACGTCACCGCCAACACGCCATAATCCGGCGCGAATTTGAAATCGAAAATCTGGGTAATGACATAATATCCGCTGCCCATGCCGAGCGCGAGCGACAACAGCCCCAGCAATATTGCGAGCAACCCATATTCCATCGCCTGCGCGCCCAAAATCTGTGACCGAGTTGATCCCAATAACTTCAATATAACGCTGTCGTACATTCGGCTGGCCCGGCTGGCGGCAATTGCACCGACCAGCACCGCGATCCCGGCAAAGATGGCGATGGAAGCGGCGGCGGCGATTGCTTGCGCCATTTGTTCGAGCAATGCAGTGACCTGCGTGACCACTTCACCCACCTCGATCAGCGATGCAGACGGGAACGCCAGCGGCAGGGATTTGGCCAGCTTTGCCTCCGCAGCCTTAGACACAGTTAGCGTCGCCACCATATTATGCGGCGCAGCGTCCAACGATCCGGGCGAGAATACCAGAACATAATTCAGGCCGAAATTGTCCCATTCGACCGTGCGTAACGACGCGATCTTGGCCGACACTTCGACGCCCAGCAGGCTGATGGTGATGTCATCGCCGACGCCCACGCCCAATGATGCGGCGACCTCCTGCTCCATGCTGACCAAGGCCGGTCCCTTGTAATCCTTTGCCCACCATTTTCCGGCGGTCAGCGTGCTGCCGTTCGGTAAATCGGCGCTGTAGGTAAGGCCGCGATCACCGTTCAAGATCCATGCGCCTTCGGGCAAGGTCTCCATCTCGTCTACGCGCTGCCCTTTATAGGCAATGACGCGGCCACGAAGCGCGGGGATCATGTTGATGACCGCATCCGGCGCAGCACCGCGAACCATTTGCCGGAACCGGACGGCATCATCACGCGGAACGTCTAGCACGAAGAAACTGGGGGCACGTTCGGGTACGCTGCGTGCGATTTCATTGTTGATGCTGGTTTGGATAACGGCCAGCGTAACAAACAAAGTCAGCCCCAGACCCAACGCAACCACCAACGCCTGCGTCTGCGCGCCGGGGCGATAGAGATTGCCAATTGCCAATCGCAGCAATGGCGCTTTTGGCCGGGGCAAGCGCATCGCCGTCCACCGGATCGCCTTGGCCATAAAGGTCAGGATCAGCAGCAGGGCAAAGGCGGCGGCGATGAAACCTGCGGAAAATAAAGGTTCGCGCGCGGTGCCGATGGCCAGTGCGATGATAGCAGCGATGGCGGAGGCAACAAGCACCAACGTGCGCCGGTCAAAGCGTTTGCCGCTTTCCACAATGGCACGGAACAATCCGGCGGCGGGCACGAACCGGGCGCGCGATAAGGGCGGTAAAGCAAAGGCCAACGCGATCAACAGGCCATAAACGGCGCTGGCGATCAACGGCGCGGGGTAGAGCGCAAATCCCGGTGGAACCGGCAAGATGTCGCCCGCAACCACGCCAATGGCCAGCGGCAGGATGCTACCCACCACTAACCCTGCGAAGATAGCGAGCGCGGCAACGGCGAAAATCTGCAACATATAGATGCGAAAAATGCTGCTGCTATCTGCGCCAATGACTTTTAAGGTCGCGATGCTGGCGTGTTTGCTGTCCAGATAACTGCCGACGCCGTTGCCAACGCCAATCCCAGCAATCACCAACGCAGCAAGGCCGACGAGCGTCAAAAATTGCCCCATGCGCTCAACAAAGCGCCTTGTGCCGGGCGCGCCATTGGAACGGTCGGTTAACTCCAGTCCGGCTGAGGGAAACTGCTTTTCGATATCCTTTGCGGCGTTAGCTGGCGGTATATTGGCGGGCAATTTGATCCGGTATTTGGCATTATACAGGCTGCCCGGCTGGATCAGGCCAGTGCTGCCAATGGCGTCCATGCCAATGATGGCAACGGGGCCAAGGGTAAAACCTTCGCCCAACCGGTCGGGTTCTTCGCCGATGATCCCGGCAACTTTGAACCGTGCATTGCCAAAACGAATTGGATCACCAACGCCAATACCCAACCGGTTGGCCAGTGTCGGTGCAATCAGGATTTGTCCGGGCGGCGGTGCCTTTGTAATGCTGCCGTCGGCCAAGGTAAATTGTCCATAAAACGGGTACGCGGCGTCGACAGCTTTCAGTTCGGCGAGCAGGCTGTCATCGTCTTTGCCGCCGATGGCCATGGCCCGCATGCGGATGGTTTCCGACAGCGCACCGGCCAATTTGAACGCGGCAACTTCGGCGGAGGTGGCGGCGCGCTGGGCGATTTCGATCTGGATGTCGCCGCCTAATATGGTCTGGCCGCGATTGGACAGTTCGGTTGCGATTCCCGACGTTAAACTTCCGATAGCGGCCAATGTTGCGACGCCAAGGAACAGGCAGATGGCGAGTAAGCGCAGGCCCCGTATGCGCGAGTTGAGATCACGCCGGGCGATCTGCCAAAGTGTGGATAGGGGGAGGGTCATGCGACCATCCTATATTCTAAATTGCCGTCATTGCGAGCGAAGCGAAGCAATCCAGGGCGTCCTTGCGCTGCTCTGGATTGCTTCGCTTCGCTCGCAATGACGATGTGTTTGAATGTCATACGTCCACAACCAAACCATCCTGCATTGCAATCACGCGCTCGCATCGTTGCGCCAGTTCGGGGTCATGCGTGATGATCAACAATGTGGCATCCGATTTCGCGTGGCGGTGAAACAACAGGTCGATGATGCTGTGCCCGGTGGCACCATCCAGATTGCCTGTCGGTTCATCGGCAAAGATGATCTTGGGGTCGGCGGCCATGGCCCGGGCGATGGCTACACGTTGCTGCTCGCCGCCCGAAAGCTGCGATGGATAATGCCCGGTGCGGTGGCCCAGTCCGACAAAGCCCAATTCCTGCTCCGCCTTGTCAAACGGATCGGGATGCCCGGCCAGTTCCAGCGGGATCGCGACATTTTCCAGCGCGGTCATCGTCGGCAGCAAATGGAACGCCTGCAAAACAATGCCGATACGCCCGCGCCGCGCCCGTGCCAAACCATCCTCGTCCAGATTGGTGAAATCAACTCCGCCGACATGCACCGATCCGCTGCTGGCGCGTTCCAACCCGGCCAGCACCGCCATCAACGAGCTTTTGCCGGAACCCGACGGACCCAGCAATGCGACACTGGCACCGTAAGGTATTTCGAGGTTCACGCCGCGCAATATGTGCACCGGCGCAGCGGCGGCCCCTAAGCTAAGCGTGACATTTGATGCGCGGATTGCCATATCCACAGATGCGGCGTCGGCGGCGATATTGGACGAGAGCAAGGGAGAGCCTTTTTGAACAGATATTTCGGCATATATGGTGCTCTGTTGCTGATATTCCAAGCGTTAGTTGGTTGCGGCCCCGGCGATACGCAAAAAAATTCTGCGCAAAAACCGGACGTACCTGCAGGCGCGCCAGCAACAGCGCAAAACATGGCAGATACCAAGCTGGTCATCGCCTTTGGTGACAGCCTGTATGCAGGTTACCGGCTTGGTCCAAAGGATGGCTTTGCGCCGCAGTTGCAGGCGGCGTTGCGGGCGCGGGGGCTGGCGGTATCGGTGCTGAATGCCGGTGTGTCAGGCGATACCAGTTCGGCGGGCAAAGCGCGGCTGGCTTTCGTGCTGGATAATGCGCCGCAGCCGCCAGTGTTGGTGATATTGGGGCTGGGCGGGAACGACATGCTGCGCGGTACAAAGCCCGCCGAAACCCGGGCGAACCTGACCGAAATGCTCGATGAACTTAACCGCCGTAAGATACCGTCAGTGCTGACAGGTATGCTCGCGTCACCTAATATGGGCCCGGATTATGCCGCTGCATTCAACCCGATCTATCCCGAATTGGCGCAGCAATATCGCGCGCCGCTCTATCCGTTTTTTCTTGATGGGGTTGTGACCGATGCGAATTTGATGCTGCCCGATGGCATCCATCCCAACAAAGACGGCGTTGCGCGGGTGGTCGGCGGGATCGCGCCATTGGTCGAAACCGCCTTGCGCGATGCGAAATAAAATTCTGTGTTGCTGGGAGCCGGCCGGAGAGCAGATAAATTATTGCATTACACCCATAAGCTGTCCTATCAAAATAATACAGTCAAAGGCTTGTAATGCCAATCCAGTAAAGCCATGTTCGATGGATATTGATTAAGAGGGAAGTTATAGATGTCGACGCAAACAACAACCACAACTGACCTGAAGTTGACACCGCCCGATCCGGTGCCGGTCGTAACTGCCGAACGTGCGGCTGGGCTGGTGCCGGTAAGCGATGATCAAAAGACCAAATTAGAGGAACGGGTTGAGGCGTATATTAGCGACCTAATCGCGCAGGACGTCAACAGTCCCGAATTCGGTAAGCGCGTCGACCAACTGACCAATATGGGCCGTAAAGAGATAATGGAGGCGGCGGGGCAATCAAACCGTTTCCTTGACCGCCCGATCCGCCGCATGGACGAAGGCACTGGCGTCGGCGCGGACTTGGCCGAATTGCGCCGCACCGTGGAGGATCTTGACCCCTCCAAAAAGGGCAATTTGATGACGAAAGAGAAACTGTTCGGCATCATCCCGTGGGGCAGCAAGCTGCGCAATTATTTCGATGGCTATCAAAGTTCGCAAACGCATATCAGTTCGATATTGGGGCGTCTGGCCAATGGCAAAGACGAATTGCTGATGGACAATGCGGCGATTGATGTTGAGCGGCAGAATTTGTGGGCGGCGATGGGCCGGTTGGAACAGATGATCGTGATGTCCAAGCAACTGGATGCAAAGCTGGAAGAAAAAGCCGCCGAGCTGGAACTGTCCGATCCCGCCAAATCCAAAGCGATTAAGGAAAGCGCGCTGTTTTATGTGCGCCAGCGAACGCAGGATTTGCTGACCCAAATGGCGGTGACGGTGCAGGGATATCTCGCGCTTGATCTGGTGAAAAAGAACAATGTCGAACTGGTCAAGGGCGTTGACCGCGCATCGACCACCACCGTCGGCGCGCTGCGTACGGCGGTTACGGTGGCGCAGGCGATGACCAACCAGCGGCTGGTGCTGAACCAGATTAGCGCGCTCAATACCACCACCGCGAATATCATTGATAGTACCGGAAACCTGCTGCGTGAAAGCACGGCAACGATCCATGAGCAAGCGGTGAACGCGACTATCCCGCTCGAAACATTAAGCCGCGCCTTCCAGAATATCTATGACACGATGGATGCCATCGACACGTTCAAGCTGAAAGCGCTCGACAGCATGAAACAGACCAGCATCGCGCTGGAACAAGAGGTCGAAAAATCCAAAGGCTATATCGCCCGCGCCGAAGGGCAAGCGCAGGCGTTGAAGCAAACGCAGGAAAGCGGCCTGTTGACTGCGTTGGAGGCGTAATGGACCAGCTTATGAAAATCCTTCCCGGTTCGGGGAGGAATTAAATTGAACATCGCATCGCAATCTGACGAAACCATTCAGGGTGCAAAGCGCGCGCTGCGCAATGTGCAGATGCCGCCCATTGGCATGAAATCCCGCGCCCTTCGCCGGGCGCATTATTGGGGCAAGGTCAGCCGCGCCGCGCTTGCCGTCGGCGCGGTGTTGATCGGTGCGGGCATTGTGGGCGCGATCATCGACGGCATCGGCTTTTGGGGCGTGATGGTGACCGGCATCGCCGGGGCCGCCGCCGCTTATATGTTGATGCGCTATCCCGATATGCCGCTGCCTACGACGGAAAGTTTGCGAACCACTGACCTTGCGACGCTGGCCGGAAAGACCGAGATTTGGCTTGAGGCACAGCGGCCCGCTTTGCCCGTTCCTGCAATAACGATCGTGCAAGACATTGGCACAAGGTTGGATCAACTCGCCCCGCAACTGGGAACGCTGGACGATAATGACCCGGCTGCGCGTGAGGTGCGAAAGCTGGTTGGCGAACATTTGCCCGAATTGATCAACGGCTATAAACGCATACCAGCCGCGCTTAAAAACAAAGAGCATGGCGGCAAGACCCCCGACCAACAGCTGGTTGACGGATTAAGATTAATCGACCGCGAAATTGCAACCATGACCGGCCAGATATCGCGCGGCGAACTGGATAAGCTGGCCACTCGCGGGCGGTATCTCGAAATCCGCTATGACGCAGCGGAACAGCCGGAATAGGCCGCCGAGCACGTTTTCTGCGGCGCGCGTATTACGCGTCATATCAAACGTGATCGCCATCCGAACTGTCTCCAAAATCAATTATGGTGCCGCTTATAGGATTCGAACCTACGACCCCCGCATTACGAATGCGATGCTCTACCAACTGAGCTAAAGCGGCGCAAAGACCTTGCTTTGACTTACTCCGCATAGCTCTGAGTTGGCCCAAATTCAAGCACAGAAACCGCGCCGTACCGGCCTCCGTTTGCCGCTGCAAAAACGGAGGTTGCAAGTTTCAATCGGGACGTGCAATTATTCAAGCGGGGAGAAGGTTATGCAGAGATATCTTGGCCGCATGCTTTGTTAGCCACGCTCTTGCCAAAAGCGGCGATGGTTGACGAAGCCTGACGCAGGCAGGCGCTAACGCGCATGGAGTTCACCAATTTGGGTCGGTGCTTACGGAAATAAAGGGACACAAGATGAGACGAATAATTGCGCTTAGCTTGATCGCGCTGGCGGTTGCCGGATGCGACAAAATTGAAGAAAGCGGTAGCTCTGTCCGCGAAGCCGACGTCAAAGAAACTGCATATCCAGAGAACGTTTATTGGGGCGACACGCACCTTCATACTTCCAATTCCATCGACGCATTTGGTTTTGGCACGCGGTTAAATCCTGAAGCGGCTCTGCGATTTGCCCGCGGTGAAGAGGTTAAATCAACGCTCGGCTTAAAAGCGAAACTTGATCGTCCGCTCGATTTTCTGGTGATAGCCGATCACAGTGACGGGCTTGGCGCAACGCGGCGCTTGTACGAAGCGCCCCGATTGCTGATCCGCGATCCGCAACTGCGCAAATGGCATGATATGATGGTCGAAGGTCCGGAAGGTTCGCAACAGGCCGTAAGTGAAATAATCCAGCGCGCGGGTGCAGGGACTTTGCCCGCAGCGATGCGGGGAGATGAAAACACGGAGAAAAATACCCGCGAAATTTGGACCAGCCACACCGGGATTGTGGAACGCTATAACGAGCCGGGGAAATTTTCGGCATTTATGGGCTTTGAATATACGTTGATGCCCAATGGCAACAATCTGCACCGCGTCGTGATGTTCCGTGATGGCAAGGATAAGGCCGATCAGGTTTTGCCGTTTGGATCGAATGCGGACGGTTCGAAAGTTGAGCAGCTTTGGGACTATATGGACGGCTATGCGAAGAAAACCGGCGGCAAGATGCTCGCCATCCCGCATAACTCAAACGTATCGAACGGATTGATGTTTGAGCTTACCGGACCTGACGGCGGTCCGATGAGCGCGGAATATGCACGTAAGCGCGCGGCGCACGAGCCAGTGGTCGAGGCAACGCAAATCAAGGGTGATAGCGAAGCGCATCCGTTCTTATCGCCGAATGACGAATTTGCAGGCTTTGGCAAAGCGGGCTGGGAGTTGGGCAATCTGACCATGCAAGAAGCAGCTGCCGACGGCATGCAAGGCGGCAATTACATCCGTGAGGCGTTGAAGCGCGGACTGGCTATCGAAGCGAAAACCGGGGTTAATCCCTATAAATTCGGGCTGATTGGTTCGACCGATAGCCATACGACTTTGGCAACCGGCGACGAGAACAACTTCTTTGGCAAGCACACCGGCAACGAACCGAATGGCAAGCGCGCCGGACAGCCGCAAAATCTCGGCACGCGTTTGGGCCGGATTGGGTGGCATTATCTGGCCGGGGGCTATGCTGCTGTTTGGGCGAAAGCGAATACGCGCGGCGCCATTTTTGACGCGATGATGCGGCGTGAAGTTTATGCGACGACTGGCCCACGGATGAAAGTGCGGCTGTTTGGCGGCTGGGATTTTGCCAGTGCAGATTTGAAAGGCGACTGGGTAAAGGCTGGTTATGAACGCGGTGTCCCGATGGGCGGCGAATTGAAAGCCAGTGCAAAGGGCGCACCTACTTTCCTTGTCTCGGCGCAGAAAGATCCGATCGGGGCCAATCTTGACCGGGTTCAGATCATCAAAGGTTGGGCCGACAAAAACGGACAAACGCGGGAAAAAATCTTTGATGTGGTCTGGAGTGATATGGACAAAAGGCCAAAAGGAGCAGGCGGAAAAGTGCCGTCCGTGGGCGATACGGTTGATGTGGCAAAGGCGATCTATTCAAACAGCATAGGCGCGCCTGAACTGCAAACGATATGGACCGATCCCGAGTTCAATCCCGATATCAAGGCGTTCTATTATGTCCGCGTTCTCGAAATTCCAACGCCGCGCTGGGTGCTGTTCGATGCCTTGCGCTATGGTGCGAAATTGGCAGCCGATGTGCAGATAAAGGATCAGGAACGCGCCTATACTTCTCCGATTTGGTATAGCCCTAAGGCGTGAAAATGTTGATGAAAGCGGGTGTCCAGCGTGCTCTTAAAGAGCCGCTGGTGCAGTTTCTGTTTGCCGGGTTGGCGGTGTTTCTGTTTTTCGGTTGGCGCGGCAATGACGTTGATCCTGCCAGCCGGATGATCACGATTGATGAGCCGCAATTGCAGCGACTGGCGGCAAGTTTTGCGCAGACATGGCAACGAAGCCCGACCCAAAATGAAATAGATGCGCTGATCCGCGATCACATCAAGGAAGAGGTTTATTACCGCGAGGCATTGCGTCTCGGGCTGGATGTCGACGATGTGATAATTCGCCGCCGCTTGCGGTCCAAGATGGAATATTTTGCCGCATCGCAGGTCGAGAGCGTTCGGCCGAGTGAGGCCGTTCTTCAAGCCATGCTCGATAAAGATCCGGCCAAATATGCGGCCGATGCAGTCTATAGTTTTGATCAGATTTATCTGGGCGCGGCGGCTGCGGATGATATTGCTGCTAATGGCAAGCAGCTCATTACCAGCCTTGCAAAATTGCCTGCTGGCGGCGACGCTTGGCGGCAATATGGCGAACCGCTGTCGGTTCCGCGCAGTATGGACAACGCGAGTAAAACTGAAGTTTCCCGGCAATTTGGCGATGAATTTACTGGCGCTCTCGCGGCGCTTTCTAACGCCGAAACGAACAATTGGACCGGGCCGGTATATTCCGGTTTTGGCGCACATTTGGTTAGGATAAGGCAACTGCGAACATCCAAAGCGCCCGCGCTTGCTGACGTCCGCCAAGCGGCCGAAAATGATTGGCGGGCGGCGACAATAACAAGCCGCGAAGCCAAGGCCTATCAAACGCTGCTTGACGGTTATACCATCAAGATCGCCAAGCCGTGAACAAAACGCGCGGCCTGCTGCGCTTCTTGACGGTCTTGCTGGCTATGATGGCGAGTCCCGCCTGCGCCGATGAACTGCGCCCGGGATATTTGGAATTCACCCAAGTGCGGAACACCGAATGGACGCTGGTTTGGAAATCGCCCATGAAAGGGGGAGTGACCCCGCGAACCCAGCCGGTTTTGCCCGCTGGATGCAAAATACAAGGCACACCTGAAAGAGCATTAGTCAACGCATCACTGGTCACAAAATCTGCCGTGATGTGCAGCGATGACGTTGCCGGCAAATCGGTCGGGCTTTCCGGTTTCAACACCAGCCAAACCGATGTTCTTGTTCGTGTTGCGGCTCTCGGCAAGCCCGCGCAAGCCATGCGCTTAACCGCAGCAAAGCCGCTTGCCGAAATTTTAATGAAGCCGGATACGTGGCAGATCGCGCGGACTTATTTTGTCACCGGGGCGCAGCACATAGTTTTTGGCTACGACCATTTGCTGTTTGTGCTCGCTTTGGTGCTGCTGCTGCGCGGAGTTTGGACCGTTGCAAAGGCGGTGACGGCGTTCACATTGGCACATTCGATTACCTTGATCGGGACTATAATGGGCTTTTTCGGATTGCCGCAGCGCCCGGTCGAAGTAGTGATCGCATTGTCGATCATGTTCCTTGCCGCCGAAATCATCAAACGTGATCCCGGTAAGCCCAGACTGTCTGAACGCATTCCGTGGGTTGTCGCCTTTATATTCGGATTGCTGCATGGCTTTGGCTTTGCCGGAGCCTTGCAGGAAATTGGTTTGCCCGAAGGCGACGTGCCGGCCGCATTGCTAACGTTCAACCTTGGCGTGGAAGCCGGGCAGTTGGCGATTGTCTTGGCAGCTATGCTGGTTCTCGCGGCGCTGCGCCGCTTTGCCGAACCATTTGTGAAACCCGCGATTGTCACTGCGGCCTATGCGATCGGCACAATCGCAAGCTTTTGGTTCATCGAACGGATCGCCGCATAAGCACAATACGAAAAAGTCGCTGGCAACTTTCAAGGCGCTTTGCTAAGGGCCGCGTGTTGGCAAGTTGCCGATATGCACCCATAGCTCAGCTGGATAGAGCGCTGCCCTCCGAAGGCAGAGGCCGGGGATTCGAATTCCTCTGGGTGCACCATTTTCCTCGCATGATCCGAAACATAAACCGATATGATTTCATGCTTGGTCCGGATTAATGCGTTACTGGCGGAAGCCCAACCTGCCGCTGATTCGGGCGTAAACCGACATTTCATCAAAAACGCCAAGTTGACACCGACTTGACAAGGTTGACGCCCATTTTGAAACTAATTGCCAGTTCGGCTATAGATAATTTCCTACATCGCGGTTATTTTGTAATTTTATGTTTTTGCAAATCCTACTACGAAGGGAGTGATCTGACCGCCAACGATGTCAAAGAGCCAGCCCTGCACTAGCGGCCATGTCCTTTGTTCCCAGAACAAATCCTACATTACAAGGGTTAATGCGGGCTGCGGATTTGGATGACATCTGTGCGATTCGTCATCCTGAACTTGTTTCAGGATACATAGTCCCGAAGCCACAATGCCTGCGATGTATTTATCCTGAAACTAGTTCAGGATGACGAATTGGGGGAGGGGGAAGGCGAATTGGGGAAGGGGGAAGGCGAATTTGGGGCTCAGCCGTATCTCATCCTGCCTCAGCACCTCATCCCGCCTCAGCATCTCATCCCGCCTCAGCCGTATCTCACCCCGCCTCAGCATCTCATCCCGCCCCAGCTCAAAAATCATCGCCGATACTGCCTGCGCTCCATCCCGTGCCGCCGCATTTTTTCGAGGAATGTGGTTCGTTTCATGCCTGTGATATCGGCGGCATGCTGGACAATACCCTTAGTTTGTTCGAGCGCGGATTGCAGATAACGCAGCTCTTCATCGGCGAGATGCGTCTTTAGACAAAAGCCGCCGGCGATAGGGCCATCTTTGCCGGAAACGGCATTTTGCGGTGGTACGGCCCGGCCGACTTTGCCGGTTGCGGCCTGTCCCATTGACAGCAACGAGCGCATTCGGTGTGCGCCAATATTCTGGCCCGGATGGAAAACGCATGTCCGCGCGACCAAGTGGCGCAGCTCGCGGATGTTACCCGGCCAGCTATATCCGCACAAAGCTTGCTGCGCTGCCCAATCAATTGTGAAACGCCGGTCATGCGCTTGATCGAGTTGAAAATGGTCAATCAAAATGGCGATATCTTCGCGCCGTTGGCGCAGTGGCGGGACAGGTAACGTGAGCGATGCCAGCCGGTAATACAGATCTTGCCGAAATGTCCCTTCGCTTACTTTGTATGCGATAGATTGGCTTGTGGCGGCAATCACCCGGATATCGAGGGCCGGGCCAAATGGTTCGGGCGCCCGGTTAGTGGACCGCAGCGTCAGCAATCGCCAGACCAACAACTGCACATCGACGCACATTTCTTCGATGTCGGCCAAATAGAGCGTGCCAAGATGGGCGTTTTCCAGCGCAGCATCGGATTTCGGCCGGGTATCGCGGGAAGCGGGAAAATCGCGGGCAGGAATGTTCTCAAATGATTGTGCACCGCAATTGATCTTAACGAAAGGCCCGTTTCGGCGAGCAGAAGCAGCGTGTATCGCCCGTGCCGCCGTTTCCTTGCCGCAACCGCGCGGTCCCGTAATCAGTACCGGGCTATCGGAACCAGCCGCGAGTGCCGCCATTTGCCGCAATGAATGTGCGGCCACGCTGTTGCCGATGATGACGTCGTTCGGACAACTGTTTGGCGAAACGATTGCGCCTTTGGTGCCCTTGTTATCGTTGATAATCATATCTTCCTCCAAAAAAATTCCTGCAAAAAATTACAGTTGGGAACTGATTTGGATGAAGCTGAATTGCCAAGGGCTATCTCCTAAGGTTGGTTTTTTGGAGATAGGCCGGATCGGTTAACGGCGGCCACCGGAATGCAATAGTGATCAATCCGGTTTGGAGTATTTGCCTGCGGTCAACATTAGAGTGATGACGTTTGAGTGAGACAAAACTCCCTTGGATGAAACAAAACCGTTCGTACTGAGCCTGTCGAAGTACAGGTTGCTTGCCTCATCCTTCGACAGGCTCAGGACGAACGGAGAGGGAATTCTGCTGGGAAGTAGTGCCATCGCGCTCTAAATCACGGCGAAGGACCGGCCGCAATTATCCCGTTGGCTGGGCTTTCCAGCTGCCGCTGTTTTGATATTCAGGCTTGATATTGGTCGCATCAGGTAGCCGTTCGCCAACATAGTTCGCTTCGCCGCCACGTTGCTTGGCTTCCCGCGAATATTCAGGGGCGGCGTAGGCGGTTGCTTGGCGTTGCCGCTGCGGTGTGATCGCTGAATAGGGTGCGACAGGCGTTATCGCGGAGGCAGCGGACGCGCGGGCATCATTCTCGGCCCTCATCCGTGCAGCAGCATATTCACGCTCATATTGTTTCTGCAACTGGATTGGATCAAGCAGCGGCGCAGTCGATGGGCGGTAAGCGCGTGGTTTGGGACCAGGGAATGGTTCATTCCCGGCATAGCTGCGGAAGAATGCAGAAGGACGCCCGGCACTGCCTTTCCAGCGATAGAACCGGTGCGCACCGATGGTGCCAAGGAAATGCAGGCTTGGTGCCCAATAAGGGTAGATATTGACGGTGTGATAATGCGTCGCCATGCCAACTGGTGCGTGGACATATCCCGCAAGCGCGCTCATCGCAACGCGGCGGGCGCGTTCCCAATGGAAACTGGATGGTGTGCGCGCCATTGAACCGTCGCAGATAGCTTAACTGGCAACCCGTATGACGTTCCGAACCCTGATAGATTACGCCGCATACGTTGTTTGGATATGTGGGATGCCGCATCCGGTTCAATATGACCTGAGCGACGGCACGTTGTCCGGAATCGGATTCAGAAGCCGCTTCATAATAAATTGCATCGGTAAGGCATTTTAGCGCGCGGCCATAATCGGGTGACGCTCCGTTAACGACAAAGGGCCGCGCAATGCCGCCGACACCATTGACATCATAGGGCGCAGCCGGATCATCCATTGGCGCAAGTGCGGCGGATGGCGGGATTTCAAACAGCGCAGCGTTGCTTCCCTGCGCTGCGGCGATTGCCTCGCTGGTTGGCGGGACGATGTAATCTTGTTCCTGAAAGTAGAATGCCGAGCCGGCGAAATTGGTTTCGGCGCGCTCTGCCATGCCAAATGACGATTGCCGCTGTGGTCCCGAGCTTGATATGCCGCCCATCACTTGGGCAATTGATGGAGCCAGCGCAAGCAGGCTAAATGCAACCAACAAAAGCAGAATTTCACGTCCACCGATCAGACGGCGACGAGGCTTGGCAACCGGGCGTGGTTGCCGCAACTTCATTGCTTCTTGAATTGGTTCCTGGATCATTTGGTCGCTTCGCAAGGGAGATAGCAATTCGCTAAGTCCAGACATATATACAAAAAACTCGGTTTTGCGCGGCCGAATTCGGGCGTGTGCCAGCTTGGGACGGAAGCCAGCGCGCCCCTTAATGCGATTGAAAAATTGTGTAAAATAAGATGGTTAACCCGAAACCTCATTTTTGCGCTGCGATTTTGGTAACATCGCGATTTTCCAGCATTATTCTAAAATTTTGCCGCTGTTATGTTATCATTTTCGATTAACCATACGACCGAATATTTTAACGGCGGTCTTTTGCTTGCGCGTTCTGTGTTGCTGGCAGTAGAAGCCCTCTTCAACCGAATCAGATGGAGAATGGCTATGGCGACTAAATGGACGCCGGAAAGCTGGAGAGCGCAAAAAGGCATTCACATGCCAACCTACCGGGACCAAGATGCCTTGGCCGCCACCGAACATACTTTGCGCAATTACCCGCCGCTGGTTTTTGCAGGCGAGGCACGTGATCTGACGGCGGACCTTGCGATGGTTGCGGCTGGCAAAGCGTTTCTGCTGCAGGGCGGCGATTGCGCGGAAAGCTTTGCTGAATTCCATCCAAACAATATCCGCGATACGTTTCGCGTCATCCTGCAGATGGCCGTTGTGCTGACTTTTGCCGGCAAGGTTCCGGTGGTTAAAGTTGGCCGGATGGCAGGGCAATTTGCCAAGCCGCGCTCCTCCGATTTGGAGACAATTGATGGCGTCGAGCTGCCGAGTTACCGCGGCGACATTATCAATGACATCGCATTTGAAGCGGACGCCCGTGAGCCTGACCCGGCGCGGATGGTGCGCGCATACAGCCAGGCGGCATCGACGCTCAACCTTTTGCGCGCATTCAGCAGCGGCGGCTATGCCAATTTGCAGCAAGTCCATTCGTGGACCCATGATTATATGGGCCGCAGCCCGTGGGCAAAGAAATACAAGGAAACCGCCGACCGCATTGGTGAAGCGCTCGACTTTATGGCGGCATGCGGGATCACGCCGGAAACCGTCCCGCAGATAAAAGTGACGAAATTCTACACCAGCCATGAAGCGTTGTTGTTGCCTTATGAGCAAGCATTGACGCGGCAAGATTCATTGACCGGCGGATGGTATGATACGTCGGCGCACATGCTTTGGATCGGTGATCGCACCCGGTTTGAAGGATCGGCCCATGTCGAATTCTTGCGCGGTATCGGCAATCCTATCGGCATAAAATGCGGTCCCAGTTTGGAACCCGACGCATTGATCAGGATGCTGGACACATTGAACCCGGACCGGATCGCTGGCCGCATCACGTTGATTGCCCGGTTTGGGCATGACAAGGTCGAATCAGGTTTGCCGCCTTTGGTCCGCGCCGTTAAGGCATCCGGCCATCCGGTGATCTGGTCCTGCGATCCGATGCACGGTAACGTGATCAAGTCGGCCAGCGGCTATAAAACCCGGCCGTTTGAACGCATACTTGCCGAAGTCCGCGGTTTTTTTGCCGTGCACCGGGCCGAAGGAACATTTGCAGGGGGCATCCACATCGAGATGACCGGTCAGAATGTGACTGAATGTACCGGCGGCGCAGTTGCGGTCACTGACGAGGGGCTCGCTGACCGTTATCATACGCATTGCGACCCCAGGCTGAATGCCGCACAATCGCTTGAAATGGCGTTTTTGCTGGCGGAAATGCTCAATCAGGAATTGGCGGAACGCGCCAAGCAAGCGGCATAAGCATGGCGGGCGTCGTCATTCAACGCGAGGTGGTTAAATCGGGCGTTGGCTTTGGCAGCGCGCTGGCGATTGTGATCAGCTACACCGCGCATAAGTCTGTGCTCTGGGCGATTATCCACGGCGTGTTTAGCTGGTTGTATGTGGCGTATTTTCTGCTGACCCGTTGATGATGGCGTTTGGAACGGGTGATGCCGATTGGCATTGGCTCAGCTTCTATTTGTAAGTGTTCCCATTGTAACTTTCGCACCAATGGCGGGGTATGTCCTAGGACGACAGGACTAAACTGCGGGATTTTTCGAATTTCGAAGCAAATCCAGATCGTCTCCGCTCTGATAAATACGCAAAATTGAGCGGTGTCACCAACCAAAAGCCCAAATGCTTGCACGGGGCGGGTAATTTGCCTAATAAGGCGTCATGCGACCTAGCCATTTATTGCTTGTCTCCATGTTGGCCTTAACCATGTTGGCCTTAACTGGCTGCACAAAGACAGTTGAAACACGGGTTTTTAATGCCGGTCTGGGAAAATTGGAGACGGCTGGCTTCGTCTTGATTCCGCCGGAAAAAACGGCGTCCGCCGAATTGCTGAAAGCGCGCAGTCTGGTAGTTGCAAAGTTGCAGACATTGGGAATGACGGAAAGCAAAGATGGCCCGCTTTATCTGGAAGTTGGCGTTTCCGCGCGGCCCGCGTCAGTTGCGCTGCTGACACCGGGAAAGATCTTATCGAACGCGAGCGGCAAGAAGCCACCGCGAAAATGCCCGCAGCTTGAACATCGCTTGTCGCTGGCACTCACGCGAATTGCGGATGGTGTAGAGATTTATCGCGCCTCGGCTGAGGAGTTTCATTGTAAGCTGCCTTTGGCAGAATCGCTGCCAATTTTGGTCGAAAAGGCATTGGCGGATATGGGCAATCCGCGCGGCGAATATGTTACGCGCCGGGTATTGAAATAGAGCTTTTGAAATAGAGCTTTATGCCTCGGGTGCTTCGGGCAAATCGATGCAGAAACAGGTTCCGGTGGGTTCGCGGGCGGTAACGGTTATATTGCCTTTGTGCCGTTTCACCGCCGCCTGCACGTAAGTGAGGCCAAGCCCGGTACCTTTTACGCGCCCCGATTGCCTATTGGTGGCGGCAAATCGCTGGAACAAATTGGCGAATACATCGCTGTCGATGCCGGGTCCTTCGTCGGCAAATTTAACGAAAATTCTCGGCTCGTCGTTGACCGTTTCCCGGTCCAGATCAATGGCAATTTTGCTGTTGTCGGGGCTGAATTTGATGGCATTGTCGATCAGGTTTGCAAAGGCGCGTGATAGGCTGTCGGCTTCCCCCACGACAAAGCCGCAATCGGTATTGTCAGTAACTGTGATATGAATTTCACGCTCGCTTGCCAACGGCCAGAAATTATCGACCACATCGCGGATCAAATCGGCGAGCAACAGTTCTTCGCCAATGAATTTGCTGTCCGTCATGCGCGCAATATCGACAAAATTTTGCGCGAGTTTCATCGTCAGCTTGGCATTGCTTTCAATCCGTTTCCGCGCTGCCGCATCGATATTGCCGTCCAGTGATGCGATAATCGCAGATTGCGGCGCGCGCATATCGTGTGACAATAATTGCAGAACCTGTTCCCGCTCAATCTCCGCATTTGCCAGCGCGGAAATGTCGGCAAAATAACAAATATAGCCCTGCAATGCACCCGCAGCGGTTTCAATTTTCGACTGACGCATAACAAATGTACTGCCGTCCAGTGTCTGAAACCTGGCAAAGATAGCTTGGCCCGGCTCTTCGTTTTTCACTATTTGCGTTTCACTTGCCTCAACGCGCGACAAATATTCGTCGATCGCCGCTTGGTCTTTTGGGATGACGATGGATTTTAGAACTGATTTCAGCGGCAATCCCATTATCGACAGGCCCAGCCGCTGTTCAACCAGATCGCTGGTCAGCGTTACTTTGCCGGACACGTCGGTTGCAACCATCGGGTCGGGCAAATCAGAAAGCGTGTTGGTCAACAACAGCCGCAGGTCGCGCATATGGTCAATAGCGCTCGCCAATGCGGCACTTTGCCGGCCAACAAAGTCGCCAGCTTTCGCCTGCGGCACCTTGAGCGGAAGCATTTCACCCTCGATTTCCAGCTGTTGCAATTCACCGCTCATAAAATCGCTCATCGCTTGCAATCGCCGCCATCCCCACAACGGATAGATAAGCAACATCGCCAGCAAAGCAACGCCGGGCGGGAACCACATTTGTGCTGTCAGTGCCGCTGCGCTGCCGCCAAGAACGATGATCAACAGCGCCGATGATGCGATCAAAGTCGTCCTTGGCAGCCACCAAAGAAAACCGATTAAAAGCAACCACATCGGCAAAAGCGAGAGGATGATTACATAAGGTTTAGATACAGGTTGAATAAAGTTATCACGCCGAATGGCGGTCAGCATGTTGGCCATAATTTCTGACCCGGCAAGCAATGATCCATCTGAATCTGGAACCGGATAGCTATCCCCCATTCCCGCTGCGCTGGCCCCAATTATGACATCGCGGCCCTCGATAAGGCCGTTTGGAATATTGCCCATCAACACATCATTGTAGCTGATTTCACTGTGCGTGCCGCGCTTTGCAAAGGGAATGAGAAGCGATTTTCCGCACGCAACTCTGTTATATGCCTTTGACGCTGTCTGTTTTGAACCGCGATAGGCAAGCTCTGTGATATGCGCCCAGCTGCGGCCCATTTGTTCCGGATCAAAACACAGCGCGGCTCGGCGGACTTTACCGTCATTGTCAAACACAAGGTTTACATGACCAACTCCGCCTGCCGCCCGCACGAAATCGGAAACGGGCAAAACCACATTATAGGCCAAGCCATCATCCCCTGGCGTATCGAAGTGCAGCGGCAATATGACCTTGCTGGGTCCGCGCGCAATGGCCCGTGCCAGCGCCGCATCATCGGCCGCGTCGCCCTTTTCAGAGAGCAAGATGTCGACGGTGATTGAGCGCGGACGACCTTTTTGTAGCGCATCTAACAACCGCGCATGGGTTTCGCGTTTCCACGGCCATTTGCCGATTGCATCAAGGCTAACCTGGTCGATATTAACCAGCAGAATTTTGGGGTCGGCAGCAGGTTGATGTATTGAACTAAGGCTGTCGTAGAATAGGTTGTCGAATGCATTGGTAAGCTGCGAACGTGACGCAAACGCAACAAGAATGGTTCCGGCGATGCCGATCAATATCCACTCAATAGTTAGACGTAGCCGCAAACTCATTCGGCGTTCTCTCTGCGAAATGTCGAAAAAGCAAGGATGTTTGCGGGAAGAGTGCAACGCCGTTCATGCCAAAGCAGCGCAAGTCCTTTTCGTCCACCGTTGGTGCTGATTGAAATACGCGGCAAATTGTCGTTAAGGCGTGACACTCAATTTTTCAAATCCAGTCCAATTGGTCGCCACTTCGCCGTCCAGATATTGCACCGATCCCACTCGCCAGAAATAGGTGCCGGGCAACAGGTCTGACAGGCTTATCTGTTCGGCAGTCATCGCCGGTTCGTCGGCTATGGGCAGACCATTTGGTTGGTCTTTGAATAGCTGAAAATGGAACTTGCGCACACCTTCACCCTCGCTTTGCCACTTAAAGGCATAGCCATCGCCGCCTTGGCCCGCACTGGCGCTCATGCCGTTTAGCCGCCGTTTGAACGTGTAAGTTGCTGGAATACCTTGAATGCCGTTTGCGGAAATGGCGCGAGCCCGCACGAAGTAATTGCCATTGGCGATGTTACCAAAATCGGCCTTTGGTTCCGTCACAATTTTATCGGCGATTTGTTCTACAAATCCGGCATCGGTTGCCAAAGTAAAGCGATAGCCAAGCTCGTTTGGCGCGCGATTGGCGGAAAACAACACGCTGGGATTGACTTGCAACAATCCGGGGTCAACCAGCGCCGGTTCGGCAAGCAGCGTTTCGGTGATAGCGACGCCGCTGGCTGGAACCGCAAGGCCATTTCCGGCGGGCAAGGGCAATCGCGCGCCACCTGCGGTGCCGACGGCCAATCCGCCTTCGATCACTTCGGCAAAGTCGGCATTGCTGTCTGGATCATATCGCGCCTGAAATTCGGTTCCTCTTACGGCAGAAACAGCCTTGGGAGTGCGCACACGATAGCGATCATTCGCAGATTTCAGCGGAACTACGGTCGATTGCGCGCCGCCCTTCGCCAGATCGAAATCATAGTCTAGGTTATCGCCCAACACATACGTCCGCAGCATGCGGATACGCAGGCCGCTGTTTGACGGCAATGAAACCCGCGATCCATTGCCCAGCGACAAAGTCACAAATGAACTGGCCGACGTCGTTAGCCGCGTGCCTTCGCCCAACACTTGCCCGGCGGCGACGGGTTTGTCATCGGCAAGCACATTGCCGCGCACAGAAATCACCTTCGCTTTTGCGGGCACGAATTTCAGCAAAGTTCGCGGCACCAAAATAGCCTTGCCGACGGGCAGGGTATATACATTGGCGATGCGGTTTTTCCGCTGTACGATTTTGTAGCTGTTTGCGCCGATCAGATAGCGTTCGGCCACGCCGATCAGCGTGTCACCGCGTTTGATGATGTAGCTGACGTCATCGTCACTTGAACTTGCCGCGTATGCGGGCGTTGATGCCAACAGTGATAATAAGCACGCCGAGGCCCATTTCAATTTTTGCATCCTGCTACGCTCCCCAAATCAAGGTTTCACGGCTTATTCAATGACTCTAAACGATATCCATAACCGAAGACGGTAAAAATGCGAAATCCGTTTTCGGGTTTGAGGTCAAGCTTTGAACGAACCCGCGAGATATGCATGTCCAAAGTCCGGGTCGCCAGCGTCGCGGTCGTCCGCCAGATTGTTTCCATAATGTAGTTGCGCGAAAGGGTGCGGTCGCTGTTGCGGAAAAACAAATCGGCCAGTTCAAACTCTTTGGCGGTCATTGTGATCGTTTCGCCCCTGATCGTGACCGTTTGGTCAATACGATTCAGATGATAAGCGCCATAGATTGCTTCGGTTTCAAATGCGCCTGATCCGGCGCTGTTCCGGCGTAGCATCGCATTGATTCGTGCCGCGATTACAGTCCGGTCTTCGGGTTTGGTGATGTAATCAGATGCACCGGCGTTCAGCGCTTCGGAAATGTCCGCCTTTGCCGTGCGGTTGGTCATCATGATTACCGGGGGCTGATCGTCGAGGGATTTTTCCATCCACTTGAGTAGTGCAAGTCCATCCTTGCCGGGCATCGACCAATCGAGAATGACCAGATCAAAGGTATCGCGCGCCAAAGCTTGCGATAGCGCATTGCCGTCCGAAAAAGTTACGGCAAGATGGCCCTGTTCCTCAACGATTTTCTTGACGTAATCTCTGACGTCCAATTCATCATCGGCAACCGCGATTCTCATTTTCTCCGCTTCCCTTTTAGCCGCGCCCAATAGCACAAGCCCCTCATTTCAAACGAAGCATAAGGTAAATTTTACAAGATCACCAGTCAGCAATGAATAGCGTTACAACCATTTACAAGTTGTTCTGCCTAGCGACAGGCCTATCGCCTGCGTGTTATCAGAAGGTGGCTGGGGCGGCAGGGATCGAACCTGCGAATGCCGGCATCAAAAGCCGGTGCCTTACCGCTTGGCGACGCCCCATCAGAATCAAATGATCCTTGGCCTAACAGGAAAAACGGCCTGCTGCCGCGCTTATAGCGAGTCAATTTGATAAGGCAATCGCCGAAAAGCCGCGAATCCAACCTTTTTTTATTCAACCTATCCGTTGTACCCAGCCATAGGGATCGGGCGCTATACCGCGTTGAATATCAACCAGCTGACTGCGCAGTTTTTGCGTTATTTGTCCGGGGCCGCCAGCGCCAATATCAAAGCTACCTTGGCCGCTATGGACACTGCCGACTGGCGTAACCACGGCGGCGGTGCCGCATGCGAACACTTCGGTTAATTTGCCCGAGGCCGCGTCAATGCGCCATTGATCGATGCTGTATCGCTCTTCGCGAACAGCCAGGCCTTGATCGCGCGCCAACGTTATCAGCGAATCGCGCGTGATCCCTTCCAAAATTGTTCCGTCGGTCGGCGGCGTTAACATGCTGCCATCGTCGAACAGAAAGAACAGGTTCATACCGCCCAGCTCTTCAACCCAGCGGCGCTCGGCTGCGTCCAGATAAACCACCTGATCACAGCCATTTGCGGTCGCCTGCGATTGCGCGACCAGACTTGCCGCATAGTTGCCGCCGCATTTGGCTGCGCCGGTTCCGCCCGGTGCTGCGCGGGTATATTCTTCCGAAACCCAAATCTTGATCGCCGATGCGCCGCTTTTGAAATAGCCGCCAGCGGACGATGCAATCACCATGTACAGATATTCGGATGACGGTTTTACGCCCAGAAATACTTCGCTGGCGAACATGAATGGCCGAATATAGATCGACCCGCCGTCAACTTCGGGAAACCAGTCACGGTCGATGTCGACCAAGCCGCGAACCGATTCCATAAATAATTCTGCCGGTAATTCAGGCATCGCCAGCCGCTGGGCCGAACGGTTAAACCGCGCCGCGTTCGCATCTGGCCGGAACAATGCCATGCTGCCATCGGCAAGGCGGTAAGCCTTCATCCCTTCAAAAATCTCTTGGGCATAATGCAGCACAGCGGTGGCGGGATCGAGCAAGATCGGGCCGCGCGCGCAGATTTTGGCATCATGCCAGCCAATGCCCTCTTGGTATTTGATCGTCACCATATGGTCGGTGAACACCCGGCCAAAGCCCGGATCAGACAACAGTTCGGCGCGCTTTGCGGAATCGACCGGATGGGGGTTTCTTTCGATAGAAAACGTCATAAATTCACCAAGCTGTATAACAATAAACGCCATTCTGGCATGCAAAGTTTAAGGAAATGCTTGAAGTCTTCTATGGCGTGCGCCAAGATACGTCAATATGGCTGTCCCATCTTCTTCATCTGCCCCGCGTGAGGGCAATATCACGTCGGCCTCTCCGCTTTTTTTGCGCGAAGGCGAAGTGCGGCGCGGCATGGAATTGCTGTATTTCGGCTACACCAGGTTAACGCGCAGCATTGACGACGGGTTGGCCAAACAGGGACTGGGCAGGGCGCATCACCGCGCGCTTTATTTTATCGCGCGGCGGCCGGACCTGACGGTCAGCGAATTGTTGAAGTTTCTGGCGATTACCAAACAGTCTTTGGGCCGCGTCATCAACGACCTTTCCCAGCGCGGGCTTATTGAAACGCGCCCGGGAACAGCCGACCGCAGGCAAAAGCTGTTGCGGCTCACGCCCGGCGGTGAGGCATTTGAAGCGCAACTGTTCGATTCGCTACGCACCAAATTGGCGGCGGCATACGGTGCGGCAGGTCAGGAGTCTGTCACCGGTTTCTGGCGGGTTCTGGAAGGGTTGATACCCGATGATGAACACGCAATGGTGATGTCGTTACAAGGTGAACCAAAATGATCGACCGGTTGGAAGCGCTTATTCGGGAGCGGCGCGATGCGCCGATAGACAGCAGCTATGTGGCATCGCTGTTTGCCAAGGGCCGCGAAAAAATGGCGCAGAAATTGGGCGAAGAAGCCACCGAAACGGTCATCGCTGCTTTGTCTGGTGATCCCGCGAAGCTAACGAGCGAGGCAGCGGATTTGCTGTTTCATTTGTTGGTGTTGCTGCAAGAAGGCGGCGTGCAATTTGCCGATGTACTTGCCGAACTTGAACGGCGAGAAGGCATTTCGGGTATAGCCGAAAAAGCCGCGCGAAAGGATTGAAATATGCCCATCAATGCCAGCCTGCCTTATGATGATCAAAACATCTTCGCCAAGATCCTGCGCGGGGAAATCCCAAACAAGACTGTCTTTGAAGACGAATGGACGCTGGCATTCCATGACATTAATCCGCAAGCGCCGGTGCATATTCTGGTGATTCCAAAAGGCGCGTATGTCAGTTGGGATGATTTTAGCAACAATGCCAGCGACGCCGAAATCGCCGGTTTTGTGCGAACAGTCGGTTCGATTGCCCGCGATTTGGGACTGGTTGAGCCGGGATATCGCCTTTTGACCAACGTCGGATTGGACGCGCATCAAGAGGTTCCGCACCTGCATATCCATCTTTTCGGTGGAAAACCTATGGGGCCGCTGCTTTCACGGTGAAATTATGTTGCGCGTTTCGGAATTGCGGCTAGGTTCTGTCCTATAAAGTTTTTGGGGAGTGCATAATGATATTTGACCGCGTTAAATCGCTGGATGCCATATTAAGGACGGCGGAGAAAAAATCTCTGACCCGCACCTTGGGCGCATTTCAGCTAACCATGTTGGGGATTGGTGCCGTTATCGGTACCGGTATTTTCGTTCTAACCGCTGAAGCCGCGCAAAAGGCCGGTCCGGGGATGATGGCCGCGTTTATCATTGCGGGCATTGTCTGCGCCGTGGCCGCGCTTTGCTATGCTGAAATGGCCGCAATGGTCCCGGTGTCGGGGTCGGCCTACACCTACAGCTATGCCGTGATGGGCGAATTAATCGCGTGGATGGTCGGCTGGGCGCTGATCCTCGAATATGCTGTGGCAGCCGGAGCGGTTTCGGTTGGCTGGTCGGGCTATGTGGTCGGATTGCTGGAAAATGCGTTCGGTATCAATATTCCGGATGCGCTGGTGCTTGGCCCCTATGATGGCGGGATTGTCAACTTGCCAGCGATGGGTATTGCCGGACTTGTGACATGGCTGTTGGTGATCGGTACGCGCGAAAGCGCGACAGTCAATTCGATCCTTGTTGCGATTAAAGTGGCGGCACTGACTTTGTTTGTTGTCCTCGCCATACCAGTTATCAATATGGAGAATTTCACGCCGTTCTCGCCGCTTGGTTTTGGCGGGATTTCAGCAGCTGCGGCCTCGATCTTCTTTGCTTATGTCGGCTTTGATGCGGTTTCGACTGCGGCAGAGGAAACCAAAGATCCGCAACGCAACATGCCGATTGGCCTAATTGGATCGCTCGCCGTTTGCACCATTTTCTACCTGCTTGTCGCCGCAGGCGTAATCGGCAGCGTGGGTGCACAGCCGGTGATGGACGGCGCTGGTTCGGCGCTTGCCGCAGGCAGCAAAGACCTATCGGACGCATGCGCCGCACTTGCCGCATCGGGCAAAGAACAGGTCGTCTGTTCAAAGGAAGCGCTGGCTTGGACGATGCGTGAAATCGGCTGGCCGCAGATCGGCAATCTTATCGGGCTTGCCGCCGGATTGGCTTTGCCATCGGTCATATTGATGATGATGTTTGGGCAAACGCGCATTTTCTTTGTGATGAGCCGTGACGGCCTATTGCCGCAAGCATTCTCGAAAATTCATCCAAAGTATAACACGCCGCATGTCATTACGATCCTGACCGGTATTTTCGTTGCGCTGTTTGCGGCGTTCTTTCCGGTGGGTAAGCTGGCGGACATTTCAAACTCAGGCACGTTGTTTGCGTTTGCTGCCGTATCGATTGCGGTGCTTGTTTTGCGCCGCACCGACCCCGATCGTAAGCGTCCGTTCCGCACACCTGCGATCATGGTGACGGCACCTGTTGCCATTGCTGGCTGCGTCTATCTGTTCTGGAGCCTGGGCGTTGACACTAAGCTGATGTTCTTGGGCTGGGCAGTTATCGGCTTGGTTGTTTACTTCTTGTACAGCCGCCGCCGCAGTCATGTTGGCCTTGGCCTTGATGAAGTGCACGAACTTGACGCGGACGTGCCGCCGACTTCGGTACCGCCGATCAATTGACCGGATAAAAATGTTTCGGAAAAAGGGGGCTTCGGCCTCCTTTTTTTGTGCCCTAGATCCTGACCCTACATGCTGACCCTACATCGGCGTATTGCGGGTGGTGCCGGGGCGCGTGAACAGCTGGCCATTCTCGCTCCACAACACAAGCAGCAAGCATGCCAGCCCGCACGCCAAAAATCCTGCCGCCATCGGTATCACGCTGCCGTCAAATTGTTGGCCAACAAATGCGCCCACTCCGGCAGCGACAATGGTTTTGGCAAAGCTTTGGAATGAAGAGGCGGATCCTGCCATGGCCCCAAAAGGCGTCATCGCGATAGCGGAGAAATTCGCGCCGATAAATCCGACCATCGCCATGTTCGCGGTGATCAGGATTAGGAACAAAGGCAAAGAGAGCGGCGCAAAATAGCCCGCCAACAATTGTAAAAACCCGAACAGGATCGATAACAGCACTGCGGCATGTGAGACCCGCCGTGCGCCAAAGCGTTCGACAATTCGGCCGTTGGTAAAGTTGGCCAAGGCAATGCCCAAGGCGACAATTGCGAAACCGATGGGGAAGAAATCCCGCGCGTTAAACACCACATCGAATATCTGCTGCGAGCTGTTTAGGAACCCGAATAGCGCGCCCTGAACCAGCCCTGCACCTAGCATGTATCCCGCAGCACTGCGATGTGACACCACCGCCTTCCACGCCCGCGTTAACGGTCCAAAAGCAATTGGAATAACGTTATCGGGGTCAAGCGTTTCCGGCAAGCGCGACCACGACCAGAGTGCGACCGCCAATCCGAAAATCGCAATGATGTGAAAGATTGTCCGCCATCCGGCAAATAGCAGGATGATTTGCCCGACGCTGGGCGCGATAATGGGGACGACCATGAAAATCAGGAACACCAGTGACATGCGCTTTGCCATTGCATCGCCAGCGAAACGGTCGCGGATGATCGAAATCACCAACACGCCCAATGCCGCTCCGAATAATCCGTGGCAAAACCGCATAAGCAACAAAAAGGAATAGCTGGTCGCCGCCCCGCAAGCGACGGCGCAGATTGCGTAACCAACGATGCTGGCAAGCAGCACTGGCTTGCGGCCAAAGCGATCCGAGAGCGGACCGAATATGAGCGATCCAACAGCGGTCCCAAGCAAATAGACCGAGATAATATGCTGGATCGAGTTGGCATCAATTATCGCCAGCGATTTGATAATCTCCGGGAAAGCCGGTAGAATCGTATCGATAGCAAGCGCGTTTAACGCCATAATTGACGCCATCATCACGACCAGTTCACGTCCGCCGATTTCTGACCGGGATGTTTCGATTATTTTTTGCATTGCGCGCCTATGGGACTTTCCGATGCAATTTGCTATCCCGCTTCCATGCAAATTGCCAATTCTATTCTGATTCCATGAGCCAGGTTAGAAAGATCATCCATATTGATATGGATGCGTTTTTCGCGAGTGTGGAACAGCGCGATGATCCGGCATTGCGCGGCAAGCCCGTTGCCGTCGGCGGTTCTTCCAAACGCGGGGTGGTGGCGGCGGCGAGTTATGAGGCGCGGGCATTCGGCGTGAAGTCTGCTATGCCGTCGTCGCGTGCCCTGCAAAACTGCCCCGACCTGATCTTTGTAAAGCCAAGGTTTGACGCGTACCGAACCGTGTCAAAACAAATACGGGCGATTTTTGCCAAGCATACCGATCTGATCCAGCCCTTGTCTCTCGACGAGGCGTATCTTGATGTTACCGACGACAAGCAAGGGATTGGGTCGGCGGTTAAGATCGCCAAGCTTATTCGCGCCGACATCGCCGCCGAAACCGGCCTGACGGCGAGTGCTGGTGTAAGCTACAACAAATTTATCGCCAAGCTGGCCAGTGACCAAAATAAACCTGACGGAATATGTGTCATTCTGCCGGATCAAGGTGCCGCGTTTGTTCAGGGATTGCCGGTTCGGCGGTTTCACGGTGTCGGCCCGCGCACGGCGGAAAAAATGGCGAAGCTGGGCGTTAATACCGGCGCCGACCTTGCGGCCAAAGATGAGGCCTGGCTCATCGCGCATTTCGGTAGCTGGGGCAGTTATCTGTTCAATGCAGCCCGAGGTATCGATCACCGCCGCGTCAACCCGAACCAGGTTCGCAAATCATTGGGCGGGGAGCTGACCTATTTTGAAGACAAGCGCAGCGAAGAAGAATTGCGCGAGGCTCTGGACGAAATTATCGACATAGTTTGGGGGCGGATCGAAAAATACGAAGCGCGCGGGCGGACCATCATATTGAAGGCACGCTATGCCGACTTCCGGACGATCACGCGGTCCCGTTCGGTCCCGCATATCTTGACGGATCGTGCCGAATTTGCCGCCATCGGCCATGGCCTGCTGGGCGCGATCCTGCCAGCCCAGATGAGCATCCGGTTGCTTGGCTTGACATTGACGAACCTCATCGGTGCAAGTGAGGATGAGCGCGGAGATGCGGAAAATGCTGGAGGCCAAGTTAGCTTTTTATTCGACAGCCATGAAAAATGAAGTTCTAATGTGTGTCGATATTCTGATTAACAAACACATAAAAACAAAAGCTTCGTCATTCCCGCGAAGGCGGGAATCCATCACTTAACCTGACAAATCTAAACCAACTTGCTTAAAACTCGAGTGCAGGTGATGGATTAGTGGCACGTAGCATCGTTCCCCGAACGATGCTTGGACATACGGGGTATGTCCAAACGTCCACTCCTTCGCGGGAATGACGATAAGTATTTTTCAGAGAAATAGCTTTTTGAACGGCATCATGAGCGAGCACTCCAATGACCGTTTGCTTGGACTAATTGCCGCCTTCGCCAGTTTCCCTTGACGTAAACGTAAATCTCCCCAAATACTGCGGGCAACGACTCAACGGGAGGTTGCAGCATGATCCAGAACCGTATCACCGAAATGCTTGGTGTTGAATTTCCGATAGTTCAAGCTCCGATGGGTTGGATTGCACGTGCGCCATTGGCTTCGGCGATGTCCAATGCTGGCGGCATGGGAATCATTGAAACGAGTTCCGGCCAATTGGACGAGGTGCGCGAAGAGATCGCGAAAATGGCGGACCTTACCGACAAGCCCTTTGGTGTAAATATTGCGCAGGCATTTGTGCGCGATCCCGGCATCGTTGATTTTGTTGCGTCGCAGGGCATCAAATTTGTCACAACATCTGCGGGTGATCCCAACAAATATTGCAAGCCGTTAAAGGATGCGGGTTTGGCGGTGTTCCATGTCGTGCCCAATTTGGCAGGTGCGCTCAAGGCGATTGATGCTGGCGTCGATGGCTTGGTGGTAGAGGGCGGTGAGGGTGGCGGTTTCAAGAATGGCCGCGATGTTGCGCTGATGGTGCTGTTGCCGCTGATCCGCGAAAAGGTCGATGTCCCGATTATCGCGGCAGGCGGTATGACATGCGGACGCACCATGGCGGCGGCATTCGCTTTGGGAGCAGAGGGCGTGCAACTGGGCACGCGCATGGTCAGCGCGGCGGAAAGCCCGGTGCATGATAACTGGAAACAATCGATCATCGACGCCAAAGAAACCGATACCGTGTTGTTGAACCGGCATGGCCCCGGCCCGGCACTGCGCGCGCTACGCACCGAACGCACGACTGCGTTGGAGCTTGATCCCGGCGAAAATATTATGGGCAATATGTCCCGCGCACTCGATCTGTATTTTGGCGGTGACATGGAGGCGGCGATTGCGCTTTCCGGACAAGTGGCAGGCAGGATCGAGGCGGTCAAACCTGTAAAACAAATCGTTGATGAAATGGTAGCGGAGTTTCATGCTGTCATCACGTCGCTATCTACATATAAATAGAGCGTATTAGGAGATTACAAATGAAAACCCGTATTACAGAAATGTTTGGCATCGAACATCCCATTATCCAAGGCGGCATGCACTATGTCGGCTTTGCGGAAATGGCGGCGGCCGTTTCCAATGCGGGCGGCCTCGGCATCATTACCGGCCTAACCCAGAAAACGGCGGCGGATTTGGCCAATGAAATCGCCAAATGCAAGGACATGACGGACAAGCCTTTTGGCGTGAACCTGACCTTTTTGCCTGTCGTCAATTCACCGGATTATCCCGGCATGGTGAAAGCGATTATCGAAGGCGGCGTGAAGGTTGTCGAAACTGCAGGCAATAATCCGGTGCAGGTGCTGCCCGCGCTGCATGACGCGGGCATCAAGGTAATCCACAAATGCACCAGCGTGCGTCACAGTTTAAAGGCGCAGTCAATTGGTTGTGACGCCGTATCGGTTGATGGCTTTGAATGCGGCGGACATCCCGGTGAAGACGATATCCCGAACATGATCCTGTTGCCACGCGCAGCCGATGAATTGGACATCCCGTTTGTCGCGTCTGGCGGTATGGCCGATGGACGCAGCTTGGTTGCGGCATTGGCAATGGGCGCGGATGGCATGAACATGGGCACGCGCTTTATTGCCACCAAAGAAGCGCCGGTGCATCAAAACGTAAAGGACGCAATCGTCGCGGCGAGTGAATTGGATACGCGATTGGTGATGCGCCAGCTGCGCAATACCGAGCGCGTGTTGACCAATCCTGCTGTGGAACGCCTGTTGGAAATTGAAAAAGAAAAGGGCGCAGATCTGCAATTCGCTGACGTGATTGAACAAGTGGCCGGGGTGTATCCACGGATCATGATGGAAGGCGATATGGATGCGGGGGCATGGAGTTGCGGCATGGTTGCCGGTCTGATCCATGACATTCCGACCTGTAAAGAACTGATCGACCGGATTATGGCAGAGGCCGATGCGATCATCCATGACCGGCTGGCAAAATTTGCTGCGTGATGGAGGATGCTGAAAACCTTGCCGCAAAAAAGGCCTTGATGGATGCGGGTACCATCGAAACCATGTTGCAAGATGCGGCGCGGGAGGAGCGAACCATAAGCTATTCCGATCTGTTGATGCTGCTCGGTATCAGCTTTACCCGCCCTAAAATGCGGGCCTTGTGCAAGGTGCTGGATGCAATTGATGCACGCGCGGCAGGACGCGGTGAACCTGAATTGGCGGCGTTTGTGGTGCGTGAGGGCGACAATATCCCGGGCCAAGGATGGTGGCTTGGCCGCCATGATTTCGTCGGCGAATATGAAAGCCATGCTGCGCGAAAATATCTGAAGGAAGTGCAGCAATTGGCGACAGATTACTGGCAAAACCACAAATGAATGAAGCCGCACTTGCGGGCGTGATGCAGCGATGCATCGGCGTGGGCACTGTGCAAAATCTCGCGCGGCTATCGGGCGGTGCGACGATGGAAAGCTGGTCGCTTGACTATGCAGGCGAGGGATATGTGCTGCGCCGAGCGCCATCATTGGAAATGATGGAGGGGCGGCCCTTTGGTCATGCCGTGGAAGCGGCCCTAGTGCAGGCGGCGTTTGCCGCTGGCGTGAAAGCGCCGCAGGTTGTCGGCGTGCTTGCGCCCGGCGATGATTTGGGTAGCGGATACATTATGCGCCGGGCCGAGGGCGAGGTTAACCCCGCGGCGATATTGGCGAACCCGCCCGCCGCTCTGATCGGCGACATTGCCAGCGAACTGGTGAAGATACATGCGATATCACCGCGCGCCGACATTGCGATTCCCGAAATGGATATCGCGGCGGCGCTGGATGAGTTGAAGGCGCGTTTTATGCACTACGGCGGCGATAGGCCTATAATCGCGCTCGCCATTCGTTGGTGTCAGGATAACTTGCCGCCGCCTGCGCCGCCGGTTTTGGTGCATGGTGATTTTCGCATGGGCAATTTGATGGTCGATGCGAACGGGATATCCGCAGTGCTCGATTGGGAATTGGCCCATTGGGGTGACCGGCACGATGATATTGCGTATGGCTGCCTGATGGTTTGGCGCTTTGGGCAAGTTGACAGGCCCGCTTATGGCCTAACCAGCCTTGACGCGTTCTTTGGCGCTTACCAAGCCGCGGGCGGCGCAAAAATTGACCCTGACCGTTTCCGTTTCTGGATGATTTACCGGACATTGTGGTGGGCGCTGGGATGTTTGCAAATGGCCGATTATTGGCGCAGCGGTGTGGACCGTAGCATGGAGCGCGCGGTCATTGGGCGGCGAACGAGCGAGAATGAGATCGATCTGTTGATGCTGCTCGGCGAAGGAATGACCGCTGTAGCAACGACATTGCCGCCCCAAATTTCCGCCGACTTGTTCACGCGAACATTGGGCGAGCCGTCGGCGGTTGAAATGTTGGAAGCCGTGCGCGAATGGATCGACAGCGATATAAAGGCCAAGAGCAGCGGTCGCGACAAATTTCTGGCGGCAGTTGCGATGAACGCTTTGGGCATGGTGCAACGCGAACTGGCCAATCCAGTTGAAGCCCATGACGCAGAACTGGCGTCAAAGATATTGGCAGGAGATTGCGGATTGGACACGCCGGGGTTGCTGGAAAAGTTGCGAGGTCAGGCGATGGCCAAGCTAGCCAATGATGTCCCAAAATATGCGTCGTTGGCGCAGGCGCAGCTAATGTGGCACCCGGTTGAACCGGGACAGATACCAAAAGAAGAGGCTTGAAAAATGCTGTTTGAAATTCCCCAAGATATCAACGACTATCTCAACATACTCGACGAATTTATTGAACGTGAAATCAAACCGATCGAGAGCCGCGACGACAATATCCGCTTTTTTGATCACCGGCGGGAGGATGCGCGGACCGACTGGGACCGCGCAGGCCTGCCCAATGAAGAGTGGTGGGCGTTGCTTGGCGAAATGCGGCGGGTGGCCGATGCTGCGGGGCATTTCCGCTTTGCCATTCCTGAAGA
>JAYUPJ010000091.1:0-7556 GCA_043760195.1 Sphingomonadales bacterium | reverse complement strand
GTTTTATCACCATGCAGCCGCGAACACCGGATTCTTCGGCAAGATCCGCCTCCGCTATTACCTCTTGGTACCACGCGGAAAAGTCAGTGGCACGTCGTGCCGTCAGAGCATGTTTGATCAATTTAGTACCTGTAGTTTGCAATTAAGTAATGGTTTTTTGCCAGTTTGTTTGGGCAACCTATGTGCCCGACATGCGGTCAATTTTAGCCTGAAGTTCAGCCAGTTGCTTCTTTAAATCAGCCACTTCTTCATTGGCCGACGTTGTTGCCGGTTTTGCACCAGATTTGCCTGCGATCCCCGGGATCAATGCATCGCGGGCGGCGCGCACGAATTCGATATTCTGCTTTGCAATATCGCCGAACGGACCAGAAGTAATCGCGGTTTCCAATGCATCCTGTACCTGTTTTTGGTTCTTGCGAAAACTGTCCAGCGAGCTCTCCAGAAATTCAGGCACCATCGACTGCATAGAGCCGCCATAGAGCGCAATCAATTGCCGCAAAAAGCCGACCGGCAGCATGTTTTGGCCACTAGATTCTTCATCCATTATGATTTGGGTCAGCACATTGTGCGTGATGTCTTCACCGGATTTTGCGTCGACGACTTTGAAATCAACTTCTTTGCGCGTCAGTTCCGCCAAAAAATCGAGCGTAATATATTTGGACGATTGCGTGTTGTAGAGTCGCCGGTTGGCATATTTTTTGATGATGATCGGATCACCATCTTTCCCGCTGCCCGCGTGCTTCGCCATGCATAATTCCTCTGAGGATGTCACTAGGCCATTAGCACTAGTTGATAGTGCACTGCAACATAGTTGCAGTTGGCACTTGGGTTCGCGGCTCGCCTAAAACCAAACCCGTTCAAAACGCCGCCCCAAACCGGTAAGCAATTCATATTGCGGTAATTTGGATTGGCGCGATGCCAATTGGAGATCGTAACAAATATTGACCCAATCGCCTTCACGCAAATCAGGTGCACCCGATGCGTCCAGCGTTAACAGGTCCATCGAAACGCGGCCGATGACGGGCAAGTCCGCATCTTGGAATTTTGCCATGCCTGCGCCGGAAAAACCTCGCCGGTATCCGTCCGCATAACCGATTGAGCATGTCGCTATTTTGGTGTCATGATCGCACACATATGAAGCATTATAGCCAATTCTTGCGCCGGAATTATGCGTTCTGATTTGCAAAACCTGTGACTGTAAATAGACGACCTGTTTGATCAGCGGCTGTAATTCAGACCTTGCGATCCCGCCGTATAACGACAATCCGGGACGGGTTAGGTCGAAATGATATTCTTGCCCCAGCATGATACCGGCGCTGTTGGCCAAGCTCCTGCGGGCACATGAAATGCCTTTGGATGCTTCCAAAAATGTGTTCAATTGCATGGCATTTTGGGAAACATCCTCATCCGCAGAAGCAAGATGCGACAGCAGAATGTCGATATCCAGCCCGGACAATAAGCCGGGCACAATTTGCTCCGGTCCGATGCCGAGCCGATTGATTCCGGTATCGAGCATAACGTGGCATCGGCCGCCGCCAGATGCCTTCCATTGCGAAATCTGACTTGGCGTATTGAGCACCGGGATCGCTCCAATTTCGGCGCAAGCCGCAAAGTTATTGCTGTCAATCCCATTCAGAACCGCAATCTGTTCAGCCGGAACCAAATCAATCAGCTCTGCCGCCTCCTGCCAATGCGCGACAAAGAAATCGCGGCAACCGGCATCCCGCAGCTGCTTCACAGCTTCGCGCGCGCCAACGCCGTAGCCATCGGCCTTTACCGCAGCACCGCAATCTGCGCTGCCTTGGTTCTTCAACGATTTCCAGTTCGCAGCCAATGCACTGCAGTCGATGCGCAGGCGCAGCGGGGTGTTAATATGGGTCATTGCGGAGTTCGCTCGCGGTCGTCAGGAGTTCAATCGAGCTCATCCATGCCACGTTTCTGGCAACCAGATAAGTGCCACGATGAATGCGAGTGCGGTCACACCAACGGTATACCACAATCCCGAATACGCATTGCCCGTCTGCGCCACGATATATTGCGATATATACGGCAAGAACCCGCCGAAATATCCTGCACCGATATGGTAAGGGATCGACATAGAAGTGTAGCGTATCTTGGCGGGGAACATTTCCACAAGAATGGCGGCAACTTGCCCATAAGTCATCGCCGACAACCCCACCATCAACGCAACCGCGAGGATAATCTTCCAAGGTTGCCGCTGCGCGGGATCCGATTTGTCGGGATAACCCGCAGTTTCCAACGCCGCGATATAGGCTTTTTCATCGAAGCCCTGCAACTTTGCGTCACCGACTTTCAACACCACAGCATCGCTGTCTTCTTTGCTATAATTGATACCGCGCTTGGTCAGAAAATTGAGCGCCTTTGCGCACTCACTGTCCTGTGTCCGTTTAAAAACACTGAAATCGCATGCTGGCATCGCCAACACGACCGGCGAGGTCGCGGTTGCCTTTTCAAGCGCCGGATTGGCTGCATCCGCCATCATCCGGAACAGCGGGAATATGGCCACGATGGCAAGCGCATAGCCGAGCAGCAATATCCGCTTGCGGCCAAATTTATCGGACGCCCAGCCGAACAGCACGTAGAACGGTGCCGCAATTGTCGCACCTGCCGCCATATACAGCAAAGCGTCGGTTTCGGGAACGCGCGCGGTTCCGGTCAGGAAGTAAAGCGTTCCAAATTGCGAAGTGTAATAAATCACCGTCAACCCTGCCGCCACACCGAACAAGGCGACAAAAAGACGCTTCAAATTCCCGGGATACTGAAAGCTTTCGACAAACGGGTTTTTCGATGTCGTTCCGGCTTCCTTCATTGCCTTAAATACTGGGCTTTCGGACAATTTCAGCCGCATATAAAGCGAGACAGACAGCAACAGTATCGACAATAGAAACGGCACCCGCCACCCCCACGCCTCAAACGCTTCGGTAGTCATTGACGACCGGGTGATAAGAACGACCAGCACCGCCAACAAAAACCCGCCCGCCACCGACGCCTGAATCCAGCTGGTATATTGCCCGCGTTTTCCCGGCGGAGCATGTTCCGCAACATAAATCGCCGCGCCGCCATATTCTCCGCCAAGCGCCAATCCTTGCAGGCAGCGCAGCAGCAGCAGCAGTCCCGCCGCCCAAACACCGGCGGTGGCAAATGTCGGCAACAATCCAATGGCCGCAGTCGCCAATCCCATCAATGTAATGGTGACCAAAAATGTATATTTGCGGCCGATCTTATCGCCAAAATATCCAAACAAGATTGCCCCCAAAGGACGCACGCCAAACCCGGCGCCAAAAATAGCAAGCGATGCCAATGTCGCCGCCGTCGGATTGTCGGCAGGAAAGAACAATTTTCCGATCAATGCCGCCAAGATGCCATAGACAAAAAAGTCATACCATTCGAACACCGTGCCAAGCGATGAAGCGGTGATGACAAGGCGGTCGCGCTTTGGATCAAGGGCGACGGCGGTTGCTTTGGCTGTGGTCATGTTGTTTCCCTCAAAACTTATACGCCCGTCTTACTTGCAAAGCCGCTGTGTTCAAGTGACTTGTTGCGGATGCCGACAATCATTCTTAATGTCAGCAAAGGAGGAGTGCCCGATGCCGCAGCAGTTTATCGACCTGTCAATCCCGATCACCAACGATGTGATTTCAGATCCGCCCATAATGCGCCCGCAAATTACCTATATGACGCATGACAATACATGGGAACAGATTGCGAGTTTCTTTCCCGGATTGACCAAAGACGACTTGCCCGATGGCGAGGGTTGGGCGGTGGAGAGCATCACGCTGAGTACCCACAACGGCACGCACATGGACGCGCCCTGGCATTTCCATTCGACCACAGACAGCGGCGCTACCCCTGCCCCATCAATCGACGAAGCGCCGCTGGATTTGTTTTTTTGCCCTTGCGTAAAGCTTGATTTTTCCGCAGTGCCGCATGGAGATGTCGTTAGCGCGGTGCAGGTTGAAGCGGAGCTTGCGCGGATCGGTTATACCTTGCAGCCGCTTGACATAGTGTTGGTGCAATCAGGCGCAGTCTACGGCACCGAAAACTTCACCGACCAAGGTTGCGGCATGGGCGCGGAAGCGACGCTTTACCTAACAGAACGCGGTGTGAAGGTTGTTGGCACCGACGCCTGGAGCTGGGACGCGCCGTTTTCGCATACCGCACGGCGCTGGGCCGAAACCCGCGATCCCGGGATCATTTGGGAGGGGCATAAAGCGGGGCGGATATTGCCCTATTACCAGATTGAGAAGCTAACCAATTTAGCAGCGTTGCCCCCGTTTGGCTTTATGCTGAGCTGCTTTCCAGTGAAGATCGAACGGGCAAGCGCCGGGTGGATTAGGGCTGTGGCGATTTTATAGCTACATTTCCCCGCGCTGACAGTTGCGGCGGGATGACATTTGATGTGGGATGACAAGTGAAGTGAGGACGCCGTTGATGGGAACAAAAAACCGTTCGTGCTGAGCTTGCCTGCGTACAGGTTGCTTGTCTCATCCTTCGACATCAACCCGCCGGAGACTGGACGAACGGCTCTTGTTGCAACCAATTGTTAACCCAAATTCCCCGTCGCCAAAATTAACAACGTCCATCCGCTCAATACCAACAAGCTTGCCCATGTGGTGATGACACCGATCTGGCGCGGGATAGGTGCTTTTCCGGGCTCCGAAGCCACGTGTAGCCCGATGATGTGTGCGACGCGCCCGCCAAGGAAAACGGCACCAATGGCCATAAGCAGCAGATGATTCGATTTCGCCATTTCAAGTATCGCGATCAACAGAATGACGATTGGCGCATGCTCGGCCAAGTTACCGTGGCTGCGGCTTGCACTGATCAGCTTGGCATCCCCGGCATCGCCAAACGCGGCTTTTAACCGCAAGCGTTGACGCACCGTAGCAATTCCTGTGAGTAGTAGCAAAAGCGCGCATATCGCGGCGACGAACGCTGTGATTGGTAATGACATGCACCTATCCCCTCCAAAATTATTGGCAAGGATGGCAGAGATATTATTTGATCTCAAGCAATATGCTGGACGCGTCCTGCGTCAACGTTCCCGCTACAACACTCGCAGCCGGGAGGCCTTGGTAACCCAACAAGTTCAAGCGTCGCGTTTGCCAGTTAGGTTCAGCGGAGTGACGTTGCTTGCTGCTTCAGCCACTTCGGTTTCCCGATTGCTGCGCACCATGTCATCATGCTGCGCGAAAATTTCTTCAATATCTTTGCGCCGATCCAGCAACATCTGTGCGATGCCCGGGGCAAGGCTTTCGCCATCGCCAATCCGGCCCAAAACTGCTGCTAAATCGCTTGCTGTTGCTTCGCCAGGTGTCTTAAAAAAATGTCCGCGCTTATCGAAAAAACCGTTACCTATATGTGCCATGCTCGCCTCTGCGTTCGTAAGGGCCGCGCTTTTTGCGGCCTATCAAAGTAGAATGCGACCTACTCTTATTTTGTCCTTATTAGCATAAATTCATTCGGTTACCGAAGCATATTTACGCCGTTTTTTGTAAACTTTTGTTTTCCCTTTTATTCCAATTGGCTGCCATGAAAGCATAAGGATCATTCCAGCTCCAATATGATGGCATCCACCGCAAGGCTTTCACCGGTCGCCGAGTTTATTGATTTTACCACGCCCGATTTTTCGGCGCGCAATATGTTTTCCATCTTCATCGCCTCGACCACGGCAAGTGCCTGACCAGCCTCCACTTTATCGCCAGCGGTTACATGGATGGCCGTGATCAAGCCCGGCATCGGGCACAGCAGGAACCGCGACAGATCCGGCGGTGTTTTTTCGATCATATATGCCGCCAGCGGAGCAATATGCGCAGGCAGCACCCGTGCTATATGCGTGGCTCCGCGCGTGGTGAGCTTAAATCCCGTCCGTGTTTTGGCAATTCTCACGGCAATCTCTTCACCGTCTGCCTCTGCCTCAATTATTCGGTCACCGGGAGTATATTCCATCGCCAGATCATAAGGATCATTATCCACCATAACTTCATCTTTTGATAATGTTACAAGATGAACCGTATCATTGATCTTAATTTGCCATACCGATGGCGGATCCAAACGCTCACCCAATTGCCCGTCAACGCGCCGCGCACGATCCGCTTCGGCAGTGGCCGCGAATGCCGCAATCGCCGACAATCGCTTCACCAAGTCCGGATTAGCGGCCGCCCCGTGAAAACCATCGGGAAATTCCTCTGCAATAAAGCCGGTGGTCAAATCACCCGACCGGAAACGTGGATGCTGCATGATCGCGCTGACGAAATCGATATTGTGACCAAGTCCTTCAATTTCGAATCGGTCAAGCGCAGCGATTTGCAGATCGGCGGCCTCATCGCGGGTTGGCCCCCAAGTGATCAGCTTGGCGATCATCGGATCATAGAACATCGAAACTTCGCCGCCCTCCATTACGCCGTCATCGACGCGGACGCCGTCCACTCCATAAATGGGATCGCCCGACCAGCCAGCAACCGGTGGATTATAGCGCGTCAATCGCCCGGTGGATGGCAAGAAGCCGCGATAGGGATCCTCGGCATAAACGCGGTTTTCGATGGCCCAACCGTCGATTTTGATATCATCCTGCGTCATGCTCAGCTTCTCGCCAGCGGCAACGCGGATCATTTGTTCGACCAGATCGATGCCGGTGATGCACTCGGTCACCGGATGCTCGACCTGTAGCCGTGTATTCATTTCTAGAAAATAGAAACTCTCGCCGCTCGGGTCAGCGCCCGACACGATCAGCTCGACCGTACCTGCCGAATAATAGCCCACCGCGCGTGACAAAGCGACGCATTGCTCACCCATTGCCTTGCGCATTTTGGGCGTGACGAACGGCGACGGTGCTTCCTCGACAACTTTTTGGTGCCGCCGCTGGATCGAACATTCGCGCTCGCCCAAGTGGATCACGTGGCCGTGGCGGTCGCCCAAAAATTGAAACTCGATGTGGCGCGCGTTGCGGATGTATTTTTCCGCGTACACGCCTGCGGACGCGAACAGCTTGCCCGCGATGGACACGGCCTGCTCCAGGGCCTTGGCCGCGTGCTCCGGGCCGTCCACGCGCACCATGCCGCGCCCGCCCCCGCCCGCCACGGCTTTGATGATGATCGGCCACCCCACCTTGTTGCCGAAGTCGGCGATCTGTTTGGCCGAGGTCACGTGTTTGAGCCCGGGGATCACCGGCACCCCCGCAGCACCAACGTCGCCTTGGTCGCGAGCTTGTCGCCCATGCGCGCGATCACGCCCGGGCTGGGGCCCACGAAGATCAATCCCGCGTCGATACAGGCTTGCCCGAATTCAGCATTCTCAGACAAAAATCCGTACCCGGGAAACACCGCGTCGCACTTCGTCCGGCGCGCCGCGTCGATCACCTTGCCGATGTCGAGGTAACTCAGCTTGGCCGGCGACGGCCCCAGGTGCACCGCCTCGTCGGCCAAGCGCACGTGGTACGACAGCGCATCGCAATCCGAATAACCCACCACGGACTTGATGCCCATCTCCATGCACGTGCGAATAGTCCGGCACGCGATCTCGCCGCGATTGGCGAT
>JAYUPJ010000090.1:0-7572 GCA_043760195.1 Sphingomonadales bacterium | reverse complement strand
CGGTTTAAGCAGGACGGTATTTAGGCTCAGTTTCGATCAACTGTACACACTCGTCATTGCGAGCGAAGCGCGGCAATCCAGTGCAGGATTGGAACGCTCTGGATTGCTTCGCTACGCTCGCAATGACGATTCAACATGATCGAATGCGGGGCGGGGCTAAGTGAATCGCAAGCCGTTCGTCCTGTCTCCCGGCGGGTCGATATCGAAGGGCGTGACAAGCAACCTGTACTTCGACAAGCTCAGCACGAACGGTTTTTGTTGCAGTCAAAAGCTCCCCATCCGTTCGCGCTGCCTCCCTCTCCGTTCGTCCTGAGCCTGTCGAAGGATGAGACCAGTAACCTGCCCGGATCAACCCACCGGGGGAAAGCACGAACGAATAGGCAGATAATTCAAATGCCTTCCGGATTAAACCGCCAACAATGTCAAAGAGCGCGGCCCTGAACAACCGGCCAAGCCCTTTGTTCCCAGAACAAATCCTACATTACAAGCACTAATGCGGGATGAGAGCTGACCGCACTGCAACCCGTGCTTCGACATCGGCCAATCGCGATACTGGAACTAGCGACATTAAACCAACTCGTCATTGCGAGCGGAGCGAAGCAATCCAGTGCAGCCTTGGAACGCCCTGGATTGCTTCGCTCCACTCGCAATGACGGATTTTGGGATGCGGGCTTCAGTTGCGGACATCGGTTCCAAGTGTCTCGTGCGGAAAATGATACCAAGTGTCTCACCGCCCCTAGCGCAGCCTGCGATAGAATATCGTCAGCGCAATTGTCGTCACTATCGCGCCGATCAACACCGCGACCGACGCGCCGAATGCGTCATAAACCGGAATGAGCGCGAACAGGACAATCAACAGCGCGATCGACCCGATCAAATTGGCCAGCAGCGCCCATCCGGCGTGACCCTTTGCCAGCAAAATTGGTTCCAGCGCGCTCGATCCCAACTGCACAGCCGCCGCGCCGCCCAACGTGATTACAAACGGATAGGCAGGGGCAAACGGCGCGCCGAAAATGCTAATCAGCAATGGCTTGCCGAACGCCAGCAAGATCGCGAGCAACACTGCCGCGCTGATGGCCATCATTTTGACCGTTCGCGCAATCATCGATGCCACCGCGCCGTCGCCATCAAGATGCGACATCCGGTTATGCTCGGCATAAAACGCCACCGACAGCCCGTCGGATATCCGCGCCAGCACTTGGCCCAATTGATGCCCCAACCGAAAGAAACCGGCGGCAGCGGGGCCGGTATACAGCCCGACAATCAAAACAATAAACTGTTGGCTGAGCACCCGCAAACTCGTGCCCAAATTTGAAAATCCGGTGAACCGGGTAAGATCGGGATATTGCCGATAATAGCTTGGAATCTGGCGAAGGTTTTGCGCGCCCAATGGCAAGTCCAATGACCGCAATGCGATAATCCATAAAATCGCGGTCGTTACGATTTCCGATAGCACCCAAACCAGCAGGAAGCTCTCGACATTGGGCCGAATATACACCACCATAATAACGCCGATAAATCGGATGATCGGGACCAGACTATCGGCCAATGCGACATCGCGAAACCGGTCATGCGCGCGCAATATTCCAATAACGGTGCCGCGCACTGACGATAACATGACCAATACAAACAATATGATCAAGCCGCGAAGCTCCGCATTTATGCCAAAATACCCGCCGAATCCATAGAGCGCGCCAGCGGCCAAAGCTGTGCCGATACAAAGCCCGGCCAAATCCATGGCCAGGCATAACCAAACCAGTTGCGCGAATTTATCGCGCAGCTGGTCGAGCACATATTTGGTGCCGTAACGGATAATGATCTGCCATGTCGGAAACGCCACCAAGCCGCATATCACTTGTGCAAAGCTGAATATCAGGGCGAATCTGCCAAATTCTAACGGCCCCAGATTGCGTGCAATCATCGCAAGATAGACAATGCTGAGCACTGCCCCGAACGCTTTGCCGCCCAGCGACCAGCTGGTGTTGCGCAGGATCCGCCAGATTGGATTTGTCGCCGCGCCAGTATTCGGGTTAGGGTTGGGGTTCGGGTTTCTGGCCATCCTTTTTACAGTTCCCGCCCTATGTGCGCGCCCAAATCTATGACCGAATGCCTGCGTTTTTCGTTATTTCGCTTTGCACATGGCCTGACAATTGTCTAGGCCGAGATGGCTTGTCGCCCCATAAAATTGATCAGAATAAACTATGAATTCTATCTCTATTGCATGCCATGATAAAACGTCAGTGGAAGCATTGGCGCTGGCAAGCGCGAAGCTGAGCATCCTGATTCCGGTTTACAACGTCGAGGATTATCTTGGTCATTGCGTCCAATCGATCATGTCACAGGCGGCAGATTACAGCATCGAAATTCTGCTACTCGACGATTGCTCAACCGATGGTTCGGCCCGGATTTGCCAGCAATTGCAGGAGCGATTTCCAGATAAGATCCGGCTTTTACATCACGAAAAAAATGCTGGGCTGAGCGCGGCGCGCAATAGCTTGCTCGAATCTGCGCGCGGCGAATATGTCTGGTTCCTTGATTCCGATGACTTTATTTTGCCCGGCTGCATCCAGGAGTTATTCGCCATTTTAACAGACGAACGGCCCGATCTGATGTTGTTCGATCACCAAAAGCGGCGGTTCATCAAAAAGAAGTCGTTTCCGGGTAGAGGCCAAAAATTGGAAACGGACGCTGAAAAATTGTTGGCCGGGGTTTTCAAACACGGGAAAATGTACAGTTGGAACAAGGTCAGCCGGCGCAGTCTTTGGCGCGATGATCTGCGTTTTCCGCCGGGCCGGACGTTTGAAGATATTGCAACGACGCCTTGGCTATTGCTACGCGCCCAATCCTATTATTACATGCCCGAAAGCTGGGTATTCTACCGAACCCGGGCGAACAGCATTATGACATCGGCCACGCGAACGCGCGGTTTTTTCGATGCGCGTAAAAATGATGACATGGCACATGCATTGCTGGGTTTTAAGGCATTGCTGCACGAAAAGTTCGGCGATGACGCGCACGCGCCAGCATTCTACGCCTCGCATTTTATTGCCAAGGAATTTGTGAAACTTGCGCGGCGTTTTCGGTCTGCGAAAAATGAACCGAGATCGGCATGCGGTTTGAAACCGGCTGTGTTGCACACGTATTTTGAAAAAATGCAGGATGCATCGCCGGTTGATTTTGATACGTTGTCGCGGCTTTACCTCAAGAAATTATGGCTATTCCGGTTTTTCACTTTGCGGCGAGCAATCCGGTTGGCAAGCGTTGACGCGATCAATGACTGACAGGGCAAAGGTTGTTTTTCTATTTAACCACGAAGCCGCCCATCAGGTCGCGCATATTGCCGGTATCGCGGGCGCGATGGCCACGGCAAAATCGGGTCGATCTGTAATCGCAGCCACCGGCAACGCGCAAATTTTCGCAGAAGTCAGAAAATTGCTATCCGCCGAACAAATCGCCGCATTGCAATGGGCCGATCTTTCACTGCCGGGTTGGTTGCATCGCGTGTTGACGCCGCTCAACCGGCTGGTACCGGTCCACCGGTTGGCCAGGCTGTACTGGCACCGCAAGTCCCTGTTTGCAGCCGCGATGATTGTCTCGACCGAGCGGACCTGCCTGACGTTAAAGCGGCATTGGCGGAGGCGCGGCGGCCCGCAATTTGCTTATGTTCCGCACGGTTCGGGTGACCGCAATGTCGCCGTCCATGCTGCGTTGAAAGACTTTGACCTGTGCCTGGTCAGCGGCCAAAAAGTTGTCGATCAATTGGTCGAGTCCGGTGTTGCGCGCAGCGAAAATTGCCGCATTATTGGCTATCCGAAATTTGACATCTTGCGGGGACGGCGGCCCGAAAATTTCTTTGCAAATGACCTGCCGACTTTTTTATACAACCCGCATTTCGATCCGTTCATGTCGAGCTGGTTTGATCACGGCAACGCGGTTTTGCAGTATTTTTACGATCGGCCGGATCAATATAATCTGATTTTTGCCCCGCACGTCATGTTGTTTTCCAAATCGGTTCACATTTCACCAGAATATAAAGTCACGCGGCGGCGGCCGGATGTCGAACCAAAATTCCTCACGGCACCAAACATCAGGATCGACATCGATAGCCCGCGCTTGTTTGACATGAGCTACACTTTGTCGGCTGACGTCTATATCGGCGATGTCAGCAGCCAGGTTTACGAATTTCTGTATCGCCCGCGCCCGTGCTTCTTCATTGACGTGCACAGTAAAGTACACAGTAGCGTAGACAGCGGCGCAAAGGAGAATGAACCGCCAGCCTATGATTTCTGGCGCAACGGGCCGGTGATCAGAACGGCGAGTGAATTGACCGAAATTTTACCCGGCTTTGCCAACGTCGGCGCACAATATAGGGACATCCAGATTGACCGCATGGCGTATACTGCCGACAATAAAGATCCGCGCAGCGCCTCGGTTCGCGGGGCAGAGGCGATTATCGCCAGTCTTGATGGCTCCAACCGCGCGCCCGCGCCATAGCCGTCAGGGCCGCATTGCCGTTCACAATGACGCCTGTGTCGGCCCAATCAAGAACCGCCGCATCGCTATGATGATCGGTATAGAAAACAACTTCGGCGCCCTTACGTTCGATTTTTTGGCTCTCCAGAAATTCGATGATGCGCCGTAATTTTTCGGGACCGTAGCAATTCTCGCCATCAAACCGGTGCAGATATCCGCCGGCCGGTGACCTGATCTGCCGGGTGGCAAGGATTGCATCGAAGCCCAGTTTTCGCGCCACCGCTTGAACATATAATTCCTGCGCTGCCGTTGCGATAACCAGCACATGCGCGGCGTCTTTGTCTTTCGCCATTTGCAATATCGCCCCGCGCTGTACCCCCGCAGGGACCACCAAATCGGCAAATTCCTGTGCGAGTTGCGCCGCGCTGTCTTCCGCGATCTCCCGCCCGACAAACAGCCTGATACCAAATTGCTTGAGCGATTTGCGGCCATATAGACCGAGGCGATAGCCGATCATCGCCGCGATCCAGATCGGCAGCCACAACAACCGCCAAGGCGCCAGTTTTCGGGCCGCAAACATCAGAAACGGCGTGAAAGTAGGTTTGCGCAGCAGCGTCCGGTCAAGATCGTATATTGCAATTCGCTGCATTTGGCCTGTATCCCCCGCGCTTCAATCCGCTGCGCCTTTGCGCGTTGCCTTAAGAGACCTGCAATGCACAAGCAATGGACTGCGATCATATTGGCCGGGCAACGGCCGGGGGGCGACCCGCTCGCCGCGCATTTTTCGGTGCCGTACAAGGCGTTGGTCCCGCTTGCCGGGGAAGCAATGTTGACCCATGTGCTGCGCGCGGTTCATGCGGGCCCTGACATTGGCGATGTCATCGTGCTGGGACAGGAGCCGGATATGCTGGCCGGTGCAGTGGCGGCAGGCGGCGGCGCACAGATGCGGCAAAGCGGCGCAGGCATTTCGGCAAGCTTAAAGGCGCTGGCAGATACCAAAGAGATACCATGGCCGTGGATCGTGACCACCGCCGATCACCCGTTGTTGACCGCGGAAATGCTGCGCGCTTTTCTGGCGCAGGCGGATGGCGATTTGTCGGTCGGCATGGTGGAAAAGACGTCGATGCTGACGCAGTTTCCCGGTGCCCAGCGGACATGGCTGCGCTTTGCCGATGGCCATTGGTCGGGCGCAAATCTTTTCGCGTTTCGCAGCGATAACGTGCGCGCCGCGCTCGATTTATGGGCAGCGGCGGAACAGGACCGCAAGCAGGTGTGGAAGCTGTTTCTGCATTTCGGGCCGTGGCTGGCCGTGCGCGCGATAACCCGCACTATCGGTTTGCGCCGGGCGTTTGAAAAAGCGGGCCGCCGCCTTGGCCTATCGGCGCAGCTTATTGCTATGCCGGATCCGGTCGCGGCAATCGATGTCGACAAGCTGGCCGATCACGCACTTGCAGAAGCAATTTTTGCAAGCCGTAAGCACTTGTGATTGTTTAATCGCTTGGCTAACGCATATTCGTAACTTTCTGATCAGGGTTTTTTTCAATGGCGACGTTCACTCTTCCAAAAAACAGCAAGGTGAAGACCGGCGCGAAGCATGCCGCTTCGACCAAGGGCAAAACCAAAAATTTCAAGGTCTATCGCTACGATCCCGACAGCGGAGCAAACCCGCGTTTTGACACGTTCGAGATCGACACCGATGATTGCGGTCCAATGATATTGGATGCGTTGATCAAAATGAAAAGCGAACAGGATGCCTCGCTCACCTTTCGGCGGTCTTGCCGTGAAGGGATTTGCGGTTCGTGTTCAATGAACATCGACGGCAAAAACGGCCTCGCCTGCACCACCGCAATCGAAGATTGCAAAGGCGACATCACGATCACACCGTTGCCGCATATGGAAGTGATCAAGGATTTGGTCCCCGATTTCACCCATTTTTACGCGCAATATGCTTCGATCAATCCGTGGTTGCAGACAGTAACGTCGCAGCCCGCTGGTAAGGAACGGCTGCAATCGCCCGCTGACCGGGCCAAGCTCGATGGGCTGTATGAGTGCATATTGTGCGCATGTTGTTCAACCAGCTGCCCGTCTTATTGGTGGAACAGTGACAAGTTTTTGGGCCCCGCCATCCTGTTACAAGCCTACCGTTGGCTGGCCGATAGCCGTGACGAAATGACCGGACAGCGGCTCGATGAATTGGAAGATCCATTCCGGCTGTATCGTTGCCACACAATTATGAACTGTTCGAACGCGTGTCCCAAGGGTTTGAACCCTGCCAAGGCAATTGCCGAAACCAAGAAGATGGTCGCGCAGCGGCAACTGTGAACGAAGGTTAGACATTTTGGACACACCCGCGTTTGACAGCAGCCCGGATCCAGATAATCCAGGATGGTTTAATTGGCAGATGGTCGATGCCAGCCGCTATAACGGCCAGGTGTTGCGTAAGATGATCGTCCGGTCGGAGGGCGCTGATAAAGCCCGGCTGCGGATGTTTCCCGAACATATGCACAGCAATTTGGGCAACAATGTACATGGCGGCACCACGCTCGGCTTCATCGATGTCGCATTGTTTGGCGCGGCGCGAATGTTTGGCCTGATCGATACCGGCATTGCGGTGACATTGGACCTGTCGGTTCAGTTCATCGGTGCCGGACGAATTGGCGAGCCGATGGATGCAGAGGTTGAATTGCTAAAGGAAACGCGGCGATTGCTGTTCCTTCGCGGTTTGGTGATTCAGGGCGATGACAAGATCGCTGGCTTTTCGGGAACGATCCGTAAGCCCACGAGCCTGTGAGAACGGTTTCGTCTCGTTTTCAGGCTTTGCTTGATGCGGGCGAGTTAAAGCCAGACAGCGAACAGCAGGCCGCCATCGCCGCACTGCAGTCTATCCAAGACCAACTCGAAGCGGTTCCGCCGCGCGGCAGCACGTTGTGGCGGATGATCGGCAGAAAGCCTGATCCCGTGCGCGGGCTTTATCTTTGGGGCGGGGTCGGGCGCGGCAAATCGATGCTGATGGACCTGTTCGCCGAACATACGGCAATCGTTGCCAAGCGCCGGGTCCATTTTCATGCCTTCATGCAAGAGGTCCACCACGCGATGCAC
>JAYUPJ010000089.1:0-22267 GCA_043760195.1 Sphingomonadales bacterium | reverse complement strand
AATGACTGACACACCTTACGACCTTATCGTTATCGGCGCTGGCCCCGGCGGTTATGTTGCCGCGATCCGTGCGGCGCAGTTGGGCCTGAAAACGGCGTGTGTTGAGGCGCGGGAGACTTTGGGCGGTACGTGTCTGAACGTTGGCTGCATCCCGTCAAAGGCTTTGCTCAACGCATCGGAACTATACCATGAGGCGCAATCGGGGGCGCTCGCCAAGTTCGGCATTGATTTTGCGGGTGTGTCGCTCAACCTCGATCAAATGCACGCCGAAAAGGCAAAGGCCGTGACCGAGCTGACCGGCGGCATCGAATTTCTGTTCAAGAAGAACAAGGTTGATTGGCTCCGCGGCCATGCAAGCTTTACCTCGCCCACAACTATCGAAGTCGCGGGCAAAGCTTATACCGCCAAGAACATCATGATCGCCACTGGATCGTCGGTGACGCCATTGCCCGGCGTCGAGATCGACCAAAAGGTGATCGTCGATTCCACCGGCGCGCTGGCGCTGCCCAAGGTACCGAAACACATGGTCGTGATCGGCGGCGGTGTGATCGGGTTGGAGCTGGGCAGCGTGTGGCTGCGGCTGGGCGCAAAGGTAACCGTGGTCGAATATCTCGATCAGATCCTGCCCGGAATGGACGGCGAAGTCCGCAAAGAAGCCGCGAAGATTTTCAAGAAGCAAGGCTTCGATATCCGCACCGGAACCAAGGTCACCGGCGCGTCGGTGAACGGCGGCATGGCAACGCTAACCGTTGAGCCAGCCGCTGGCCCTTCGGCAAGCTCAGGACAGACGGGATTTGAAGACATCGAAGCCGATTGCGTGCTCGTCGCCATTGGCCGCAAGCCCAACACCGACGGGTTGGCGCTGGACAAAGCGGGCCTCACGCCCAACAAACGCGGGCAGATCGACATCGGTCATGACTTCCAAACCAGCGTCCCCGGCATCTATGCCATCGGCGACGTTTGCCCCGGGCCGATGCTGGCGCACAAAGCCGAGGATGAAGGCATTGCGGCGGCGGAATTCGTCGCCGGGCTGACCGGCATCGTCAACCATGATGTCATCCCCGGCGTGGTTTATACCTATCCCGAAATCGCCAGCGTCGGCCTGACCGAAGAAGAAGCGAAAGAACGCGGAGAGGTGAAAGTCGGCAAATTCCCGATGATGGCCAACAGCCGCGCCAAAACCAACCGCACCACCGACGGCTTTGTCAAAGTGATCGCCGATGCCCAAACCGACCGTGTGCTCGGCGTCCACATCATCGCATCAATCGCAGGCAGCATGATCGCCGAAGCCGCACTCGCCATGGAGTTTGGTGCGACCAGCGAGGACATCGCCTACACCTGCCACGCCCATCCGACCCACGCCGAGGCTCTGAAGGAAGCGGCCATGGCGGTGACAGGCAAGCCGATCCACATGTAATGACGGACGTGTGCGCCAAAGGTTCACGCTCGGGGGCTGTCCATTCTGAAACTGATTCTAACGATTGCCCCGGAATTATCGTTCAGCGCAATGCAGAACTGAATCGGAGTAAGCGGTCTACCCTCTTAACGCTCCGCTTTTCACAGCCGCTATCAAATACAGCGCCAGAAACAACGTATTCGAAACTGCATTCAACCAATATCCTGTCGCCACAGAAATACACGAATCAACCACATACCAGATCAAAGCAACGACCGTAATGTTCCGCCAAATGCGCGGCGCGTGTGCGGGGCCGAGCAAATGCGCAGCCTGAAATGCGACGTATAATGTCATGCCCCAGCCAATTGTGACCGCGCCCATCAACCCGATGCTGAAACGGTGCAGCTTTTCCATCTCGGCTGGCAAGGGAGTTTGGAACAGGGCAAACACCAACCTTGCCATGCCATCGGTTGGCGCGAACGCAGCAAGTGCCAGTATAACCCCGAATAACGTCACCGCCATACTCCATAAATTCAGCCAGTTTTTCCAAAATGCGTTCATGATAGCTTCCTTGATTCGCCTATTATGTAGCACTTGCTACATCAATGTAGCGAGCGCTACAAGTGTTGATGTCGAAAACTCTTGATAGCCGCGCTGAAACCCTGAACCTGCTTGCCGATCACGTCTTGGAGAATGGCTTGGCCGCCTCCAGTTTGCGCTCTTTGGCCAAGGCGGCGCAGACCAGCGACCGAATGTTGCTGTATTACTTTAAAGATAAATCAGAAATCATTGCGGCGACAATCGAGGTTGTTGCCGAACGGATGGTGCTGCGCATGAATGGCATGATGTCGCCGCAACCATTGCCGTTTGATGCATTGTTACGGCATTTGGCGTTTGTGCTGTCCCAAGATGAGTTCAGACCGTTTACGCAGCTTTGGTTGGAGATTGCGAGCTTATCCGCCCGCAATGATCCGTTTTACCGGCAAATTGGCGAAGCTATTGGCCGGGGATTTTTGGCTTGGGGCGCGAAGCAGCTGGAGGATTCCAGTGATCAAACCACCGAACGAGATGCAGCCAGGTTGTTGTTGATGACCGAAGGCATGGTGTTCCTCAATAGTATCGGTCTTAATGACGTGGTCCGGCGCGCCACAAGTGCAGACTGATAACGCAATTTGACGTAATGCCGCCATTGGTTTGTTGCGTTTTATCAATAGAGTAATTGAAGGCGCAGGTTGCTGTTCTCTTCCTTCTATATCGACCTGCCAGGAGACGCACGCACGGTTGCTTGTTTCGATCCTATGTCATCCAGCTATAGCATATTCGGCAAAGGTTGCGCTATTGACCCGCGAATGATTACGACCGAACTCTTTACCGCGCTGGCTGTCTTTGCTTTTGTATCCTCGATAACGCCGGGGCCGAATAACTTGATGCTGATGGCATCGGGTATCAATTTCGGGTTGCGGCGGACGGTTCCGCACATGTTGGGCGTGTCATTGGGTTTCACGCTGATGATCGTGCTGATCGGATTTGGCATCATGCAATTGATTGAGGCTGTGCCCGGATCCCGCATGATCATCACCATGGCGAGCGGATTATATCTGGTCTATATGGCTTGGAAGATCGCCACCACGACTACCGCGGCTAGTGAGAACGATACCGCGCCCAACGAAAATGGTGCTGCGGCCAGCGCCTCCAAACCGTTCACGTTCTTGCAGGCGGCGTTGTTCCAATGGGTCAATCCGAAAGCTTGGACGATGGCACTGACGGCGATCTCTGCTTACGCGCCGAAATCACAGGGGTGGACCGGTGTGTTATTGGTGGCTGCGGTCTTTGGAATTATCAACCTGCCCAGCGCCGGCACCTGGGCGATAATGGGCGCAAAAATGCGGCGGTTCCTGGGCGATCCGGTGCGGCTGAAAACATTTAATATTGTCGCCGCCTTATTATTGGTCGCCTCGCTTTATCCGATGGCCGCAGAGTTGATAGCGGCCTGATGTAACCGCAAGCGGCGCGTTAAGATGGTGATGGCATTCCTTTGCCACATAACCCCCTCTCCGTTCGTCCTGAGCCTGCCTGTGGATGAGACAAGCAACCTGTACTTCGACAAGCTCAGCACGAACGGTTCTTGTTTCACTCAAATGTCACCCCACTCTACCGATAACGTCCGGGAAACAGGCGCTTCAAATTGGCCACTTTGGGTAAATCCCACGCGCGGATATATCCGTGGTTCGGATTTTTCGCCATGAAGTCTTGATGGTACGCCTCCGCCGGATAGAAAGTCCCGCTTTCGATCTTGGTCACAGGCTTTTTGCCCCAGGGGCTGTTGGCGGAAAGCTGCGCCAGATACGCCTTTGCCGCCTTGTTTTGCGCCGCCGTAACCGGAAACAGCGCATTGCGATATTGCCGCCCGCTATCGGGGCCTTGCCGGTTCAGCTGCGTCGGGTCCAATGCCACCGAAAAGAATATCTGCATCAAATCATTATAGCTGATGATCTTGGGATTATAAACGATCCGCACCGCTTCTGCATGCGGCGTCTGGCCGCTGCTGACCAAGTCATAGTCCGCGTTTTGCTTGCTGCCGCCGGCATATCCAGAATCGACGCGGATCACGCCTTTGACATGTTCAAACACGCCCTCGACGCCCCAAAAGCACCCGCCCGCAAAAATCGCGGTTTGGCGGGTGGCGGGTTCTGATATCGGCAATGTCGGCGCAGGAATGGCAATGCCCTCACGCGCATGGGCGGTGGGCAGGGCCAAGGTTAATCCGGAACCATTCGCAGCGATGATCAGCAATGCGGGGGCGAAAACACAGGCGGCCAATAAAATCGGCAGCGAGAATTTCCGGGGTGTTGATTTATGGGGCGCTAAACGACGATGCGCTAAATCAATGCGTGTTGCGGGCAATTCGTTGGGCATATCCAGGTGTCTCCACCGTCACTGACTTCACGATATCATCGGTGTTTCCGGCATTGGCTGGTTTGATAACCGCCATGCCCGCCATGCCAAGCGCAAATCCGCCAGCCAAGCTCCAAAACAAGTCAGATTTCACAAAGTTAAAAAGACGGTACATTGTTTTTCCGGTTCTATGCGTCTGTTCGAATGCTAGGCCGTATTTGTTACAGCCCCGCGATGATTAATGCCTTGACCCAGCAACGGTTAAGTCAGCCTTAACAAACGCAAAAAAAGTCCGTTTTGCGATCAAACGAGCGCTGCACACGCCGATTGGATGCGGGTGCAGGCCTCTTTCAAGATTTCATTCGATGTCGCATAGCTAATCCGGAATCCCGGAGACAGGCCGAATGCGCCGCCGTGAACCGCCGCCACTTGCCAATCATCAAGGAAATAGTTGATCAGATCCTCATCGGTTTCGATCAATTTGCCTTTGGGTGTCGTTTTGCCCATCACACCGCTGGCATCGGGATAGACATAAAACGCGCCTTCGGGAGTCGGGCAAATCAGGCCGGGCGCATCATTGAGCATGGCCACCACCAAATCGCGGCGTTCCTTAAACGCGGCATTGCGTTCCCGCAGAAACTCCTGCGGGCCGGTGAGCGCGGCCAATGCCGCATATTGGCTGATCGAACAGGGATTGCTTGTCGATTGCGATTGCAGGCTGGAGATTGCTTTGATCAGCCATTCCGGGCCAGCAGCGTAACCAATTCGCCATCCGGTCATCGAATAGGCTTTCGACGCACCGTTCATTGTCAATGTGCGGTCATACAGCGCGGGGCAAACCTGCGCGATTGTCGCAAATGGCGTATCGGCGTACCAGATATGCTCATACATATCGTCGGTCAGGATCAGGACATGGGGATGCTTGAGCAATACCGCCGCCAAAGCCTCCAACTCCGCTGCGCTATAGGCGGCTCCGGTTGGATTTGATGGCGAGTTAATGATCAACCAGCGGGTCTTTGGCGTGATCGCCGCGGCGAGCTGCTTGGGCGTGATTTTATAGCCCTGATCGGCGCTGGCATGGACAATTACCGGTGTTCCGCCGGCAAATTGTACGATGTCGGGATAGCTGACCCAATATGGCGCGGGGATAATCACCTCATCACCCGCATCCAGCGTCGCCACCAGCGCGTTGAACAATGTATGCTTGCCGCCCGCGTTTACCGTGACCTGCTTCGTGGTATATTCCAGGCCATTGTCGCGTTTGAATTTCGCGGCAATCGCGGCTTTCAGCGGCGCTATGCCGTCAACCGCAGTATATTTGGTGTGGCCATCACGGATTGCCTTGATCGCGGCATCCTTAATGAAATCTGGTGTATCAAAATCAGGTTCGCCCGCAGATAGCCCGATCACGTCAATACCTTGCGCTTTCAGGTCAAGCACCCGGCCTGACATTGCCAAAGTTGCAGAAGGGGCGATGCGGCCAAGCGCGGCAGACAAATGATCAATTGAGGACATGGAAGCAGCAATCTTTCGGGCAGAAGTTTTGAACCTTTTATGCCGCTGCCACTAATCGCACTGTTATGATTTCGCAACCGCTTTGGTAAGCAATTGCGCAGGAATCAGTCCGCGCAGGCTGTTGCCCAGAAAAAATCCACCGGCCAAGTCTTCACGGCGAATATCCGCCTCTATCGCCCGGCCCTGCTCGATCAGTTCCCGGCGCAAAACAGATGGCAGGCACCCGCGCGGCAATGGCGGCGTCAACAACTTGCCCGACCGTTCGGCAAACACCGATGTAAAGCTGCCTTCGGTAAGAAATCCCGCCGGATCGGCAAAGATCACTTCGTTTACACCCGGCACAGAATGACGGGCACTGTCGTAAAAGCCGCGATCACTGGTTTTGTGGGCAAGGCGGAAATCGGCGGCTGCGACCGGCAACGGCACAATAGACACATTCCACGGCGTCGCACTCGTGGCCGGGGCATCCCGCACTTCAATCGCTATCGCTCCGCCCATGGAGCATAGCAATCTGACCTTGCTATCGCGTTGCAGATGGAATGTCGCGGCATGCAGTTGATTGCGGACGGCGTGACGATCAAATTCAAACCCCAAAGTCTGCGCGCTCGACTTCATCCGTTCAAGGTGAAATTCTAGCCGCAACAGCCCGGCCGCCGGTTCAAACCGCATGGTTTCGATCAGGTCAAAGCCATATCCAATTGCGCTTTTGCCGGTCATTCGCGCAAATTCCCCCTTTGCCAAACATTCAGACCATTCGTCGCCCATGCGGGAGTCGGCCACTATTCCGGATCCGAGGCCCAATGAAACCCGCTGCGCCGATTGATTCAAGCTAAAAGTGCGGATCGCCACATTAAACGCGGCGCTGCCATCGGCGTCGATGCGGCCGATTGACCCGCAATATATGTTGCGGTCGCCTTGCTCCAGCTCGTCGATGATCTGCATTGCCCGGATTTTCGGCGCACCCGTGATCGAACCGCAGGGGAAAATGGCCGCGATCAAATCAATGGCATCATTCCCGTCGGCCAGCTGGCCGGTGACCGTCGAAGTCATTTGATGGACCGTGGGATAGCTCTCGATACTATAGAGTTCGGGTACTTTAACGCTGCCACTGGCGCAAACCCGTGACAGGTCATTGCGCAGCAAGTCAACGATCATCAAGTTTTCCGCGCGTTGTTTCGGATCGTCTCTTAAGGCCATTGCCGCAGCATGGTCAGCCACTGGATCGGCCAGCCGCACAGCGGTGCCCTTCATCGGCTTGGTCGTGATTTTGCCGTCTTTCAGCGCGAAGAAAAGCTCTGGTGAAAATGACAAATGCCAATGCGCGCCCGTCCAGATAATGCCGCCATATCCTGCGGCTGCTTGCGGGCGAACTGCGGCATACAGCGCCAGCGGGTTGCCCGCATAATTGGCATAAGCGCGGAATGTCAGATTGGCCTGATAGATATCGCCTGCGCTAATGTAGTTTTGCACCGCCTCAAATGCGTTGGCATAGGCGCTTTGTTCGATCCCCGGACGAATAGGCGAGAGCCAGGCACCCGCTGGATCGGGCAACAATGATGGCACGGCATTGCAATCAATTTCCGTGAAGCCATCGAATATACCGAACCACGCGAGCGGGCCGCCGCCATGGTCACCATCGCTATCACCGCCGCCATTACTGCCGCCATGCGTCAAGGTCAGCCCCTTTTCCAAGGCCAATCCTGCCTCATAGGCCAAATACCCGGCAACATATTTACCGCTGAGCTGGGCGCGGCGCGCGGCGGCCAGAAATTCTGGTACTTCGGCTAGGCTGCGTGCGACCAGTTGTTCGGCCGGCGCGCAGTAAAGCCGCGCCGCAGACGCACCAACCACGCGGGCATCATCGAGCAAAACGAACGGAGTGTCGGCGCAGATCATCACTCGACGCTATAGCGATTTTATCTGTGAGGTGAAGTGAGTTGCAACCGCAATCATATCCAAAGGCACTTGCGGAAATCATGTCAATGCAAGCAGATGGGGCAAATTTCGCGCGCCGGGATGTTCCGATTTGGCTAGTAACTCCTCTAAATACCCGCATACCATTGATAATCCGCGAAATCTTCCCAATAGCCGCCCTTGCCCTGACCAAATTTGGCAAGGCCGTCGGTGGCCTCAATCCGCATCACAAACTTGGCATGCTTGTATCCCAGTTGGCGTTCAACACGCAGGCGCAGCGGCGCGCCATGCCGTTCGGGCAAGGCGCCGCCGTTCATACTCCACGCCAATATCGTCTGCGGATGAAAGCCGTCGATCAAATCGATCGATTCATAATAAGGAAGCGAGCCAAACTTGTCGGCGCAATGAAAAACCAGATAGCGCGCCTTTGCCGACAATCCGGCCTGTTGTAACAATAGCCGCAGCGGCGTGCCGCGCCATTTGCCAATCGCGCTCCAGCCTTCGACGCAATCATGCCGGGTTATCTGTTCGCGTGATGGCATAGCGCGAAGCTGCGCCAATGATATGGCAAGCGGGTTGGAAACCAGACCGTCGATTTTCAACCGCCAGTTGGCAAAACCCTCTGCCAAATGCTGGCGATATTCCGGCGTATCGCCAGTGACCGATCCGTTTGCCTTGAACGTTGGCGACATATCTGCGGCGGAAAACTCACGCGCCAACGCGCTGCGGTCGGTAATCAATCGCTGCGCCGTCAAGTTGAGCGTTTCTGCGCCTTTCAAGGCCGCGCGAAATGGCCCGCTTTCCCCCATCGCGTCGCATCCCGTCAGCAGCAATCCGCCTGCTCCCGCCGCCATGCCCTGCAACATATTGCGGCGCGGTAAATGGACCGGGTATTTTTCAGTCATCCGGCTGGCTCCTCTGCGGGCTGTTCGGGCTGGTTCGCAGCACCGTTCTGGCGATTGCCGGGCAGCCGGAAATAGCCGGTAATGATCGAACGAACTTCGTTGAATGGACCCGCGAGCAATACCATCACCATGTGTACAAAGAAAAATGTGACCAGCAAAAAGGTGCAAATAAAATGAACCGAGCGCGCCGATTGCCTGCCGCCGAATAGCTCCGTCAACCACGGCCAAGCCGCGTTCATCCCCGGCGACATCGTCAATCCGGTAAAGATCATCAGCGGTATCAACACAAATATAACGCCGATATAACTAAGCTTTTGCAATATGTTATACTTCAGCGCCGCCGCGCCTTGCGGAAAACGGAGCCGGGCATGGTCTTTGATATCGTGCCAAATATGCCGGGGCGACCATTCCGCCCGATTGATATGTAAGTCCTTGGCAATATGGCCATTCCACAGCGACCGGCCGATAAAAAAGAGCAAGGCCACCGACAATATCCAGGCAAAGGCAAAGTGCCAAAGCCGCGCCGCCGACAGATTATAGCCGGACGGGATCGTGGCCCAATAGGGAAACGCGCGTTGTTTGGCTGCGCCGTCACTGTCAGTGTAGCTGCCCAAAACCCCCGCCGTATTGGTTTTGACTTTGCCGATCTGCAAATATCCTTTGCCCTGATCTGCGCCAATTTCCAGCCACGCGGCATCGGTGGCCGCGCCATATTGCCCCCAATACAGGCGCGGATGGGCGTTGAAGATCATCAGACCGCTCATCAATAGCACCAGCAATGTTACGGCGTTGATCCAGTGCCAGACACGGACCGAGAGCCGGTGGCGTTTGACCAGTTCACCGGGCCGGGGAACGGACAAATCGTTTTGATGAGCCGGCGGTGTCTTGATCATCAGCGCGTACCTTAGCGATGCAGCGTATCCTGTGCGGCATCGTGTCATTCAGTGATCGTAACATATCGGTTACGGCGCAAGAAATTATTTTCCCGCCTGCCCCGCCTGTCCCGCCTCCGCAATGCGGACCGCTGCTTTCGCTGTCACAATACCCATTTCGGCCACAGGGTTTGCATTCGACAGTTCGGCGATCTGCCCGATCCGCGCATCAATGCCGGTTATATTGGCGGCAAGCGCGGCAACGCGCAAATTGTAACGGCCATAAGGAACGCTTTCAAACAGAAAATACCCGTCATATTCGCTGCGCGTGATTTTGATGACATTGCCCTTTTGATCGAGCAGTTCAATGTCAACACCCGTCAGCGGCTTGCCATCGTCGCGTTGCAGAGTTCCGCCAATTTCGCCCGCCGACACCAGCGCCAATTCGACGATTTGCGAGATACCGGGCCGCGGCGTTATGACGACGCCTGGCTGGGCGGGCTGAACAAATGGATCAGGCAATGTCGATGCGTCAATGCCGATCAATATCGCCTTGAAAGGTTGCAGATTATCGATGAAGCTGGATCCTGTTTCGTCCGTCGGTGGCCCTTGGCCGCTTGCCCCTGCTGTAATTTCAACTTCTTTTTCCGTGGGCTCGTCCGCTTGCCGAATGCCGTCGCCATTGCGGTCATGATACACAATCGCCAGCGCCTGCCCCATCGAAGCCAGCTTGTCCGATGTCACGCGGATACCTCCGCGCGGATCCGGGCCAAAGCCAAATGCCAAGTTCAATCCAGCGGCGATACCGCCATCGGTTGCGCCCTCGATCTGACCGGTCAATGCAAATTTCTTGAACTTGCGGGTATAGCCCAAAGCGAGCCGCCCGCGCGACGATTGCGGGGTATATCCCATATCGGCGCGCCATTCCGACTTGTCCAAAGTTCGCAATTCGGCGGTGAGTGTTGAATCGCGAAATCCTTTATCATTGGTCAGTGTGTAGCGCGTCTCACCGCGAAGCCGGACGCGCCCTAGCCGCCCGCTTAGCCGCAGGGACGCTTCGATGTCCGTCGGTGCGCCGCCGCCAAAGGCATGTTTTCGGGAATGCCATGATATTCCGGTGGAAACTCCTAACCTATTGATATTAAATGATGTATTTGCCGACGCTTCAAGCGTTTCTTTGCCGCCTTTATACTTTTGATGCAATGCCTCCAACCGGATCGGGATGCTGGTCTTTCCCAGTTTGATATTTTGGTCGATGGACATGGCAAACAAGCGCGTTAGGTCCTCGGTATATCTCTCGGATCGATAGCCGTTTTGCAGTTTGACCGCTTCAAAGCTGAACCGCGTTTCACCGAGCTGGCCCAATGCTTGCAGCCGGGCAGCGAAGCCGCCGGATAGATCGGTTGCGCCGGTCAATTCGGCCAGCGCAGGCCCCAGCGAACGGCGGATGGCGGCTTCGACGAAATTACGTCTGGCACCCGCGAATGCAACGCTGCTGAACGATGCGGCAATCGAGGTGCGGGCGTTCAGGCCGCGTTCCAACCCGAACCCGCCCCTGATCCCTTCATATCCAAGTTGATTTCGTCCGCCAAAATCGATCAAGTCGCGGCCGCCATCCAACACCCCGGCCCAGTAATAGGTCTCTCGCGGCGGAATGGAATCGAGCCCGACCGCGATCATCCGCACGTCGCGCCGGATTTGACCTTGCGGACCATAGAGCACCACTTCCATCCGGTTTTGACCGAACAACAACGGTATATCCAAAAATTCATACCGTCCGTCACCCCGGCTTTGTGCGAATCCGATCAGCTGATCGTTGCGGTACAGCTCGGCATCCCAGCCGTCGGGCAATTCGCCGCGAAAACTGGTCCGGTCAAAATTCTCGGGACGCTCTATTGGCCTGTTGGTCAGGTAAACGCCTCTGCCGATGCTGTTGGTCGCGCCCAATGATGTCGATTCAGATGACACATCACCGATTGCGAAGTGCGTCGCCTTCAATGGCCCCAGCAACTTTGCGTTCGGGTCGGTGCGATAGGCACGCACCCGCAGTGTTTCGGGAATAGCAGACCGGTTTGACGACAGCCGCGCATCGAAAGATGCTCCGGCAATCTCGCCGCTCGCGTAAATTTCGTAGCGCGCATCAAAAGTTGCGCCGCGCAATTTGTTTTTCTGGACACCGGTTGACGCCACGACGTCGACAGAAGGCGTCCGCCATAATTGATACGCCTCGCCCCCTTGCGGCATCTTTGAAAGATCGAACATGACCTTTGGTTTGAACTTTCCGGCGCGTTCCTTGCGCTCTTCGGCCAGTTCAAAGGGCAACTTCGCCTCGGATTTCAACACCAGCAGCGAATTCGAAAGGTCGGGTACGACCTCAATCGCCAGCCAATTGGCAAGCGCCTTGGAATTGACGCACCAGCCCTCTGGCGTATCATAGATATCGCTGGCCGCAAGCGCGCTGGACTTGTTCACGATTTGTACTATACCTTGGTCACGGTCGATTGTGATCGTCCGGTTTTCCGCAAACAACCAGCCTGTTGCGCGGCGCGACTTCTTATCCAGGCGCACGGGCAAATCCAGCGCCATGATCGTGTCGGCCAAATCCACACATACACCGCCGGGTATTTGATAGCCTCGAACACCGTCGCCGACCCGCCATTTTCCGGATTTCACGTCGAGCAACAGCGAATCATCATCATTCGCAGTCCACTCGGCTGCAAACGACGGCGCAGCCGGAACCAAGATGGCTCCAGCTGCAACCGACGCTATGGTGAGCGCCTTTCGTAAAAGATGAAAAATTTTCGCCATCGGCAGAAATTCAGCTGTCGCTTATGCCCCTTACGGCAACACGGCTTTCGTTTCAGCGATAAGCCCGCCGCCCGCTTCGGCTGTCTGATGGTACGCGACGGTGATCGGGCCATGCAATTGCGCCGCAGCCTCGTCGCTTAACGGCAAGATAACTTTGCGCGCGTCGGTTTCCGGATAAATGGCGATGCCTTTTGATGTCCACAAAGGTTCAGATACTCCGGCCTTTAATACAACAACATTGCCATAGACAGATTTGTCGCCCTGCCGGGTCATATCAAACGCCAGCATCGAACGGCCATTGTCTTGGATCATCCGGGGGTTTGCGATTGCCGCCTTGGCATCCAGCTTGCCTTTGCGGATGATCAGCGGGATGGTGACCCCATAAATCGGCGTGATTTTAATTTGTACACCCTCGACTTTTTCTTCGTCCGAGCGAGGGGCTTCAGCCTTGGGAATAGCGCGAAACAGCATATGCACCCGGTATTCGCCATCAATCAGCGCGGCCATCGGCTCTGGCTGCAATCCGACCCGGATTGATTGCGGTTGATCGGGCGTTAAAGTCACCCGTTTGGGCGCAAAGCGGATCAGGCTGAGCGCCAGTTTTTCATTCGCTGTCGCGTCTGCCTCTGAAACTTCCTGCAGCTCGCCGTCTGCGTTCATGCGGCGCAGTTCCAGCGAGATGCGATAGGTTGCTACCTCGGACCCGATATTATTCAAGATGACCTCGGTACCCCGCGATCCTTCAAACACAACGCGAGTCGGGGCCACCAACAAATCTCCAACCCCTGCGTTTGCTGGCGCAATACAGAACATCGTAGCCGCCAACATAGAGGCGGCCAAAACACCAACGCGCCCGGACGACTTTTGATCTATTCGCAACATCATTAATCCTATCCACAAGATAACTGGCCTGGCCACGAGCTGAACCCGGCCAAACAATTTTTACATGACGACCTTGGCAGAATATGGTTACCAACCTGCTAACCTGTGGTGCAAAGATACAAAAAGCCCTCCGAACGAAGAACCGTGCGGAGGGCGTTTTTGGATTTTACTGACAATCGCGTCGCAAGAACGCGCTGGTCAGACGTTTTTACTGATATGTTGCAGTTACTTCAAAGCTGCCAGTGTAAGTGCCAGCGACTTCGGTGCCAACAACTGCCAATGTGCCGCCAACAAATTCAGTGTTGCCAACAACGCTAGTAGCGTTTGAAAGAGCCAAAGTTGCGCCCATTGTGTTGGCTGCGGTTGGGCCAGTCAAAGTGATGGTGTTGTCTGTGATTGCCAGACCAACAGTCGCGCCTGCTGCGCCGCCAATTGCGAAATCAGCGCTGCTTGATACCGTACCGATGCAGATGACTGTTGTACATACTCGTGCACCACCTGCATTGGCGGCGACAACGACTGATCCGCCGGCTGCGCCGATGGCGACCGAGCCGAAGTTCAGGTCAGTTGTGTTTGTCAAAGTTGCCGCGGTGACGATTTCGGCAGTCGCGTCAGCAGTCGCAGCTTGGGCTGCGCTCGAGAACATAGCTGCTGCTACAACGGTACCGGCAAATGCGATTTTCATTTTGTTCAACATGTTTTGGTCCTTATCCATTCAATGCAATTAGGAATGCCCCACAGCATCCATGGCCCCTTATGACGAACGAATCATAAGTTTCCGCAAATCGGATTGGTTAACGCGCGTTAGCGATTATTCAATGAAATGCTTATGAATCAACACTCTAACTTTAACGGACATGGCATTGCACCGGTTAAAAATGAATCTTCCATTCATCAGACGCGCTCATCGGCGGCCAAAACGCGGGCGCGGGTGAGGTTAGAACTTCTCGCCAGTGAGGCGTTGGCAGAGCATATCGAGTTGGTCGAGGCTGCCATAAGTGAAAGTGACCGAGCCCTTATTGTCGCCTGCCTTTTGTTCGATTCGGACCTTCAAGCCCAACAGGTCGCCCAAATGCGTTTCAACAGCGCGGATGTCGGCATCAACCGAATCTGTGCCAGCTCCAGTCCCGAAGCGAGCAGGCGCCGCCCCCGTCCCACCCTGCTTGTTCCGCCGCACCAAAGCTTCGGTAGCACGAACAGAGAGCCCTTTTTTGACAACAACCGCAGCCAACACGACAGCATCCGGGCTGCTTAACAACGCGCGGGCATGCCCCATTTGCAGCTTACCTTCGACCACCAGATCGCGCAGCAGCACTGGCAAATCCAACAGCCGCATCATATTGGCAACATGGCTGCGCGATTTCTCGACAATCGCGGCCAGTGCCGCTTGGCTGTGCCCGAACTCGTCACACAGCTTTCGGTAAGCTTCGGCCTCTTCAATCGGATTAAGATCTTGCCGTTGGATATTCTCGATCAGCGCAATTTCAAGTGTTTCGGAATCATCAAAATCGCGGACTATCGCCGGAATGCTGTGAATTTGCGCGCGCTGCGCCGCACGCCAGCGGCGTTCACCCGCGACAATTTGATACGCGCCATTGTGCGGACGGACCACAATCGGTTGGATCACGCCATGGCGTTTCAGGCTTTGTGCCAATTCTTCAATCGCTTCTTCGGCGAAATATCTACGTGGCTGATTGGGGTTGGGCTGAATATCTGCCACGGCGATCGTGGCAATACCGGCGGCAACCGCGCGCGCGATATTGTTGGAGCTAAGCGGAGCATCATCGCCAACCTCAATCGGATCGCCGCGAACCGCCTCACCCAAAAGCGCGTCAAGGCCTCGGCCCAAGCCCATTTTCTTTCTAATCAGGCTCTTTTCCGGAACGGGATCGTTGCTGGGCCCAGTCATGCGGCAAGCTCCTCTTTCTTGGGTAGACGCAATATCAATTCGCGGGCCAAGGCCATATACGCCTCTGATCCGCTGCAGCGATGATCATAAACCAGCGCCGGTAGACCGTGGCTCGGTGCCTCGGACAAGCGCACATTGCGCGGAATAACGGTATCAAACACCAATCCGGCCAGACAGCTGCGCACGTCTTGCGCCACTTGATCGGTCAGCCTATTACGCCGGTCATACATGGTCAGGGCAACACCCATGATCGCCAAATCTGGGTTAAAGCGTTTCTGAATGCGGTCAACCGTCTGCAACAAATGGCTCAATCCTTCCAGCGCGAAAAACTCGCATTGCAGCGGAACGATGATTGATCCGACTGCGACCAGCGCGTTGATGGTCAGCAATCCCAATGATGGCGGGCAATCAATCAGGCAGATATCCCAAGCACAATCGGCGCGTTCAAACGCCTTTTTCAACCGGTGCGTGCGATCGTCAAACTCCACAAGTTCAACCTCCGCCCCCGATAAATCAACGGTTGCTGGTATGATATCTAGGCCAGGAATGATCGTCGGGATCGCCGCTTCTTCAAGGCTAACCTCGCCAAACAACAATTCATAACTGCTACGGACGCGCTGTGCTTGCGTTATGCCGAGGCCGGTCGATGCATTGCCCTGCGGATCAAGGTCGATCAGCAAACAGCGCCAACCACTCGCCGCCATCGCCGTTGCCATATTGATGGCCGTTGTCGTCTTGCCAACCCCGCCCTTTTGATTTGCAATGGCTATTCGAATCATCTTTTCGCCTATTTTATACCCGGTTGCTGCGCCCGAAACTTAGCTTTCCAACCAAAATTCCAGCATCCGCATCGGTTATGCTGGGTTCCACGTGGAAATCCAAATCCCAATTTTCTTGTGCTTCCATCAGTTCCCTAGCTGCATTTCTGCCCTTTGGTAACAACCAGTATGTATTTTCTGTGGAAAATCGCGCCGCGCCGGTCAACAAACGCGGCAAGGGAGCAAAGGCGCGGGCGCTAATCACCGCATATTGCGCTGTTTTCATCTTTTCCAGCGTCGTTCCGGCGACATCAACATTTTTTTCCAAATCGAGCATTTCAATCGCGCGGCACAGATATTCGATCCGCCGCGCCCGCGATTCGAGCAATGTCACTGGCTTGCCCGTCAATATGGCGACGACAATGCCAGGAAATCCAGCGCCAGAACCAAGATCGAGCCAATTGCTCCACTGCCAGCCATCACCAGGAAGCAACCGCAACAATTGGGCACTGTCGGCGATATGCCGTGCCCAAATATGATCGAGCGTCGAGGCCGAGACCAAGTTCTGACTGGCGGCCTCGCGCGTCAGAAAGGCGGCGAATTGCTCCAGCCGCTCCATTGTTTCACGTGAAACATTCAGCGTTTCGCGCAGCCAGTGCTTGGCTTCGTCTTCGGTCACGCCGCCCGCGATCTTTGTTGATCGGCGCGCTTGGCGTGTACCAATATCGCCGCCAATGCCGCTGGCGTGATCCCCCGCACCCGCGCCGCCGCCGCCAACGACTCGGGCTGCGCTGTGGTGAGCCGCTCGACCATTTCGTTCGACAGTCCGGCAATCGACTTATACACCATCGACGCTGGCAATTTGATCCGCTCATTGGCAACCAGATCTTTGATCTCGTTCTCCTGCCGCTCAAGATACGGCGCGTAACGGCCATCTTGCTCAAGCTCGGCAACCAGCTCGGCGGGGTAATCCGATGTTTCACGTGAAACATCCAGCAAGCTGGCAAGCTCCAAGCTGGGAAACCGCAGCCATTCAAATATCGACATCCGCCCAGCATCGCGCTTCACCGAGAGGCCCGCCTTTAGCAGTGCGTCGGCGCTGACCTGCTCGGACATCTGCTCGTGCAATTGCGCCATTTGCTGCGCGCGCGCCAAGTGAGCGGCGCGGCGTTCCGGACCAACTGTGCCGGCCTCTATGGCCATCGCCGTCAACCGCGTCGGGGCATTATCAGCGCGCAGCCGCAACCGGTATTCGGCGCGCGCCGTGAGCATCCTGTAAGGCTCGGTCACGCCCTGCAACACCAGATCGTCAACCATCACCGCAATGTAACTGTTGGCGCGGTCAAGCGCGGGCATATCACGGCCAAGGGCGCGGGCGGCGGCTCCCATCCCGGCAACCAAGCCTTGCGCCGACGCCTCCTCATATCCGGTCGTGCCGTTTATCTGTCCGGCGCAATACAGCCCATCAAAACCGCGCACCGCCAATGTCCGGTCAAGCGCGCGCGGATCGATATGGTCATACTCAACGGCATAGCCCGGAATGAGGATTTCGCATGCTTCCAGTCCGGCCATCGACCGGACCATCGCCGCTTGAATGTCGGTGGGCAGGGATGTCGAGATTCCATTGGGATATACCAAATGGCTCGATAGCCCCTCTGGCTCCAGAAAAACTTGATGGCCATCGCGGTCACCAAAGCGGAAAATCTTGTCTTCGATCGACGGACAATAACGCGGCCCCTGCCCCTGAATGTCGCCGCCAAACAATGGCGACCGGTCCAGACCGGAACGGATAATATCATGGCTGTTCGCATTGGTGCGGGTCATCGCACAAAACAGCTGCGGCACGGAACGCCGCGCCGTCATCGCCGACATCGTCCAATCCTGACCATCGGACGCCTGTTCTTCAAGCACGGCCCAGTTGATCGTCCGCCCGTCAAGGCGCGGCGGCGTGCCGGTTTTCAGCCGCGCCATTGGTAGCCCCGATCCGCGAATTTGCTGTGCCAGCTTTAACGCGGATGATTCGCCAATGCGTCCCCCCTTCAGTCGCTCTTCGCCGCGAAACAGCTTGCCGCCCAGGAATGTGCCTGTAGCCAATATCACAGCCTGGGCCGAGATATCGCTCCCATCCGCCAACGTCAGCCCAGCGATTTGCGACGCGCTGCCCAGCGCAAACCGCAACGCCGCGGCCTCACCCTCCAATATCGTCAAATTCGCGGTTGCCGCCAGCTGGCGCTGGATCGATGCGCGAAATAGCAATCTGTCGGCCTGCACGCGCGGGCCTTGGACCGCCGCACCCTTGGATGCATTGAGCATCCGGTAATGGATCGCGGCGTCATCGGAGGCGCGCGCAATGATGCCGTCAAACGCATCAACCTCACGCACCAAGTGACCTTTGCCCAGACCGCCAATCGCCGGATTGCACGACATGGCTCCTATTGTGGCCTTGTCAAAGCTAACCAACGCCACACGCGCACCCATTCGCGCCGCAACCGCCGCAGCCTCACAGCCTGCATGGCCTCCGCCAACTACGATAATGTCGAAATCATCCTTCATGCCAGCGCCCATAGCCTAAGCAAGGCAAAGGGTCAAAGAGACTGCGATGTTTCACGTGAAACATGGGGCTTATTTATCGACGCAACCCTACTTGCCGACACAAAAGCGCGCGAACAAGTTATCCAGCAAATCCTCGGTGTGCGCCCGGCCCGTCAGGGCGTCCAATGCCAGCCGTGCCAACCGCAGATGTTCGGCAACAATGAGCCAGTCCTCGGCAGCACTGGCATCGCCCAAGGCCGCCGTAGCATCCGCCAGAAAGCCGCGCTGCCGCGCATTCACCGCATATCCATCCACAGGGGGAAGCATCAATTTGGTCCGCGCCGCAATCTGCTCCAGCAGCTCGGCGACGCCATCGCCTGACATCGCAGACAGCCTGACGCTATCATTCGTTTTCAACGGGCGTTCAAACAAATCGGCCATCGCGTCAATCTCGATCAAGTGCGGATGTGCGGGTCCCTCGCCCTGCGCGCCCAGCCACAAGATCATGTCAGCCCCGGCAAATGCGCCATGCGCCCGTTCAATGCCAATGGCTTCGATGCTGTCTTGATGATCTTCCCGAACCCCGGCAGTGTCGCAGAATATCAAAGGAATGCCCGCTATCGCGACTGGCACCTCGATCACATCGCGAGTGGTGCCTGCAATGTCGGACACAATCGCGGCATCGCGCCCGGCCAAGGCATTGAGCAAAGACGACTTTCCGCTGTTCGGCGGCCCACCCAGTACAACGCGCAGGCCATCGCGCAGTTTTTCCGCTGATGGCGATTGCAGAATCAGCTCAATCTCAGCATTCAAGGCATCACAAGAGGTTGATATCGCGTCATTATTCTGCACGCCGACATCATCTTCATCGGAAAAATCCAGTTCCGCCTCGGTCAACGCCGAAATTCGCAGCAATTCGGACCGCCAGTTTTCTATCGAGCAGCTGAACACACCCCCGAACATATTGGCAGCAGCGCGCCGTTGATGCTCGGTTTCGGCGGCCAACAAATCGGAGAGGCCTTCCGCTTCGTTTAAATCGATTCGGCCATGTAGGAAAGCCCGCCGGGTAAACTCCCCCGCCTCAGCCCTTCGCAGCCCGGGTATCGCGGCCAATTCGGCCTCAACCGCGCGTACTACTGCGCGGCCGCCGTGCAAATGCAGCTCGGCCAGATCCTCACCGGTGGCGCTATCCGGCCCCGGAAACGTCAGCAGCAACGCCTCATCCAATATCAACCCACCGGCATCACGCAATTTGGCCAGCGAGGGACGCCGCGCTGTGGGCGTCCGGCCCGCCAAACGCGCAACCGCTGCCAAAGCCATAGGCCCGCTGATCCGAATGATGCCGATAGCAGCAGGCGGCGCGCCGCTCGACAACGCGAAAATCGTATCATCTGCGGACATATTAGGCGGCTACTTCTTGTCTTTCGACGATCCGCCCGAAAAGGCAGCCTTTGCGCCCGTTTCAATCAATTGCTGAAACAGTTGCAGCCCCATTTGCCCCATTGGCGCGATCGATTTGCCCAGCTCTTGCAGCTGATCCAAATTGGGCGCGCCGGTCATCAGTTTGGAGATGCCGGCAACATACGCCTCATTCGCCTCGGTGACGTCGGGCAAGCCCAATAACTTGCGCGCTTCTTCCGGGCTGCAATCAATTTCTATGTTCATTTTCATGGCGCGATAGTTCCTTCTTTTTTTGGCGCGGCTCAGGCAAGGTTACTTACTACATCAACCATCAGCCGAACGCCAATTCCCAATCGCCCGTCCGGTTCAAACTGAAATCACACTGACTTAATACGTCCATGCCCAAAATCACATCGAAACGCTTAGGTTCATTCCAGCTGAAACCATCCGTCTCTGCAAAAACAAATGGCAGAGAACTGGAACTTTCATTAGCTTTGCTTAGGTGAAATCCCACGCGAAATAAATAATAATCGACCATCCGCATTTCGGTCGCAACGGACAGCGGCTTTTTCTGATGACTCCGCAGCGCCAGTTCATTTACGACCCCAGGGCCTATGCCGCTTGATGTCGCCCCGGTGTCCAATAAAGCTGTACAGCTAAAGCTCGTCAAATCATTCGGGTTTCTTGATCCCAATATTGCTACATTCAGCAAAATTTGACGATTGGCAACACGCCCCTTAACCGAAGGCAAGGGACATGAAACCCAAATCGACAGGTTGATCGGTCACTTCTTGAATCGAGAATATTTCATCTGGAAACTTAGCCAATCCGGCGCGGTAGGCGATGCCGGCGCCGTCATAAAATTCAACGACTGCCTTGTTCCTTATCAGGGCATATTCACCATCATGATCTTCAAGAAAGCTACTCAGATTCCGTTGGAAATAGTCGTAGTTTCCATCAACCTCCGACTTCAAAATATCTGTCATCTCCGCTTCTCCTGAAATACTATAGCATTAAAGCATAAGATCGCAGAACAAGGGAATCACCATCTGGCAAAGTTAAGACGAAGCGATTCATAAAAGAGTCGAACCGAGTTACGGCAAGCTACCCCCCGATAAACGCCGCCACAAGCGGTTGAACTTCGGTCCAGCCTTCCCAGATCATTTTTCCGGCGACGTAAACGATTACGGCAAGCCCGACCCAAGCGATCCAGCGGTAGCGTTCGATATATTGCGCGATGATATTGGCGGCGAGGCCCATTAGGGCGACGGCGAAGATCAGCCCGACGACCATGATGCCGGGATGGTCCTTGGCAGCGCCAGCAACGCCGAGCACGTTATCCAGGCTCATCGAAACATCGGCAATGGCAACCGACCAGGCCGCACCGGCAAAGCTTTTGGCCGCAGGGATGCCGCTATTTTCATCGCCTGCTATTTCAGGAGAGCCCGGCGACTCGGTGGCTTCGGAGCGGGTCACATCGCGGTACATTTTCCACGCGACCCACAGCAGCAACAACCCGCCCGCCAGCACAAGTCCGGTAACTCCGAGCAGCCAAGTGACCATCAGCGCAAAGATCACGCGCAGCACCAGTGCAGCGATCACGCCGATCAAGATGACTTTTTTGCGCTGTTCAGGCGGCAATCCCGCCGCGAGCGCACCAACAACGATGGCATTGTCACCGGCCAGAACCAGATCAAGCAGCAAAACCTGCATGAACACCGCGAAGGCAGCGGGTTCGGTGATGTTAGAAAAATCCTTGACGATATTGGCCCAAATCTCGGCGGGTCCGCCCAAGGACGTGGTCGCCGTGGTCGCCAAAAACACTAAATCAATCACACTAAATCTCCGAAATATCTAACTTCTGGCATTGGATCGTAAAAATGATGCAGTAATGCCCGCCATTCTTGATAGCGAACCGACCGGCGAAATCCATCGCGGTGGCTGGCAATGTCAGCCCATTTCACCAGCAACAAATATAGACTGGGTTCCTCAGACGCGCAGCGAACCTCGATGTCGATAAAGCCAGGCGAGGAGGCGATCAACGGTTTTGCTTTCGCCATTGCTGCCTCAAACTCGGCTACCTGTCCGCTGCGTATCCGCAACAAAGCATGTTCGACAATCACGCGGCACGGATCCTTATTGGTTCATCGAATCGAAGAAATCTTCGTTGGTCTTGGAATCCTTCATCTTGTCGAGCAAGAATTCCATCGCGTCGACCGTGCCCATCTGCATCAGGATGCGGCGCAATACCCACATTTTCTTGAGCTTGTCGGTCTCCACCAGCAGCTCCTCTTTGCGCGTTCCGGATTTGCCGACATCGAGCGCCGGGAAGATGCGCTTGTCGGCGACCTTGCGGTCCAAGACGATTTCGGAGTTGCCCGTGCCCTTGAACTCTTCAAAGATAACCTCGTCCATCCGGCTGCCGGTGTCGATCAAGGCGGTGGCGATGATTGAGAGCGAACCGCCTTCTTCGATATTCC